>CAMWSU010000033.1 GCA_947176965.1 uncultured Lachnospiraceae bacterium | reverse complement strand
CGTCGCACCCGCCTGGCGGACGACAAGGCCGGTGGCGCCCTCCTCCAGGATCGGGTTGCGGTAGCGGAATTCCGAGGCCAAGTCCACTTCGACCGGAATCCGTGCAAGTCCCTCTATCACATATTTTCCCGTCACTCCAGCGTGATAAGCAGAGCCGCACGCCACGATATGGAACTTGCGTACCGCACGAATATCCTCCGCCGTCATTTGAAGCTCGTCAATGACAATATCATGATCGCGCAGTCTCGGTGAGAGTGTTTCCCTGACCGTTTTCGGCTGCTCATACATCTCTTTTAACATGAAATGCTCATATCCCGCCTTCTCCGCGGCATTGGCATCCCATTCGATCGTCACGGGCTTTTTCGCGATCTCCTCCGCATCCACATTATAAAAATGCATATGGTCGGCGCGGAGTCTGACAATCTCCTCGTTTTCCACATAATAGACCTGACGCGTATATTTCAGGATGGCAGGCACGTCTGAGGCGATAAAACAACCATCGCCGCTCTGTCCGACGATCAGCGGACTGTCCTTTCGCACGGCAAACACTTCTTCGGGATGCTCCGCGAAAATGATGCCGAGCGCATAGGAGCCCTCCACGCGGTGCATGACCTTCGCAATGGTCTCGATCGGATTGCCCGTATAATAATAATCCAGCATCTGCGCCAAAATCTCGGTATCGGTGTCGGAGACAAACTCATAGCCCCTGTCCGTCAGCTTCTTTTTTAATTGTAAATAATTCTCGATAATACCGTTATGCACGACGGCAATCGTGTGCTCGGCATTATAATGCGGATGCGCGTTAATGTCATTCGGCGCACCGTGCGTCGCCCAGCGTGTATGTCCGATGCCGATCATCCCCGGCATCGTTGCGCCGCCGTGCGTCAGTTCCTCAAGCACTTTTAGGCGTCCGACGGATTTTGTGATGTGAATCTCCTGCCCGTCATAAATCGCCATCCCTGCCGAATCATATCCACGGTATTCCAGTTTCGCCAGTCCGTCCAAAATGACCGGTGCCGCCTGCCTTGTGCCGATATATCCTACGATTCCACACATATACTGTCATGCTCCTTTTTTCTATTTATATTGATACCTCAGTCATAGCGAACCGACTTCAGCTGCTTTCTCCAAATTCCCGGTTCCAAAATTCGCGATTCCCCGTACAGGCAAAAATCAGCTTCCTCGGAAGCAGCGCATAATGCTTTCCGAGCTGATACCCCGCATACTTGCAGGCGCTTTCCACGATCAGACCGGGAATCTGTTCTTTCTTCCCGATCCGGTAAAGATGTGCCGCCGTCCGCTTTACCATGCGCATTCCTTCGCCTTCGGACTTAAGCCCTGAAAACACCTCGGGATGCTTTGCCTGCGATACTCCCAGATCAAAATTACGGCGAAACTGCTGCCTGCCCGTATAACGGTGGGAATGATATACCCGTGCAGACGGCCGGTAAGCGATGCCATAGCCTTTTTTTACCGCGCTTGCTGCATAAATCATATCTTCATTAAATATCGTATGCTCCGCAAAACCGCCCAATTCCTCATAAATATCCCGCCGATAGGCAGCGCATACATTGGAACAAAAATACGTCTTGATGCCGAGCCGTTCCCGATCCTTTTCAAATTTTATGCACGGTTCTTGCGGATAATTGAACTGCCTTATCAAACGCTCCGTCTCGCTGCTGTTTTTACGTGCAAGCTGTCTCGCATAGCAGACTGCCACACTGTCGCCTGAAAGCCCCGACACCAATTCCCCGATCAAATGCGTATCCGCCGGAACCGCATCGTCCGTCATACAGACAAACAGGTCGGCATCGGACAAGCCTACCCCGAATCGCCTTGTGCCGCCATGGTCAAACTCTTCTTTGCGAATATGACGCAGCTCCACGTTCTCAAATAAGCGGTCCAAGTCAAACGCCTGCTCCACCGACGTCCCGTAGATCAACTGCTCCATATAGGATTCTTCTGTATTGATCAAAATAATCCTCTGTATCGGATAAGTCTGCGCATGAAGCCTCTCCAATATTCTGAAAAGCCGTTTTGTCGGCCGATAGGTTGGTATGATCACATCCACTGTTTCCATAACTGCCTTCCTCCCGGTTTTATGGTTCCATGCGTGTACAATAAAAATACATGTGTTTTTTTACTCTCTTATATAAGGAAACACTCATTTAATCAGTGTTTCCTTAGAAAAAGAGGACTCCAACTGTGTATGGAATCCTCTTTTGCATTCCCGTTATGCTGCTATCGCAAATACCCTGCTGTATCCTGCTGAATCTGCCTGCTGTACTCCTGCACGGTCTGACTCGGCTGATAATCCGTTACGCCAAACAATATCTCATGAAGCTTTGCCACGTTTGCCGTTAAGTCCATCGGCACGACACAGCTTCCTTTTCCACCGATCGTACCGCTCTGGAGCATGTCCATTGCGGGGAATCCGCAGCTCTCCACGATCTCATATTCTCCGATATCTCCGAGCATCGAAATAATCACATCTAAGTCGATACTGGTGGAAAATTCCTCGAACACATCGCTGTTTAAGATGGCTGTCAGTTCGCTTAAGCTCATGTTTCTTGCAGCCTCCATCATTGCCGCAATAACCTTACGCTGGCGCTCCGTTCTTCCATAATCATCACCGACGTACCGGATTCGGCAATAAGCGGTTGCCTGAAGACCGTTTAAGCGCTGATAGCCGCTCTCCGTCACCGGCGTATAATCAACGCCTTCCTTCGCATAATAATTGATGCCGTCCGTCGTCGTTCCAACCATACTCTTCTGATAACTGTTCAAATGCACAATCTCGCTCTGCTGCACATCAATCCATACACCGCCCAGTTTATCGATGGCATCGATCATTCCCCAAAAACCGACTGTCACATAATCCGTAATATATAAATCCAAATTTGTATTCAGCATCGTCATCGCACGCGCCTCGCCTCCCGCAGCATACGCGCCGTTACATTTATTATAGGAACCGTTTGTCAGGTTCAGATACGTATCACGGTAAACGGATACCAGCTTGATCGTTTTTTCCTGCGTATCGATACACGCGATGATGATCGTATCGGAACGGCTGGATTCCGCATCCAGCTTTCTCTTACGCGAATCTAAACCGAACAGCGCAACCTGCATATAGCGCGCCATGGGATTCTCCGGTTCGGTATAGTTCTCATACACATCCTTATTGACAACAACATCCACATTGCTGCCGCTGTCAATATCATCCTGCGTACCGACGTTCAAGTCATGATGCTCCACTCTTGTCAGATTGATGATAGCCCATGCGCCGATCACAACGATCGCCAAAACAAATAATTCTACAATAAAGATGATGATATTTCTTCTTTTTCTTGCCGCTCTCTGCTTCGGCGTGAGCCGTTTTCCGTTTGGTTTTGTTCCCTGTGACTGCTGCTTTGCCATCTCTTGCTCCTTTTCTAGCAGGCATTCTTGTTAATAAAGCCCTTGAATAAGGTCAGAAATAATATCTTGATATCGAATGCCATCGTCCAATTCTCAATATAGTAAAGGTCATATTCCACGCGCTTGCGAATGGATGTATCACCGCGATAGCCGTTGATCTGCGCCCATCCCGTCATGCCCGGACGCACCTGATGCTTGATCATATAGCGCGGAATCTCTTCCTTAAACTTCTCTACAAAGAAGGGACGTTCGGGTCTCGGTCCCACAAGACTCATGTTCCCTTTCAGCACATTAAATATCTGGGGCATCTCGTCGATGCTTGTTTTTCTTAAAATCCTGCCGATTTTCGTCACGCGCGGATCATTCCTCGTCGTCCACGCCTTTTGTTCCGTACTCGGCTTCTGTACCTCCATCGTACGGAACTTATACATCTGAAACGATTTATTATGCAGCCCGACCCGTTCCTGCTTAAAAATCAAAGGTCCCTTATCCGTTGCTTTAATCCCGATCACGGCAAAGAGCATGAACGGTGAAAAAAGCACGATGCAAACCAGACTGCCGATAATGTCCACGATCCGCTTCATCAACAGATTAAATGTGTTGGTAAGCGGCACGTGACGGATATTGATCACTGGAAGTCCCATCAGATCCTCCGTGTACGGCCGGCTTGGGATCACGCTGTTATAATCGGGAATAAACTTGGTATGTACCCCCGACTTTTCACAAAGGGATACAATCGCTTCCAGCCTCCCGTAATCCTCCAGTGCCAGTGTGACCGCGATCTCATCCAGCTTGCTCTGCGGCAGAATGACGAACAGATTATTGATTGTCCCCAGTACCTTGACTCCGCGGTACATCGTTCCGCGCGGAATATGGTCGTCGAGGATTCCCCTCACGACATATCCCCACTGGGGGTTGGCATTGATCCTGTCAATATACTGCTCAGCCGCCCGCGAATATCCGACAAGGAGAATATATTTGACGTTATACCCCTTGCTGCGGAAAAAATGAAGCACATAGCGGATAAAATTTCGTACGATCGCATCAAATGTGATGTTCAGGGCATAGAACCCGAATACCATGAATCGGGAAAAATGAGACTGCTTAATGGAATAAAGCACTGCGATAAATATCAAAAGCCCAATGGTGTTCGCCTTGATAATGTTGTAGAACTCATGCACTCTGCCCGACATCCGCTTTGAGCTGTAAAGATTGCACACGCCGTAGAGTATCGTAAAAAGCGGAACAACCAACAGAAGCAGCGAAAAGTACGTTGCCTCGGACAAACCTGCCTCACTTTGAACCAGACCGCTCTTAAATTTGATAAACCAAGCCAACAGATAACTGCCGGCCACAATCGCCGCATCTAACAGAACATGAAGGCGGTTGAAATATTTCTGATTATCTTTGATCAAGTTCAATCACCCTGTTTTCACACCATCAACATATTACAATATGATTCTCTTTTTTACAATAAAAATTTGCTAAAATTCCCATTCTCATCCCCGCCCGGGTCAGCGCATATAGAACAGATTTCGCCATAATTCCAACTGGATCCGCACATAATACCGCATATTTTCCGGCCGGAAACGAACCTTATGCCTGCCCGCCTCCTTTGTAAAACAAAACCGGATCCCGGCAGCCACACCCTTCATATAAACGCCGCCGAGCCCTTTATTACTAAAATATAGAAATTTCACAAGTATGCCCACAAAAATGAAAGGCAAATTTAACAACCGTTGCATCAGCGGCTGGTTTTTGTAGATCACATAGATACTGTTCCTGGACGATAAGCGCACCTTAAACGCGTTATGCCTTGAACCACTCACCGCGCTTCCCGCATGAAGTACCATGCCTGAGGGCACAATATAACTGGAAAGCCCGTGAAGACGCGCGCGGTAGCCGACATCGACATCTTCCAGATAAGCAAAATGATTTTCGTCAAACAGTCCGATGCGCCGAAGCATCCCCGTCCGGTAAAGCGCCGCACCCGCGCAGGCGGAAAAAACCTCCCGCACCGCCTTGTAATCCGCACTCCTCTTTCCTTTTCCGGCAGCATACGCATAGCCAAGCGCATTATAGTAATCACCGCAGTCATCAATATATTCGGGAGACGACATCATCAGCATTTTGGCGCCGGCGCAAAATGCATTTTCATGCGCATCCATAAACCGGACAAGCTCTGACAGGCATTCGCGGTGAACGCTCGTGTCGTTATTGAGCAAAAAAACATATGCTCCTATGGCGCGTCCGATCCCGAAATTGACCGCGTGGGAAAACCCTGTATTTTTGTTTAACCTGATGCAGGTAACCCTAGGGCTACCGTTAGTATCTGCACTCGCCGCCCATTCCTTGTTTCCTTTTTCTGTCATCCATTCGGCAAGAACATCCATACTGCCGTCCGTGGAAGCGTTATCGACGATGATGACTGAAAAATCGGTAAAACTCTGAGCCATCAGGGAATCCATGCAGGGTTTTACGTATTTTTTTCCATTATAATTCGGTATGACAACCGTAACCTTGGACATTCCCGGCGCTTCCCCCAATGCTTATTAGACGCGGCAGCGCGTCAGATAGTCTCCTGTTTTGACACATTTTGTAAAATCATCTTTCAGTATAGCATAAATCCCATGGATTGTAAATCAAGAGGTATCCCTGTCTGCGGACTTCCGTACAAAAAGAAAGGCTTAAATCGATCGCATCTCCCTCTCCCTGTTCCAACCGGGCGGTATATTCCGCATACAGTTCCTTTAGCTCCTCCCGCACCGACATACAGCGTAAATCAAGCGCCGGCACACTCTGAGCAAGCACGGCGCGGTTCATATAGCCGCTGTAATGCACCGGCATTCCACCATACAGCAATGTCCCGTCCGCTGTCATTGCGCCCCCCGTCACTTTGTTCCGGCGCACAAGCCTGCCGCCTGTTAAGCCGACCTCGGAGCGAACGTCAAATATGTTTGTTTCATAAACGGTACGGTAAAATCCTACATGCATGTCCTCTTCGGCATGCGCCGCCCATCCCATACTTCTGTAAAAATCATCCAGCGCGCGCCTGCCCGCATCATAAGCATAGCGCTTGCTTTCCGGATTGTCTGCCGTTGACTGTCCATGGCTGCGCCAATGATAGAGCACCTTGGGCACATGCACGATTTTTTTCCCCGCCGCGACTGCCCGCAGGAACAGATCGTAATCCTGCGCCCCGTCATACTCCGTTCGCAGACGTAAGCTTTTCAGCACATCCGTTTTCAGCATCGCCAGATGGCAGATATAATTATTGGTCAAAAGATGATCAAGATCAAAATCCGGCTTCTTGTGCGGCGTATCAAAATGCTCCGTCTTCGCATCGCATTTATCCTCGTCCGAGTAGAACAGCGCCGCCTCCGGCTGTGCCGCAGCCGCGCAGACCATCTCGTAAAGTGCGTCGGGCGCAAGCAGGTCGTCATGATCAAGCAATGCCGTATACGTGCCGTTCACGAAAGAAAGTCCTGCATTGGTATTGCCGGAGATTCCTTTATTTTCTCCCAAACGGTGATAATTGATTCGCGCATCCTCGCGGGTATAGGGATAGACAACGTTTTTTACGCCGCCGCCCTTACCGGCATCCGCCACGATCAGCTCCCAATTACTGTAGGTCTGCGCTCTGACGCTGTCAATCAGTTCCTTCATAAACGTCTCGTTCGTCTCATACGCCGGCACAAGAACGCTCACTTTGGGCGCATTTACCCAAATATGCGTCCGCTGCGCCGCAAGAAGCTCATCCGAAGGCGGCTCATATTCATAGCGCTTCTTTAATTGTTTTAAGCGTTCCGACGCCGCATAATACGCATTGCGCCAGCCGTTTCGCTTCGCATAACGGAATGTTTTTTTGATTCCGTCCGTTAATTGTCTTCCTGTCATTGTGATCGGCGTCTCCCCGCATGCAAAAGCATGCAGCCACATACTTTGACTCGCATGCAAAAGCATGCAGCCACACATTTGACTGCATGCTTTATGAATATCATCTGTTATTTATCAATCTTTTCCTTTACCGCTGCGGTCAGCGCCTGAAGCTTCTCATCGGAATCCGCAAGGCTTGAGCCCTTTACACCCATGTAGAATTTGATCTTCGGCTCCGTTCCGGACGGACGCGCGCAGCACCAGGAATCATTCTCCAGATCGAAGTAGAGCACGTTGGAATTCGGAAGTCCGGTCGGTGTTACCGCGCCCGTCTCCATATCCGTCACCTGATCTAAGACATAATCACGCAGCTTTAATACCTTCAGTCCGCCAAACTCCTTCGGCGGATTCTGACGTAAGCCATCCATCATCGCCGCAATCTGCTTGGAACCGTCAATACCCTTTAAGGTGATCGCATACTGTCCCTCTTTATAGTATCCATACTTCTCATAGATATTCAGCATCTGATCCCATACGGTAATGCCCTGCTTCTTGCACCAAGCGGCAACCTCGCAAAGACACATAACGGCAACACAGGCGTCCTTATCCCTCGCATGGGTTCCCGCCAGACAGCCGTAGCTCTCCTCTAAGCCGAATACATAGTTGTTGGAGCCGCTCTGCTCAAAGAGCTTGATCTGCTCGCCGATAAACTTAAAGCCGGTCAGAACCTCCACAAATCTGCATCCGTAATCCTCAGCGATCGCCCGCGCCATATTGGTCGTCACGATCGTCGTGACAAGCGCCGGATTCTCCGGCATTTTGCCTGTCGCTTTGCGTTCTCTTAAAAGATATTCCGCAATGAGCATACCGCTCATATTGCCGGTAAAGGAGACATATTCTCCTGTTTTGGCGTCCTTTGCATAAATGCCGAGACGATCCGCATCCGGGTCGGTTGCAAGTACAATGTCCGCGTCCTTTTCCTTTGCGAGCTTTAACGCCAACGCAAACGCTTTGGGATCCTCCGGATTCGGGTATTCTAACGTCGTAAACTTCGGATCCGGATCTTCCTGCTCAGGAACGACATAGACATGTTTGAATCCCAGCTCGGAAAGCACTCTGCGCACCGGAATGTTGCC
Organism: uncultured Lachnospiraceae bacterium; assembly: GCA_947176965.1. Classification (GTDB taxonomy): domain Bacteria; phylum Bacillota; class Clostridia; order Lachnospirales; family Lachnospiraceae; genus DLAJ01. Next base: position 20,503 of record CAMWSU010000033.1, on the reverse strand, counting down.
CGTTCCGTGCAGCGGCGTATACACGATCTTAATATCCTCGGCAACCTCTTTGATCACCTCGGGATGAATGATCTGCTTCTTTAACTCCACCATGTACGCATCGTCAATCTCCTTGCCGATGACATTGTAAAGTCCGGCAGTCATTGCCGCCTGCTTGTCCATTGTTTTTACGGTATGGTAATCCGTTACCGCTTTGACCTTTTCAATGATCTCTTTATCCTTCGGTGCCGTGATCTGCGCGCCGTCCTCCCAATATACCTTATAGCCGTTATATTCAGGCGGATTGTGGCTTGCCGTGATGACAATGCCGGAAATGCAGCCAAGCGTACGGAGCGCGAAGGAAAGCTCCGGTGTCGGGCGAAGCGACTCAAACACATACGCTTTAATGCCGTTTGCAGCCATACACAGCGCCGCCTCATCAGCAAACTCAGGGGACATAAAACGGGAATCATACGCGATCGCAATTCCCTTGTCCTGTCCGTTATTCTGGATAATATAGTTTGCGAGACCCTGTGTTGCCTTGCGCACCGTATAAATGTTCATCCGGTTCGTTCCTGCGCCGATCACGCCGCGCAGTCCACCCGTCCCGAACTCTAATTCCTTGTAAAAACGATCCTCGATCTCTGCGGGATTATCTTTGATCGCCGCAAGCTCCGCTTTTGTCTCCGCGTCAAAATAAGAATCCTCACACCAAAATTGATACTGCTCCATGTAACCCATTCCTCGTCCCTCCTGTTTTTTATTGACATTTTATGAATATGTTTCTGTTTACTTCTGAATTCAATAAAAAATCTACAATTTTCACAGAGATCTTTATAATAAATGCAAATACATTAAGAAATACTTGTCAAATTGGTTTTTAATAATCATATTTTTGATTTTACCCTCTGACATCTTTAATATCAATATCGATCACCCATTAACTTAAATACTTCCCCACCCGCCGAATAAGCTTCACACAGTTCCTCGCATGCACATTCTTCGCAAACGTCTTCATCAGGATAGATGTCATTATATATCCCCGCACCATATCGAGCACTAGTGACACGCCTGGCTCTAGAAACATCAAACTCACATCCACATCGTACACATTCCACTATAAACATGTTCCTCTCAAACACACCTCGATTATCGGTATCATTATAATCCATTCCCAATAAAAACTCTATTCTATTTTTATTGTAAAATGCTATATCTTTCTGTTTCACTTCGCCCTGATCTGCTTTATCTGCTCTTATGCATCTGTTCTGGGCGTATTATAATAAAGCAGTTTTTCCTTAACAGTCATATGCTTTGTTTCCTCATAATTACGTTCACGAATCCGATGTATATCTTCAATTGTAAACTCAGGACTGATTTCCAATGGATATGCCATTATTCTTCACCCCCCAATAATACGGACGGATTCATAATATCAATATCTTTATAACCTTCAAGATGTGTAATTGCCCTGACTCCTCTGATTGTCTTTATATTTACAATATGCTTAAAATTAAATGATAAAATACAATCCTTCCACTCTATAGTATCCGTCAAAACAAATCAGAATGTGTCCCTGTACGGAATAAAAATATTTCAAGTGCATCCTGATTAATGCGGTAAACAAGAAGCCAGTCCGGCTCAACATGACACTCTCGAAATCCTTTATAATTGCCCGTTAATTCATGGTCATGATACTTTGCATCCAACTTCTGTTCATGCGCTAATATATCAATGACCTTTCGCAAATTATCCATTTTACAGCCGCGTTTTTTAGCAAGCCTTAAATCTTTTTTGAATTGATTAGATGGAACAATATCAAGCATCGCCAAATACCTCATCTAAAATTTCATCAAAAGACCCATAACGCTTATATTTATCCGGATTTTTTTCCATTTCTTCATATTCGTCCAACGCCGCCTTTGTTTCCGCATTTGGTGTTGGGCGCTTTACTTCAAACGGAATGCCGTTATGATTGATCGCAGAGCGCAAAAACATATTAATCGCGGAAGACATATTCAGACCAATATCGTTAAAAAGAGCTTCCGCTTCCTGTTTTAATGCAGAATCCACACGTACATTAATATTTGTAGTAGCCATATATGGCATCTCTCCTTATTTTCTTTCTATATATTATATGTGCGCCTGCAAACATTGTCAATCAAATGCAAGATTCTGTTTTACGCCAGATCATAAATTCGACTGACACAACCTTGCCGCTTGATCCAAATAATGATACCATGCCCTGCCCGTTCCATCTCCAACAAAACCGGGGACATAGACGTCACCCAGCCATTTTGGGTGGAACTTCCGTCACATTGCTTAGTATAACACATAATCTGAATTATCTAAAGAGAAATTTGGATTAAAGTAGGGATCACCCGCCGCGAGCGCTTCCTTCCATTTCTCTCTAAAGCGCGCCGCTTCCTCGTTGTAGCGCGATGCCCTTTTTGTGTCCGCCTCGTCCGCCTCCTTCGCAGCCTGTTTCGTGCTTCCCTTGGAAGCGCTCCCCAAAACATCTGACCCGCGCGAAACGGATTCGTAGTGAAACAGCTCTGCAAACGGTGTGAAGACGTTCAGGTAGCCGAGCTCACGCATGCGCAGGCAGAAATCCACGTCATTTAATGCAACTGCGAACTGCTCGTCCAAGCCGCCCGCCTTGTCAAACAATGATTTTTTCACCATGAGACACGCGCCTGTCACGGCGCTGACGTCGTGCGCATAGCAGAGCTTTCCCATATATCCCAGGTTTTCTTTGTTGACCTTATAATGGGTATGCCCCGCGGTGCGGTGCGCGCCGAGTCCGATGACGATACCAGCGTGCTGGATCGTGTAGTCCTCATAGTAGAGCTTGGCTCCCACACACGCCACATCGTCGCGCTGCGCATACATCAACAGCTCCTCCATCCAGTCAAGCGTAATGACCTGCGTATCATTGTTTAACAAAAGAAGATAGTCGCCTTTTGCCTTCGACGCGCCGAAGTTATTGATCTTGGAGTAATTAAATTCTCCCTCATATGTCTCAACCCGAATGTTCGGATGCTTTGCGATCTCGCTGTAATAATCCTGAATCTCCTTTGTCGTACTGTTATTTTCAATGACGATGATCTCGTAATTGTCATAGGTCGATTTGTCTAAAATCGACTCGATGCACCGGCTTAAGTCCGAGACATGATCCTTATTCGGGATCAGAATCGAAATGAGCGGCCGCGCCGTCAGCGCATATTTGATGCGGAAGATCGTCTCGAAAGCGCGGGTTGATAGGATCTCGAAATCCTCAAAGCCGTGCGATTTTAAGTGCGCTGCCACCGCGCCCTTTGCTCCCTCGATTGCATAGGGCTTCGCGCTGATGTCGGAAGCCACGCTTGCCTTGTGGGAACGCCAGTAATACAACAGCTTCGGCACATGCACGACGCGCTTCGCCTTATCTGTCAGGCGCAGGATCATATCATGATCCTGACTGCCGTCAAACTGCGAGCGGAACAGCTCCCCGCCCTCTAACAGCGTTTTGGAAAAAACACTGAAGTGGCATATATAATTGTTGGCGCGCAGCGTATCCACCGCATAGTCGGACTTAAAATGCAAAGTGATCATGCGATTGATATTTCCCTTGTGGAACGTCGCCTCATCGCAATAAATATAATCCGCGTCCTTTTCACAGATCACCTTCATATACTCATAGAGCGCACAGGGATGCAGAATGTCGTCATGGTCGAACAGTCCGATATAATCTCCCGTCGCCATTGCACAGCACTCATTCGTGTTGCCCGCGATCCCCTTATTTTCAGAAAGCTTTTGATAGCGGATACGCGCATCCGACTGCATATACTTTCCCACGATCTCGCCGACATAGGCATGCGCCGCATCCGAGCCGTCTGCAAGGCAGAGTTCCCAGTTCTCATACACCTGCCACTGCACGGATTCGATCATCTCGCGCAAAAACTGTTCCGGTGTATTCCACAGCGGTACAAGGATGGAAAACTTGACGTTTTTGGGAAAATCCGTTCGCTTCATCTCCGCTCTCTCCTCCTTGGAGGGAAAGCTTTTCGTTCCGTAGCGCGCGATTGCCCGTTTCTCCTGCATCTTATTGCGGATCTTACGCATCAGCCCCTTGGGATTGCCGTAACGCTTGATCCGGTCTTTTGTGCGGATGAGTACATGAATCAGCCCGCGCACCGGAAACGTCGCTTTCCAAAGCGGGTTGTTCTTAATATGGTCAAGCTTAAACTGCAGGTCGTCGGCACGGCTCTGTGCATCCGCAAGCCGTCCCGCAAGCTGCGCATTCTTTATTTTTTCTTTTTCGTAAGCCGCCTGATAATAGGAAAGCAGCTCCTCCTGTTGCCTGTCAGACATATTGATTCTCCAATACAATTTCTATATATTGATGAAAGCGAAGCGCCACTTCATCACCCCATTATGACATTTCACTTTCCATCCTCATCTACTTTCAGCACCGAACCCGTATCCCGGAGCAGCCGCTGTCTCGAACACTGATCCCTGAAAAGCAGGTAGACCGGATAATCGCCGGGCGGCAGCGCTCCGGGCGGCAGACATGCCACAAATCCGGAAAGTTCTATGTTTTTCTGCTCCGGAAGAATCTTGACCGCATCGGGGCGATAACGCCTGAGCGTCTCCGCCTCAATGAAAGTACCGTCCTCTTTTTTCAAAAGAATACTCATCGTATAACGACAGTTGTCCTGTCCGAGCACATACGCCCATCCCTCGATCTGATAGACGGTCTGCTTTGTCAAAACATCCATAAAATCCTTTTTGACCGCGCGGTCCACCATGACGATCAGACACTCGTTGTACCATTCCGGCTGTACCTCGACCGGCTCAGGAAGCAGCCCCGTCCGGGTGTCGCCCCTGTCATATTCATACTGGTAATTGATCAGGTAATCGATCACGCAGCCGAGCAGATTCACGCTGTAAAACGGATCGCGCGCCGTTAACTGCGGATGCCGTTCATAGAGTAAGTCACGCTCCTGCATCAGCCGCATTGTTTTTTCTTCGGTTAAAAGATCATCCCCACGGCTCAAAGACTCATGATGATAAAGCACCACATCGTTTCGCATGACCTGATACAATCCGCGCTCATAGAGCTTAAAGCAGAAATCCACGTCGTTGAACGCAACGCGCAGCCCCTCGTCAAAGCCGCCCACCGCCTCAAACCGATCGCGCGCAACCATCATGCACGCCGCCGTAACGCCGATATAGTCATAGCAAAAACGATTCCGACCATAATAATAACTGTGAGAATCCGAATCCCGCTGCAGTTTGTGCGCAGGTCCTGCCGTTAAATTCGTCACACCCGCATGCTGGATCAGATCGGAGTCAGGATATATGAGCTTTGCTCCCACTGCACCGACATGAGGAAGCTGCGCCTGTCCGAGCATTTTAAGCAGCCAGTCGTCCTGCGTGACCTCGCAGTCGTCGTTTAACAGGAGCAGATAATCCCCCCGCGCCTTCGACACGCCAAGGTTGATCATCTGTGAAAAATTAAACTCCATCGGTTCATAATAGTAAGAAAACGAAAACTCCCGCTCAAGATTCTTCATCCGTGTGCGAACCGCACCGGCGCTGCCGTTATCGACCACCAGAATCTCATAATGCGGATACGCTTCATGCGCCCGCACGGAACGGATGCACCGCTCCAGCACATCGACATTATCCTTTGACGGTATGATAATGGATACAAGGGGCTTTTTCCCCGCCGTATTATCCTTGATCTCATAAACAGGCTGTAAAATCCCGAATGCATCCGGCACAAGCTCTCCCGCATAACCGCGCCGTTTCATCGCCTGCAGGCGGATCTCACGGTAGTCCTCCTGATCCTCCCACGGAAGCGCCCACGGCATACAGTCATCCGCGGTCATCATGCGCGGATCATCCCTGTCGATCGCCCGATATGCCGCATACTGTTCCTGTGTCGCCGTTCTGTGAAAGAACACCTCCGGCACATGCACGATCTTTTTTTCCCGTTCGCTGCATTTCAGTAAAAAGTCATAGACCCTGACTTTTCCCGCCGCGTCGTCGATCCACATCACATCCCCATAGGATGAGAGGCGAAATGCCGCAAAACCCCCGAAATACGGAAACGATAACAGGGTATCCGGCGAATAGTCCGGCTTCATCCACGGTGCAAAACGATTCTTTGCAAAACAATGATCTTCATCCCCATAGATCATATCCCAGTCCGAATGCGCAGCAAACAGCGCCGTAACGCGGGATTGCGCACGCGCGGAAAGAACGCCCGCCTGTGTATCCGCAAGGACCACAATGGGCTGCTTCACACCGTCAAACGGATGCACACCGGCGGCAAGCTCGTCAAAACCGATCACTGCGCTTTTTAGTTTTCTTTCCTCGGCAGCAGGCTGCGCTCCCGGCAAAGCCGCCATATCGCCGACCGGCTCGCTTAGATATAACTCGTCATTTTGCTTCGGCTCCTCCGATATGACCCATTGGGGATAGCGGTCCGCCTGCCTCTCTACCTCTTTATCATGCTCCTTTTTACATTGCCTGATCTTGATCTCTTGAATTGTCTGCTTTATATTTCCCGGCATTTCTATGTTCTCTTTTCTCTTTATTTATCAACGCTTCCAAAACGCTTTACGCTTTTCCTTCCCTTGCGGCTCCCCAGATACAGGTGTCGCATCAGGATGCTGGCGGTACAGGCTCTTTGCCGCCTCGTCCGTCAAAAAAACAATTCCTGCTTCCATCGTCAGCTCATTTTCTTCGGCGCGTTCCATTTTATCCAAAAAAACGGTGAGATTCGGGTCGTTCGTGATAAACACCATAGCGCCGCCGGGTGCAGTGATCCCGTTTTGGGAAATCGAGCAGTCAGAACCCGTAAGCTTCCCTCCCGCGCCCGGTGTCTGTTCATAGACACACCTTCCGTTGACACAGATTTTTATATTGTACAGCATACACGGAACAAGCGCCGGATCTAAGCGCAGCGCCCGTACTTCTTTTGCAAACGGAATCCGCACGTTCACGCGGCTCCTGTCCTGATAGACGTTCGGCATAAAAAAGGACTGCTCCTCCGAAAACCCTTCCCCCGCATCCACATAAACCTGAAATCTGCGAAAAGGCTCCATCGCCTGATCCGCAAGCACCAAGTCGCGGACCGGCGTGACCGGCTGCCCCATCTGCTCATACAGCTGTGCCATCGACCGCTGTCCGAGCATCACGCGCTGTTGGAACTCGTTCTCCTCTTTTTGCAGACGCGCAAGATTTTCCGGCGCAATGCCGTAACGCTGCGCAATCCCATGCGCAAACAGCCACCGCCGCCTGATCTCCGGACCGGACGCGTAAACGAACATCGCGCGCTTCGTAAGCTCCGCACCATCCTCCGCCTCCGGAAACGTCCATTCATAATCGATCAACGTCCACGGCGCACTGAGTTTGCCGCTCCACCCCTTTGACACCACGGCATCACTCTGCTTGGCCGCTGCACCGCTATCCTCAGCACCGATCAGGATATTCGCAAAGATCAGATCATGGTCGCTGACAGGCATATCCTCATGGTACGCCGCGATCTCCTCATAGCGCGCAAGCAGCGCAAGAAACCCTTCCTCGTCGTCCCGGTACAGGCATTCATCCAGCGCCTCCTCTAACGTCCCGCCCTCCACATAGGCAAAGCGCACGGCCTCCCCCGCCGCCTCACAGGTATTGATGGAAAGTCCGCTCCCCTCGTATTTTTGACACAGCTTTTCATAGCTCTCCAGCAGCTTTTGAATATGCGCCTGTGCCTTAGGCGCATCGGGGTGCTTCTCCACATACCGGACACCGTCCGATACACAAATATCCGTGCGGATCGCATACTGCTGCGCCCGGTCATTGGAATATTTCACATAAATCTGCTCCGTCGGCTCCCCGATCACAACCAAAAAAGAATTGGCGAACTCCGCATATCTGCCCTCGCGTATGAGCCCGTCATATACATTCTTTTCATCAAAGAGCGCCATGCGCTCCCTGTCGAAATTACGCATATTATTAGTCAATTCTCCGACACGCGGCAGATAGGCGTCGGAGTACAGCGTCGTCATAAATTTATAATCCGGATACGGGTAATAAAAATGATACTCGTCAATTCCACAGCGCTCCATGATCCGGATGAGTCCATCCCGCCCAAACGTGCGGACGCCTCCCCCTGCCGGATAATCCTCCAGTCCGGTAAAATAGTCTCCGACATGGTCTTCCTTACAGCCTGCGAAATATTTGAGCCCGTATTTATTTTCGATCGCAATGACGATCCTGCCCTGCGGCGCACAATGCCTGCGGACGATCCTCAAAAAATCCTCATAGGGCGTATCCGTATCGATATAACCCTGCCCGTATTCAAACACGCCGATCAGCAGCACAAAATCATAGTCGGTGTCAAGACTCGGCTCAATATCCTTGAAATTGCCGATCTTGATCGTGATATTTCCGGATTTTTGATGACGGTACGCGTTGATCATGCTTCTTTTTTTCGATAAATCTACACAGGTCACGCTGCCCGCGCGCTTAGAAAGTGCGCCCGTGATGGCGCCGCAGCCTGCTCCGATCTCTAAAACCTTACTGTCCCGGGTAATCGGAAGCCAGCTGATGATATTCTCCCGAAAGCGGGAAAGATGATACAATACCGGCCAGCTTTTCTGCTCCTCAATGATGCGCGCAAACTCCTCCTCGGAATGATCGCGCGCGATCGCAAGCAGGGTATCCTCCACATCGCCGTCGCAATAGAGATCCGTCCCGCCGTAATAAGTCTCATCCAATGTTACGTTTCCGATCTGTTCTGTCATATCCGTTTCCGTCCTTATTGCTCAGCCGTTCCCGTCTGCCGGCTGCTCCCGTGATTGCCGTTGTCTTACGGCTTAGCCATCCCGCCAGACCTGACCGACTCAGCCGCTTTTTCCTGCCCGCTCTTTCTCCGCGCCGACCACGGTCACGACCGAATCCATATCATAAAACCCGACTGTGTTTTTGTCCGATACGACCGTGACATTCAGCACGTCATACAGTCTGTGATACACCTGAAAATCATCTTTCTCATATCCCGTCAAACCTAAGGAAAGCAGGTATTCGCCCCCCTGCAGCGACATTTTCTGCGTGAACACGACCTCCTTTGTATCCCCTGCTTTGACCGGCTCTAAAAACGCCTTCTCAAACATCGTGTTCGTTCCCGTGATCTCCGTTCCCTTGATATTCTTAAAAGAAAACGCAAAAATGGGGGCAGGTAAGTCCTCATAGAAATCCGCCCGCATCGTAATATGGAATTCCGTTCCTTTAATGACTGCTGTCGCGCGCTTTCCCTGATCGTCCGTGATATAAAACTCCGTGATCTGCGCCTGCTTGGTGCCATATTCCAACAGCTCCGGATTCTCGCCTGCGGACACGGATTCCTCCGCCTTTTCCTCATTCATCTCATATTGTCCGACCAGCACGCGTTTGTAATCGTCGATCATCTGTCTGGGCGTGCCTTCCCCAAGCTTGATGCCTCTGTCGATCAAAACGACGCGGTCGCAGTATTTTGCAATGCTGCTCAGGTCATGACTGACAAACAGGATCGTCTTTCCCATTTTCTTAAATTCTTCAAACTTATGATAGCATTTCGATTGAAAAAACACATCTCCAACTGAAAGCGCCTCATCAACAATGAGGATTTCCGGGTCAATGTTGATTGCCACGGCAAACGCGAGGCGGACAAACATACCGGAGGAATACGTTTTAACAGGCTGATTCACAAAATCGCCGATATCGGCAAACTCCAGAATTCCCTGCATGCGCTCCTCGATCTCCGCATTCGAAAATCCCATCATCGTGCCGTTTAAGTAGATATTCTCAATTCCCGTATATTCCATGTTAAATCCGGCGCCGAGCTCTAAGAGCGCCGAAATGCGCCCGTTGACCGTCACACTTCCGCCGCTCGGATTGAGCACGCCCGTAATGATCTTTAGGAGCGTCGATTTCCCGGAACCGTTCGTGCCGATGATACCGACCGTCTCTCCCTGATAAATCTTCATATTCACGCCGTTTAAGGCAAAATGCTCGCGATGCAGCTTTTTCCTCGTAAGCCCCAGCGCTTCCTTCATACGGTCGCGGTTCCGGTCATACAGCTTATATATTTTTGTGACGTCTTCCACCGATACCGCAACTTCCCGCTCCGGCTTGACCGGCTGGTTCTTTAAATCCACAACATTCCCCATGGCTTTATCCCTTTCACACACCGCCGACGGCGGTGCAAGCATTCCGTGACCAGTTCAGCACGCGCCATTCGCAAAGGCGCGGCGGCTATGACGCAAACAATCCGTAACAGTTCAGCACGCGCCATTCGCAAAGGCGCCTCCGGCGCTTTCTCGCGTCAAAAGAATCACAATACGATTCTTTTGACGCTAACTTTGCTCATGATATGACACCCACATCCATGCCTTTGTGAAGAATCGCTTTAGCGATTCTTCAATGTGAGAAAGGTTCGCTACGCGAACCGTAGAACTTCTTAGCGAAGCACCCATTGGTGCGAGCTTTAGAAGTTCTTCTCACATTACATCCGCGAAATGCACCTTTAAGCGTTTGAAGATCAACGCACCGAGCGCGAACAGCAAAATGACCACGATCCAAAAATACATGGTGGAATAGAAATCCTCCCAAAACCATGATTTTTCAAACAACGCACTCCGATACCCGTTGACAATATAGAAAATTGGATTGAGCTTAAAAATAATCTGCATCGTCGGCGACAGCATCGTGATATTCCACAGGATCGGCGTCGCCCACATACCGATCTGTAAAAAAATACCGATGATCTGATTTAAGTCACGGAAAAACACGACGACTGCACAGGTCGTATAGCAAGCCGCCAGCACAAGGATGAACATGCAGAAGCTGAAATAAATGAGCTGCAGCATATAAACACTCGGCGCATTTCCATAGCAAAAATATAACACCAGCATCACGCAGGCAAAAAACATATGCATGAACGTCGCCGCAAACACCTTGATGATCGGAAGGATACTGATCTTAAAAACGACCTTTTTTACTAAATAATTATATTCCAGCAGCGCGTTCGTGCCGTTTGAAAGCGCCTCCGAAAAGTACATCCACGGCACAAGTCCCGCCGTCAGCCACAGAACATAGGGAATCTCCGTATTTCCGATCGACTGCCTCGACTGCATGATCGTGCCAAAGACAAACCAATACAGCAGCACCGTGACGACAGGCTGCACAAGCGCCCATACCATGCCGAGATATGAGCCTGCGTAACGCGTCTTAAAGTCATTCTTCGCCAATTTCCAAATCAGCCGCCTGTTCTGCCACAGCTCCGCGGGCAGCACCATCAGCTTATCATAAAAAGCGACAAAAAGAAATACGCCGAACACGACGATCGCCGTTGCAATGATCTTTTTTACCAGCTCATGCTCCGGCTCGGCAAACTGATTCTGATGACTCCACAAAATCGCAAGGAAAATCGCCCCGATCAATGTGATCAGCAAGATTCCTGTTTTTTTGGAGATGATGGGTTTTGCTCTCATATCCGTAACCCGCCTTTTCCTTCATTGAAATTCCCTGAACCCAAAAGGATTCCCTTCCTCCGAACGGATTCCTTCCGTCAAAGTCCTTCCCCTTATCCGAGATATTTCTCTGTATATTCTTTGATACCGCCCCACTTCGTATCCTTCTCGGACTGGATTAGCTCCATGCCTGCGGGAATCGGCCACGCTACGCCAATGTCCGGATCGTCATAGCGGATACCGCCCTCATCATTCGGATGATAAAAATCCGAACATTTATAGCAGAACTCCGCATATTCGGAAAGCACTAAAAAACCATGCGCAAAGCCCTTCGGGACAAAAAACTGCTTTTTATTCTCCTCGGAGAGCAGCACGCCGTGCCATTTGCCGTAGGTCTTACTTCCTTTTCGCAGGTCTACCACCACATCGAACACCTCGCCGCGAATCACGCGGACGAGCTTGTCCTGCGGATACTGAATTTGGAAATGCAGTCCGCGCAGAACGCCTTTTTTCGATGCCGACTGATTATCCTGCACAAATACTTCCTCGATGCCCGCCGCCTTGAAGTCGTTATATTGATACGTCTCCATAAAATAGCCCCGGGCGTCTCCCCGCACTTCGGGGGTGATGATCTTTAAGCCTTCGATTTCGCATGTCTCCACATTGATTTTTCCCATTGGTTTCTTCCGCTCCTTTATTCTTTTTGCACAGTCGTTTTCCCCCCGCGATAAAGCGCGCGCAGCATAAGAAAACAAACGATCCAAAACATACCCTGTGTATAGTTCAAATAGCGGGACTGCACAAAGATGACAAAGCAAATCCCCGCCACATTCATTCCCATAAAACTGACGGTCAGAATCGCAAACGCAATGAGTCCGCTTTCCTTCTCGCGGTATTTTTTATGAAAAAGCAGCCAGCAGCCTGCCGCAAGGAAAATCCCCCATACCACGACCGCTCCCATGGCCGCAAACGGATAAAGCCCCTGGGGGATGATCGGAATGACGGAAAGGATTAAGCCCTTCGGCATCATGCAGCAAGCATTATAAACCCAGTCCCATACATGCGCCCGAAACAGCACATCCTGAATTTCCTTTGATACCGCTTTTTTGATCCGATCGCTCTCAAAGCCCATCGGTTCCATTCCGCGCTCCGCGACGTACCGCTGAAAAAACGGCCGGATGACAGAATATTTGATGCGGTCATGGCAGTCCGCCACGGCTTCCCCGTTCGCATACCAGCCTTCCCCTGCATAGCGGTGCGTCCATCCGTTTTCCTCTGCCTGCGCATAAAGCTCCGAAAAAACCATACGCGCATCCTCATCTTCAAACAACGCCGCATCCTCCGCGTCGGAGGCGTAAAGCAGGTTCGACATCATCGTAAACGTATTCTCAGAGGATTTTTCAAAATACCCCCATTGCACGTAACAATAGAGTAACGTTAAACACACGGTCAGCGCCACAGCCGCAGCCACCCCTATGATCTCCAAAAAGCATTTCTTCCACAGCCTTTTACGCGGTCTGATCAGATTCCACCATACGGAGAGGATCCCAACCAGCACAAAGCAGATCTCCATCTGATTCCGGTTCGTCGTCATGACAAGGGCAAGCAGCAGCATACAAACATACGATAAATGATTTTTTTCCTGCTGTAAATAGCAAATCACTGCACAAAGGAAGAAATAAAATAAGGAATAAGAAAAACATTCGGTAAGGATCAGGTGCGAATAGTTCACTCTGGGCGGAGACCACATCGTATCCAAACCGAACGGCAGCAACAGCAACAGATAACAAAAAAACAATTCCCATTGTTTCAGTTTGAAATACTGCCCCAATTTTGCCGCCAAAAACAGGCACGAAAAAAGAGCTGTGATCCCCTGTAAGACGATTACCGCGTTCAATCCGTTTTCCCCGAATATCGCCCTGCATGCCATAATAATAAGCGGATAAAACGGCTCCCGTTCATAGCTCGCATGGATATAGCCGGGCGAATCATTCCCCAAATTCACCCCGCCCTCGCCTAACAGAAAAAAATAACATACTCCTATGACGGCAAGGACGGCGTAAAGCAATGATTCTTTTTTCCGAATACGAATTTTCTGCATGTTCTTATGCCTTTCCTGTTAAGTCCCAGCCTCCGGCGGGACTGCATTTCCGCCCGCTTCTCCTCCGGCATTCTCCGGCGCATTTTCGCCTCCGGCATCTGCATTTTCCGGATTTGTCCCTCCTTCCGGAACCGCATCCGGCTGCGCTCCTTCTTCTCCCACAACCTCCGCTTCCGGCTCGGGCTCATCATCAACCCGCCATACCTCGCCAAGATTGGAAAGACTCAGGTTTCCGAGGTTTAAGTCCACACGCCCCGTCACGCCGTTCACATACCCGTGCGAGGTATACTGCCAGAATTGAAAACTTCCTTCATAGGTCGGCTTGTCCTTGTATTCCGCCAGCCATGTCAGATAATCGGTAAGCTGCGAAGCATCCACCCGCTCATAAAACCAGTTTTTGCTCGCATACACGCCTGCCCGGTAGCCCGCACTCTCGATCGTCTCGCAAAACGCTTTTAACACAAGTGTCCTTGTCTGCACATCAAGTCCATCGGCTCTCCCCTCGCCGCGCGCCGCGGTCTCCGTATCGATGAAAACCGGAAGCTGCACCCGGTAATCCCGGCAGAGCGTGACAACCATGCTCGCCTCCTCGACTGCCTCCACCTCATTGACTGCCTGTGTGAAAAAATAAACACCGACCCGCACGCCCGCTTGATTGGCCTCGGAAATATTTCGCACGAAGCAGGCGTCTTCAACCAAAGCGCCCGACGTATAGCCACGGTAACCGCAGCGGATGATGACAAATCCGATCCCCTGCTCCTTGACCTTTTCCCAGTCGATCTCTCCGTTAAAGCTGGAAATATCCATTCCCATGACAGCCATATCCAGTCCGGTAAGCAGTTCCGTGTGCTCCGTATCATCCCGGTCTCCACTCATCTCGCGCTCCTGCGCCTCCTCGATGCGCTTATCGATCTCATCCTCAGAGACAATGAGCAGATCAATATCCGGGATTGCCTTATATTCTACCTTATCGTTCACATGAACATTCATATAGGACGTCGATACATGGTAGCCCTCGATCGGCGCGACAGACACCCTGTAATCGCCCGCACTCAGATCCCGGATATAGACAATCCCGTCCCTGTCTAAGTCCTTATAGGAACCGACGCCCTCCACCTCAATAAAAAAGGGTTCTCCCGTCACGAGCGCTCCGTCCGCATCCACGATCTGTAAACGGAGATCCCGCTGCACGCTCGTGGCAATGAGCGAGAGTCGGACAGCATGACTGTCCGCTGCGATTTCCCGCCGCGGCTCATCATCCCAAAAGCTCTCATCCCTAAGAAACGCTCTCGTATCGCCGTTTAGCGTAAATTCGCCCTCGTTTGGCACCCGTGTACCCTGCGCCGCATCCGACTGCGTCCCCTCCGTGCCTCCACGCTGCGGTACATGCGCAGATGTGCTTTGATGCTCTGCAGCAAATCCGCCATAGCGGTTCATCCAGAGCACGATCCCCAAAATCGCCAGCACCGATAAGGAGCAGACGATAATTGTTCTTCTGATCAACTTATAATCCATTTGCAACCTCTGTCAAATATTTTCCGTAATTCGTCTTCATCAAAGGCTCTGCCAGCCGCAAGAGCTGCTCCCTGTTAATAAAGCCTCTCTTATAGGCGATCTCCTCGATACAGGAGATGTACAGTCCCTGCCGCTTCTGAAACGCCGCCACAAAATCCGCAGCATCCAACAGCGCATCGTGATTGCCCGTATCCAGCCATGCAAAACCGCGCCCCAGCTTTTCCACATGAAGCGTCCCACGCCTTAAATATTCATTATTGATACTTGTGATCTCTATTTCTCCCCGCGCGGACGGCTTCACATTTGCCGCGATCTCCACCACATCGTTATCATAAAAATACAATCCCGGCACAGCGTAGTTGCTCTTTGGTCTTTCCGGCTTCTCCTCAATGGAAATTGCCATGCCCTGCTCGTCAAACTCAACAACGCCGTACTCTCTCGGATCCCTGACATAGTAACCGAAGATCGTCGCACCCTTATCCCGCGCAGCCGCACTTTGCAGCACACGGGAAAAGCTCTGCCCATAGAAAATATTATCTCCCAAAACCAATGCCGCACAGTCATCCCCGATGAAATCCGCACCGATGATAAACGCATCCGCAAGCCCCCTCGGTTTGTCCTGCACCGCATAGGAAAAGTTCATGCCAAGCTGCTCTCCCGATCCCAAAAGCTCCTCAAACACCGGAAGATCCCTCTCGGTCGATATGATCAGAACGTCTCTGATCCCCGCCAGCATCAATGTGGAAAGCGGATAATAAATCATCGGTTTATCGTATATCGGCATAATCTGCTTGGAAATTGCCTTTGTGAGCGGATACAGTCTCGTGCCGGAGCCTCCCGCCAAAATAATCCCTTTCATCGTATTTCCGTTCTCCTTTCTCTGTTTCACTTTTTTGATTCCATTCTCCCGAAAGTCTACATGGATAAAACACACCGAATGGGAACGACGCTCCCGCCGTTCCCATTTTTATATCATTATCTCCCGGAATACATGTCAGCGTAATACGTTTGATAGTCGCCGCTTGTCACATGTTCCATCCAGTCCATGTGGTCAAAATACCACTTGATCGTCAGCTTGATTCCGTCCTTGAACATCGTTTCCGGATACCAGCCGACCTCCTCTTTGATCTTATCCGGCGCGATCGCATAGCGCCGGTCATGCCCTTTGCGGTCCTCCACATAAGTGATCAGGTTCTCATTGATATGCGCTTTTCGCGGATCGCTGTCGGGAAGCATCTCCTGCAGACACTCCAAAATAATACGGATGATCTCTATGTTCTGCTTCTCGTTATGCCCGCCGATATTGTAGGTCTCAAACAGTCTTCCCTTCTCCTGCACCATGTCGATCGCTTTTGCATGATCCTCCACATACAGCCAGTCGCGGACGTTTTTGCCGTCGCCGTATACGGGGAGCTTTTTGCCGTGCAGTGCATTATTGATAATGAGCGGTATCAGCTTTTCCGGGAACTGATACGGTCCGTAATTGTTTGAACAGTTCGTGATATTGGCAGGGAACCGATAGGTGTCCATATAAGCCTTCACGAGCATATCCGAACCCGCCTTGCTTGCCGAATACGGGCTGTGCGGCGAATACGGCGTCGTCTCATAGAAAAACGCATTTTCATCGTCCGGCAGAGAACCGTAAACCTCGTCCGTGGACACATGCAGGAAACGCTTGTCCTCCTGAAAGCTGCCGTCGGGCAGTTCCCACGCCGCCTTTGCACAGTTTAACATCACCGCTGTCCCCAACACGTTCGTCCTCACGAACACCTCGGGGTTCTTAATGCTTCTGTCAACATGGCTCTCAGCGGCAAAATTGACGACACGGTCGATGTCGTTGTTTGCAAAAATCTCCGCGATCGTATCCTTATCACAAATATCCGCCTTGATAAAGGTGTAATTCTCACGCTCCTCCACGTCCTTTAAGTTTTCCAGATTCCCCGCATAGGTAAGCGCATCCACATTGATGATACGGATTCCGTCCCCGTATTTCCGAAACATGTAATGAATGTAATTCGAGCCGATAAAGCCCGCGCCTCCCGTCACAAGATACGTTCTCATTTCCAATTCCCTTTCTCCGGTCGTCATTCCGGTCTCCTATTTGAGATTGCCGACATCCCGATCCTAATAACCAAGATAGCTGTAATTCACATCCACCTTGCCGCTTATGCCGTTGATCGTGCCTTTATCCGAATACTGCCACAGATCATATCTGCCCGTATACGTCGGCTTCGTTGCATATTGGGCAAGCCAGATTTTATAAGAGCTTAAGCTCGATGTATTCAGCTTATCGTTAAACCAGCTCTTGGAAGCATAAATACCCGGCGTATATCCGGCGTTCCTGATCGTCTCACAGAATGCCCTGCAGACAGCCGTCCTTGTTTCCTTGCTGATCCTGTCAGCCCTGCCGCCGCTCGCTTCTGTATCTATAAAGATAGGATACGATATTCTGTACTTTTGCACAAGTGCCAAAACCATGGAAGCTTCCTCCACCGCCTCGACCTCGTTGACTGCCTGCGTATAGAAATATACGCCGACCTGAATGCCCGCCGCCTGCGCGCCCTCGATATTTCTGCGGAACATGGCGTCCTCGATCAACGCGCCCTGCGTGGATCCCCGGAAACCGCAGCGGATAATGACGTAGGTCACGCCGGAACTTTTTACAGCGTTCCAGTCAATATTGCCGTTCCACTTTGAGACGTCGATGCCAAACGTACCGTTGCCCATGGAAAGCACACCGTTGTTTGCAAACGTATATTCCACGCCTTGAATGACCTGCTTACCAGTTACATAATTACCGTTTTTATCAAAAAAATACGTCGCGTTGTCGATCGTCTGCCATCCGGTATATTTGTACTGTGTCGCCGACTTGATGTAAAATTTATCCGCTGTATAATAATCGGATAATGTCGCTTCCACATAGCTCCCCGACGCATTTTTGATAAAGACCTGATTGCCGTTTGCGTCTTTCAGCTTTGTTGTCGTATCCGTAGCCGCAGTACCCTTGACCGTGACCGTACACGTTACCGACAGGTGGTTCCCGTTCGCATCCTTATCGACCGTCGTTGCCGTGATCGTGACCGTTCCTGCCTTCACGCCCGTTACTTCACCTGTTTTTTCGTTGACGGTCGCAATGTTGGTATCCGAGCTTGTCCATGTGACCCAGTTTTCCGTAGCGCTTGTCTCTGTCGTTCCGTTCTTTACCACCGTTGCAACAAGCATCAATTTTGCACCGGCAAAAAGCTCCGCTTTTTCCTTGTCCAGCTTAATGGAAAGCTCAACTTTTTTCACCGTTACCGTACAGCTCACCGTCAGATGATAGCCGTTTGCATCCTTATCGACTGTCGTCGCGGAAATCGTGACCGTTCCCTCTTTGATCGGCGTGATCTCTCCGGTTTTTTCATCGACCGTTGCAATGGATTTATCTGAACTTGTCCAGGTAACAACTCCCTGTTTCGCACTCGTTGTCGTTGTCCCGTTTTTCACAACAGTCGCGATAAGGGTCAGCTTCGTGCCGACATACGCATCCACCTTCTCCTTATCCAGCTTCACGGACAGCGTCGTGCTCACCGTCACGTCGCAGGTCACTGTCAGCATATTGCCGTTTGCGTCCTTTTCCTTGCTCGTCACGGTAATTTTAGCAGTTCCGGCTCCCACCGGTGTCAGTTTTCCGTTGTCATCCACCTTGACCACATTCGTGTCTGAACTGCTCCATGTCAGGTGACTCTTATCTGTATACTTGGTGCCATCCGTCATCTCAAGCGTAGCAGTCAATGTCTGCTCCGTGCCGAGCTGCATCGAAAGCGTTGTCTTATCTAACGTGATCGTCTTTGCCGCTGCCGCTTTTACGGTTATCGTGCATTCTGCTGTTTTTTCTCCGCTCGCTGTCTTTACCGTCACGGTGATCTTGGCGCTTCCCGCGGCCTTAGCCGTGATCTCCGCGCTGCTGCCGTTTCCGCTTACGCTCACCACATTCGCATCGCTGCTCTTCCACTCAAACGTACAGTCCGCCGCGCTTCCCTGACTCATGCTCACTTCCGCTGTCAGGCTTGCCTTGTTACCGACCGTCATATCCGTTGTCGGCGCACCTTTTACGGTCACGCTTGATACGGTCGGCACCTGTGTCGGTGTGGGACTCGGACTGGGGCTTGGCGTCGGTGTCTCTGTCGGGCTCGGCGTCGGCGCCTCTGTCGGGCTTGGTGTCGGCGTATCTGTCGGCGTGGGACTTGGTGTATCCGTCGGCGTATCTGTCGGTGATGTCTCCGACGCAGCTGTCGGATCAGTCTGCCCGTTCGTTGCCGCTAACGCATAAAATGTTCTGCCTGCAACGAGCGTCGGATCCGTGATCGCCGATTTCGGTATTTCCGAATATCCTGCGTCATTGTTGATCGTCGTTTTGGTGGATTCCACCCACTCTACCGTGTCAGTGAGCGTTCCCGTTATGACCTCCTGCTCAATGACAGCGTTCATCTGCGTATCTTCCAGCGCGACGTTGACCTCCGCCTCCGTCTTGATCTCATCCGCAACCTCAATTCTTTCATAAACGATCGTATCGCGTACCTGAACGCTGGATGCACATTCCACGATCTCATACCGCTCCGGTGCTTCCACCTTCACTCCGTAAGTACCGGGCGTCATGGCGTTATGATAGATGATGCCGTCCATATCGTCGTCCTCATAGACAATGTCCGAGCCAGAGGAGGGCGTGAGTGTGACGCGGAACGCCGCGTTGTTGATCAGCTTCCCCGTCGCACTGTTTGTAAATTTCACTTTCAGATCCTTTTCCACCGAAGTCAGGCTCACGCGCACCGAGATAACCGCCTCCGGATCTTCCTCTTCCTCGGGTACATCGCCTGCGTTGCCGTCCGCCTCCGGCGTAATGACCGGCTGCTTTGCCTGCTGTGCGTCCGATATTGCCAGAAGCCCGCTCTCGCCAACGAACCCCAGATCGGCCAGCGTATGTCCGACATCCTCCATTGTCGTCGTGCTCTCGCCGTTATCCGACATACGCACAAAATATACGCTCACTAAAACAATGACGGCAAGCAGGATCACGACACCTGTTCCGCACACAAGCCAGTCCATCTTGGTAAACGAAGCAAATTTTTCCTCGAAAAAGGCGCTTATGCGCTCTCCGAATGAGGCTTCGCTTTTTTTCTTTTTCTTAACGGTGTTCCATTCTGTCTCATCGTCATATTCCACAGCGTCCCGCATATGGATGGACTGCTTTCTCTTGGCGCTGTTTCCCGACGCACTCCATCCGTCCGCGGTTGCTTTTCTCTGCACCGCTCCGCTTCCCGATACGCTCCGTCCGTCCGCGGTTGCTTTTCTCTGCACCGCTCCGCTTCCCGACGCGCTCCGTCCGTCCGCGGTTGCTTTTCTCTGCACCGCTCCGCTTCCCGATACGCTCCGTCCG
>CAMWSU010000032.1 GCA_947176965.1 uncultured Lachnospiraceae bacterium | reverse complement strand
CAAACAGCAGCAGAATGATGTTCATGGTCTTTTTGCGTTTCAGGTCTTTTTTCAAAATCCTCCAGAACATAGTGTATACCTCTTTTCCTGTGTGAAGTTTTAGAAGTTCTTGGCGAAACAGCCCTTGCTGTGAGCCTTAGAACTTCTCTTCACACTATTTTCTCCATGTTCTGAATCATATCATAGAAATTCTTAACAAGTCTTTAACTTTTGACGGAAGATCAAAGCTTGGGTATTCAAGAGGTTTATCGATAGTCAAAGCATTTTAATCCGTTCTTCCTGCCCTGCTCCTTTCATGTTATAATTTGTTACACAGGAATTTGTTATCCCGATAAAGAAATGCACCGGCAACGGCAGCGTTGGCTTTGCTTTCATTTTTTTACACCGATGCGGGAGGACTTGTATGATTATTCAGGTAACGGAACCTCATTATGCACGCGATTTTGCATTAATTTATAACAGCGCCAATACCCTCTTCCAGGAGCAGGAACGCTGCGATGCGGACGAGACCGTCTTTTATAAACAGTTGCAGGAGGATCAAAATTTTATTTATATGGAAGAAGACACGATCTGCGCCTTTCTGTCCTTTCACACCTTTGCTGAGTACCACGAGCTGACAAGCCTCTATGTCAAAAGAGAATATCAACGAGCCGGCATCGGTGAGCAATTATTAACGTACTTTGAAGCTTACGCCAAGAAGAGCCTTGACAACTGCTGTCTCATTGTCAAAGCTCTCCGCAATGCGCCCTGGGCGATTCACTTTTATCAAAAACACGGTTATGAATTATTGGATGACCGCATGCGCCGCACGATAAGTAATTGGAATCTGACGGAAAAAGCATACGAAATGATTTTGTATAAAAAAAGATTTTAAGCCCCCGCACAATTCTTCTTATGCGCCTTCAATTTCTTCATTGCCCAATCATAATGACTCGAGGTATTCGCGGCAAAATATGAACCAAGCGCATTCCCTCCGGTCCAAGGAAATACCTCTTTGGAAAATAGTTCTTCATTAGAAAGCATTTCTATTAACTTCATCGTCTCCTCATGGGATTTGCGAAGCAGCTCTTTTGCTTGTTCCAATGTGGTATTCTGATGCTTTTTCCAAAATTTCACATTCATTTCACCGTAGTTCTTCCAGTTATAGGGCTGCGGAAGGAACGGCTGATACGCATCATTTTTCTTTCCGCGTGCAGTGATCCGAACCGGCGCCGCGTCTGCGCCGTCTGCGCCGTTTTCATCCGCTTTCTCAATGTGATTTACCCGCACCCAGTTCAATAAAAGCTGATGCCATTCATAAAGATGAACCAAAACATCCCGAAGGTTTTTATCCCTCTTCCAATGCGCTTCTTTCTTCGACGCATTCCCCGAAAAATCAAAGGGCGTATTCAGCTCCTTTTCGGTCAATCCATCAATCATACTGTTTAATTTCTCATAGTTTTCTGTTGCTGCACTGATCAAATCCGGTTTTGTCGTTGGTCTTCCCATCGTCATTTTTCCTTTCTGTCTGTCCAGATTTCAGATGATGTAAAATGTCAGTCTGGTTCCTGTCCCTGCCCATCAAGTCACTTATATCTGCCTTGCATACATCTGATCTGCACCTGCTGACTACAGTTTATCAGCGTAACCCTGACACCTCATGTCAGGGTTTATTTTTTTAAATATTTTATAACATGTTATATATTCGTGTAAATATCCATCAATTTTTCCCGTGATTTTACACTAAAATACACGAATTATTTTATTTTTTCTACATTAAAAACGCAGAGCCTATCGGATTCTCTCCATAGTCTCTGCGCTGCATACAAAATCTATGATATTTCCTTCAGTATCAGTCCTCCAGCAGCCGCAGTCCCGCCGTGTCCGTTACCGGCAGGGAAAAAACAATGGATTTCGCCTTGGACTGCATGCCCGCCTGCTCCATGACCGCTTTCATAATATCATTTTTCTGATCTCTTTTTGCCACGATAAAAATGATCTCTTTCTCCGAGGCGAGGGACACGCCCATAAATTTCTCCGCCTGCTCCATGCCCGTACCCTTAGCGTGGATCACCGTCCCGCCATACGCTCCGGCGCCTCTGGCGGCATCCATCGCCAATTCCGTATATCCCTGATTGGCAATGACTACAATAAGCTCATGGGTCGTATCCTTCAAAACCGATTCCTCCTCTTTTTGAAAATCTAAGTTTCCGGTTAAAAACTGCAATGTCTTTTTCCCGCCAATGCTGCTTAGCGGGACCACAAAGGCGATTCCCCCGCCCGGCGCATCGATCTGAAGCTTCTGCCTAAGCTGCTTCTTCGTACTTTGCCAAACGTCCTCCTCCAACACATGAAAAAGAACTGCTTTTTCCATGGATTCCAGACCCAGATAATCCATAATATCCCCTGTCGCTGTTCCCGATCCCAGCGTGATAAACATGACCTGTAACGCTTCCTCCTCATACAGGCGAAGATATTTTTTTAACTGTTTTCGGCTGATAATCGTTGTCATCAGACACAACTTTCCCATAAACATGCTCCATTCTTACTTAAGGAAATGCTGATAAATCGGCGTTTTCTTAAAACCGTCTGTGAAATCCATATTATAATTCAATAATATCCATATCCCCGTACTGATCGATGGACACATATCCGCCCGCCGCTTTCTGAAGACGTCCCGCCTTCACCTGATAGATCAGCCCCAAGGACTGAATGGTGATGAGCGGTGTCATGGCGACCATCGCGACCACACCGAACGCGTCTGTAATGATATTGCCTCCCACCGCGTTACACGCACCCATCGCAAACGGTAACAAAAACGTTGCCGTCATGGGACCGGACGCCACGCCGCCGGAATCAAATGCGATGGATGTAAATATCTTGGGTACAAAGAAAGTCAGCAGCAGCGCGATGGCATAACCCGGCACAACGAACCACATGATGGAGATTCCCGTGAGTACGCGGATCATTGCTAAACCGATCGACGTCGCAACGCCGACGGACAGACTCGTTTCCATCGCCTTGGCAGAAATTGCGCCCGAGGTGATCTCCTCCACCTGCTTTGTGAGAACGAATACGGCAGGCTCCGCCTGGACAATAAAATAACCGATGATCATGCCGATCGGCACGATGATCCATGCATAGGGCAGCCCAGCAATCACCTGTCCCAAGTAATTTCCGGCGGGCATAAAGCCCACATTCACGCCGGTCAAAAATAAAACCAGTCCCACATAAGTATACACAAGACCGATCAGAATCTTGATCAGTGTTTTTTTCTTCATATCGCGAGAGATCAATTGAAATGCCCCGAAAAACAGAACGATGGGAAGAAGCGAAACCGCCATCTCGCGTAAGTAGACCGGAATCCCCCTGGCAAACAGTCTGCCAAGCTGCACGGAATCCGTGATCTCCGGTATCGCGTCCGACAAATATTCCGTGGATTCCGGGTGATAGATCATGCCGAGGATCAGCACCGCGATAATGGGACCCACGGAACACAGAGACACCAGACCAAAGCTGTCCTCCGCCGCATGTTTATCGTTTCGGATTGCAGAAATACCGACACCGAACGCCATGATAAACGGAACGGTCATCGGTCCGGTCGTCACCCCGCCCGAGTCAAATGCCACTGCCAGAAAATCTTTGGGGACAAAGGCTGCCAATGCAAAGAGTATCGCGTAAAAAAGAAGCAGCAGCGGCGGCAGCGGAACGCGAAGCAGCATACGCAGCAGCGCAAATACCAAAAAAAGTCCGACGCCTGCTGCAACCGCCACGATCAATATTAAATTAGGAATCGAGGGAACCTGCTGCGCCAGCACCTGCAAGTCCGGCTCCGAGATCGTGATGACAAAGCCCAGCGCGAAGCTGACTACAATCATGACAAGCAGCTTCCTGCTCTTCGTCATGGTAGTACCCACCCGTTCGCCCATGGGCGTCATCGCCATCTCCGCTCCGATGGAGAAAAAAAGCATGCCCACGATCAACATGACCGCTCCGATCAGAAATTCCATCAGAATATCCGGTGAAATGGGTGCGATCGTAAAGCTGAGCAGCAGCACGATCAGAATGATGGGCACTACCGCTTTTAGGGTTTCTTTTGATTTTTCTATCAGTTTTGATCGATTATCCCGCAATGCGCCAACGCCTTTCTATGTAGAGTCTGTGTATTTCCTATTGTAACATAAAGAACCTGTCGATTGTTGCATAAAACAGTTATTTTCTTAATTTTTTATATTTCACAGTCGGCTTCGTAAGAAAATCGTAGGAATTTCCGCAGAAAAAAACAGGAATACCGTACAGGCATGCGGATAAATGCCGCTTTCTTTTTTGATACACTACCTGTATCGGAACGGATGAATACCCACACAGGCATCAGACGTCAGTGGGTATCAGGCGTTCAGACAGGAGGACATCATACATGAAAATTACAGTCTTTGATTGCGAAGAGGACGAAACCGAACTATTTCATAAGCTTTCACCGCGTTTCGGCATTGAACCCGTTACGACGAAGCTCCCCGCGGCAAAGTATGATCACGATCCGGATCTTCGAAATGCCTGCATCAGCGTAGGGCACAAGTCGAGGATTACCGAGACCGATCTTCTCGCGCTTAAGGAATCGGGCGTGAACTATATTTCCACTCGGAGCATCGGATATGACCATATTGATACGGACGCGGCCAGCCGATTGGGTATCACCGTCTCAAATGCGGTCTATTCACCCGACGGCGTTGCCGATTACACATTGATGTTAATCTTAATGGCAATACGCGGCACAAAATCCTCCATTCTCCGCGCAGAACACAGCGACTTCCGGTTAAACCGCCGCCGCGGAAAGGAACTATGCGATATGACCGTCGGAATCATCGGCGCAGGGCGTATCGGCCGTGCCGTACAGAACCGGCTTCATGGTTTTGGCTGCCGCATATTGCTCTGCGATCAGAACAACGACGCAGACTGCATCCCTCTGTGCGATCTGCTGTCACAAAGTGATATTATCACCCTCCATGTGCCGCTCAGCACTGACACCTATCACATGCTCGGCCGGGACCAGCTCCACTGCGTAAAGCGGGGCGCCTTTCTGATCAATACAGGACGCGGAGCGCTTGTAGATACGCAGGAGCTGATCAGCGCACTGGAAGACGGCAGACTGGGAGGCGCCGCTTTGGACGTGGTAGAGGAAGAAGAAGGAATTTTTTATTCTGACTGCTCACACAGAGCCATTCGCAATCCCTTTTTTCCGAAGCTGCAAAAGATGCCAAATGTGATCATCACACCGCACACGGCATACTACACCGACCGCGTTCTATATGAAACAGTCGAGAAAACACTACAGAATTGTTTGGATTTTGAAAGGAGACAAACGCATGGATAAACAAAAAATTGCCGTCTTGTTTGGCGGCTGCTCGGAAGAGCACGATATTTCCGTTAAATCGGCGAGGGAAATCGCAAAGCAGATTGACCTTACAAGGTATGAACCTTTTTACATCGGCATTACGCGCACCGGCAGTTGGCTTACATGTGAAAAACCCTGCCCGGATTGGGAACAGCACGAATGCTTTCCTGTAACAATCTCACCTGACAGGACTGTACATGGTCTGACTTTTATTAAGGACGGCAGCTATCAAACGCTCTATATAGATGTGGTATTTCCCGTTCTTCACGGAAAAACGGGTGAGGACGGCGCCATACAGGGGCTGCTGGAATTATCCGGCATTCCCTATATCGGCTGCGATATTGCAAGCTCCGCTCTCTGCATGGATAAATCTCTTGCTTATATGGCGGTAAAAAACGCCGGTATTGCCGTTCCCGAATTTCGGATCGTACATCCCGACGCACACACGTCAAACGGATATTCATTCACTGCGGACTGCACGCCTAACGGAAATTCATTCTCTGCGGACTGCACGGATGGCGACGCATCCGGCATCACCGTACAAGACATGCCCGCCTACCCGGTTTTTGTGAAACCGGCACGTTCCGGTTCTTCCTTTGGCGTGAGTAAGGTTCATGATCAAGACGAATTACATGCCGCCATAAAAACGGCTCGGCAATACGATGACAAGATTCTGATCGAAGAGGCGGTTTTCGGAACAGAGGTAGGGTGCGCCGTGCTGGAAAAGGATGATACCTTGATCGTCGGCGAGGTAGACCAGATCACGCTCTCTCACGGTTTCTTTCGCATCCATCACGAAAATGCTCCCGAAAACGGCTCCGAGAACGCAATCTTCACCGTTCCCGCAGATATCCCGCAGGAGAAGCAGAATGAATTAAAGGAAACCGCAAAAGCAATCTATCGAGCGCTCGGATGCAGAGGACTTGCCCGCGTTGATATGTTTTTACGCAAAGACGGAAGTATCTTGCTCAACGAGGTCAATACCCTGCCAGGGTTCACATCCTACAGCCGCTATCCCCGCATGATGAAGGCCGCCGGGATTTCCGTTTCCGAAGTGATCGATTGTCTGATCTCGACTGCACTCAAGACAGAAATAAATATTTAGACGGTTGCAAAGCGCAATCAATTACGTTCATGATGACAAAATATACAATTCCATAAGCAGGCGCTATAGATGAACAAAGGCTGAAAGGGGCATACGCACAATGATGGAAAAAGGATTTGTTTTTTTAGATGAAACGGTACAGGGCATCCGTTGGGACGCGAAGTACGCCACATGGGACAACTTCACCGGAAGGCCGGTGGACGGATATGCGGTCAACCGCATTGTCGGGACGTTCGAACTGGCGGACGCATTGAAAAAGGTGAGTGAAACAGCCGCCGCGCTCGGATACGGTCTGCTCCTGTGGGACGGCTACCGCCCCCAACGCGCGGTAAACTGCTTTCTGCACTGGTCCGCGCAGCCGGAAGACTTTCGCACAAAAGAAAGACATTACCCCCATATCGAGCGCAGCGAGATGGTCGCAAAGGGATATGTCGCCGCAAAATCAAGTCACAGCCGCGGGAGCGCCATTGACCTCACGATTTATGACCTGAATACCGGCGACATGGTTCCCATGGGAAGCGGCTTCGATTTTATGGACGACCGTTCCCACCATACATCAGAAGCAGTCACGGTCAGCGAAGCCAAGAACCGCACTCTGCTGCGCTCCATTATGGAAGAAAACGGTTTTGAATCCTATGAAAATGAATGGTGGCACTACCTGCTAAAAAACGAGCCGTACCCGGACCGCTATTTTGATTTTCCCGTTACCTAAACGCGTCACCTTTTCATTCAAACAGCCTGTGTATACATACATGTTTACACAGGCTGTTTATCAAATTAAGATTTCTGATGCTGTTCGTATTATATCCTTTTCAGTTTATTCTTACAACCGTTTCCGAGACCGGAAGCGTCACACTAAACCTCGTCTGCCCCTCCCTGCTCTGCGCTTCAATGCTTCCCCCGTGAAGCTCGACGATCTGCTTTGCGATCGCAAGCCCTAATCCCGCGCCGCCGCTCTTCGTGCTGCGCGCATCATCTAATCGGTAGAACTGTTCGAAAATCCGGTTGAGTTTTTCCTCCGGAATGGTATCTCCGTGATTTGAAACAGATATCGTCACCGCCTGAGCCTGATCAAATTGAACCGTGATCTCAATCTCCCCGCCCTCATCGCTGTACATGACTGCATTGCGCAGCAGATTATCAAACACGCGCTGAATCTTATTTGCATCACACCGAAGCGTCACATCATTTTGGGCCTGCAGTTTTCCCGTCAGCCCTTTCTCTTTTAACATCGGATCAAATTCATACAAAACCTGCTCCAACAGGCGCATAAGGCTGATCCGGCTATATTGCAGTGTAATGTCGGATAAATTGAATCTCGCGATCTCAAAAAATTCATTGATGAGCTCCTCAAGCCGCTCCGCCTTTTCCAGAGAGATAGAGAGATATTTATCCCGCACTTCATCGGATATTTCTTTTTCATCGCGCAGCAGATTCAGATAGCCGATCACGGAGGCAAGCGGCGTTTTTAAGTCATGTGCAAGATACATGATCAGATCATTTTTTCTTTTTTCCGTCGTCAAAATATCACTTTTCTGCTTCTCGATCGTATGCTTTACCGTGTTTAATCTGCGCTCCAGCACAAACAGCTCCGGGGTTAACGAAATATCCTCCGATTTTTCCTGAAGCAGACTGTCCATTCCTTTTCCGATCTCCTCGAAGTAAACCGTGAACCAATTGAGGTAAATGCGGAACACAATAAAAAATATACACGCAATCGCCGCGATCATGATAATATCCATATGATTGCGGAACGTATTTTGATATAAGATATATGCCGCATCATAATCCAAGCGAAACAGATTTTGATAGACTCCGATCATCCAGTCCGCAAACTTCCCCGACAGGATGCCGGAATAAAGAAAAAAAATGAAGCAGACTGCAACCAAGACCATCAGGACGGTTCGGAAGAAAATTTTATTTTTGAAATATCTGAAATCATTGCTCTTTTTTACGTTCGGACGAAATGATTTAATTTTCAATGGTATATCCCACTCCCCATACGGTTTTAATAAATTTCGGGTTTTTTGATGGCTCGTTCATTTTTTCACGCAGCCTGCCGATATGCGCCATAACAGTATTATTGTTATTGATATACTGCTCGCCCCATACTGCCTCAAACAACTCCTCCGATGAAACGACCGCGCCCTGATGCTCACACAAATACCAGAGAATGGAAAACTCGATCGGTGTCAATGCCAGTTCCTTCCCGAACAGGCTGCATTTGTGATGCTCCCGATTGATGATCAGTCCCCGAATGTCGTATTCACAAGACTTCTCATCCGGCCTCGATGCCGGACTGTTATATCGCGTATAGCGCCGAAGCTGCGTTTTCACCCGTGCCACGACCTCCAGCGGATTAAACGGCTTTGTGATGTAGTCATCCGCACCGATCGTTAGCCCCATGATTTTATCGCCGTCCTCCACCTTTGCCGTCAGCATGATGATCGGAAAAAAAGAATGCTCCCGAATTTTCCGGCAAATCTGAAACCCATCCATATCGGGCAGCATGACATCCAGCACCGCCAGATCCGGCTCATGCTCCTCCATCCAGCGAAGCGCCTCCCCGCCGTTATGAAATTTGTGCACGGTATAGCCGTCGTTTGTGAGATAAACGTCCAGCAAATCTGCAATCTCTTTTTCGTCATCCACCACCACGATCGTTCCGTTCATATATACTCCTTCTCGACTCCTCTGTCTTCCGTACAAAAACAGCATAGCTGCAGCCATCCTAACGCCGCAGCTACGCTGTTTTTTTATCATTTCCTTACATTAAAGACTCATACAGCTTCGTAATATCCTCTACGCTGGTCTCCTTCGGATTGCCCGGTCTGCATGCATCGTCGTATGCGGACTGTGCGAGGAACGGAATGTCCTCTTTCTTCACGATCTCCTTTAAGTCTGCCGGAATACCGACGTCCTTTGACAGCTGCCGCACCGCATCGACCGCCGCTTTGCGATATTCATCCACGGACATGGCATCCACGTTTTGAACGCCCATCGCTCTTGCGATCTCGCGGTACTTTTCGCCCGTTGCCTCCGCATTATATTCCATAACGGTCGGAAGGATGATGGCATTTGCCACGCCGTGCGGCGTATCATACAGAGCGCCGAGCGGATGCGCCATGGAGTGAACGATTCCCAGACCTACATTGGAAAAGCCCATGCCCGCAACGTACTGTCCCAGTGCCATACCCTCTCTGCCCTCCGGCGTATTGTCTACCGCACCGCGAAGACTCCTTGCAATGATCTCGATCGCTTTTAAGTGGAACATATCGGACAGCTCCCATGCCGCGCCCGTGATATATCCCTCGATCGCATGGGTCAGCGCATCCATACCGGTCGCTGCCGTCAACCCTTTCGGCATTGTTGCCATCATTTCAGGATCAACAAACGCGACCACCGGAATATCATGGACATCCACGCATACCATCTTTCTCTTTTTCTCCGTATCCGTGATCACGTAATTGATCGTAACTTCCGCAGCCGTTCCCGCCGTTGTCGGAACCGCAAAGATCGGCACGGCCGGATTCTTTGTCGGCGCAACACCCTCTAAGCTGCGCACATCCGCAAACTCAGGATTGGTAATAATAATGCCGATGGCCTTTGCGGTATCGATGGGTGAGCCGCCGCCGATGGCGATAATGTAATCCGCACCAGCCTTCTTGTATGCTTCCACGCCGTTCTGCACGTTCTCGATCGTTGGATTTTCCTTGATGTCAGAATAAATCTCATAACCGAGTCCTGCCGCATCCAAAATATCCGTTACCTTTTTGGTCACGCCGAATTTCAGCAGGTTCGGCCCGCTGCAGATCAACGCTTTCTGAAACCCCCGCGCTTTTGCTTCTGTCGAGATCTCCCGGATTGCCCCCGCCCCATGGTAAGATGTTTCGTTTAATACAAATCTGTTTGCCATACTTGTTTTCCTCCTTCTCTGTGATGGACTTTTACATTTATGATAGCTTGTTCCATTGCTCTCATTATATCATCTAACCTCGCAAACCCGCGCTTTCGCGCTCTTCGTCCGATTTCATCGGACGTTTGCTCGGTAATGGCGCATGAAAAACAAATGTCCGCTACGCGGCCGCTTGTTTTTCATTTGCGCTCATTATATCATATCCTTCCTATCCCGCCTACTTAATTTTCCGCAGCAGATCTTTCCTCCTGTGCCTTCCGGTTCTTTTTTTCCCGTTTTACCCGATACATATCCTTGTCCGCAAGCTCGATCATTCGGCCAAGCTCCTGTTTCTCCGGCTCTGACTCCACATGATACCCGATGCTCGCGTCCAGTAAATACTTCTTGTGATAGACCATATTGTATTTTTGGATGGACGCATGAATGCCCGTGATATGTTCCCGAACATCTGCTTCCGTGTAACCCGCCGCAAGCATCAGAAATTCATCTCCCCCGTAACGCACCAAAAGCTGTCCGTGCTGTCTGGACTGTTCCAAAATCCCCGCGATCGCCTTGATCAGGGCATCGCCTTCCTCATGCCCAAACTGATCATTCACCTTTTTCAGCCCGTCCACATCCGCAAAAATGACCGCTGCCGGCAACTGTTTGCGCCGCGCTTCCTCCAAAACTCTCGGACCGAATTTGCGAAGCCCCGACCGATTATGGACACCGGTCAGCTCATCCAACACCCACATGCGGTTCAGCCGTCCAAGCATGGCTCTCATCGTATCCTGTCTGCGGACCGTCTCCAGCGCATTGTTTAAGTTCAATACGAACTGCTGGAAAAAACGACTCTCAATCGCAGGCCGGTAATTTCCCACGACACAGTAGCCAAAACAATACTCCTTATGATGCAGCGGCATCACAACATAAAAATTCCCCTGTTTTCCTTTCCTGCATTCCTCCGGTAAAAGATCATTCTTCGGAAATCCATCGTAGCTGCCAAACACCCCGTTCTCATAAGCAATCGGAATCCAGATTTCCTCCCGGTACGCGAACTCATCCCGTCCCCGTTCCTGTCCCTCCGCCATGCGTTCCAGCTCATCGTAATATTGATCAATACTGCCGCACATACATAAATAAAAGGACTGCGGATCAATCTGCCTGATGTAAGACTCTACAACACGCATAAAATCCTCAAAGGTATCCAGTCCGGTAAATTCCGCTGCCGAGTTCTTGATCAGATTCAGATAATAACCTGTCTGTACCACTTTCCTGACATATTTTTCCTGTAACATGGCATGCGTATAATCATTCCGCCTGTTACAGCCGCAGGATCCCCCGAAAATCGGGTTTCCGTATACGATCTCGTCCTTCTGCTCTGTCTTTTGCTCCACCATCTGCCGCATCTTTTGATATGCTTTTCCGGCTGCTGCTGCCTCCCCGCGCCTGACCGTCGTCAGACGGGGATAGTTGACCCTTGCGATGGAACTGTCATCATAACCCGTCACCAGCACATCCTCCGGCACCCGATATCCCCGCTCCTGCAGCGTCAAAATGATGCCGATCGCCATTTCGTCATTCGCCACCATGATCGCATCCGGTAATCCCGCACCGCGGCCAAGCAGCGCCTCCGCAATCGCGACACCGCTTTCATAGGTATAGTCCCCGTACAGGATCTCCTCCTCTTTCCACGACATTCCATACATTGTCATCGTTTCCCGGAATGCATCCAAACGCTCTTTTGCATCCTGATTGTCGCACGGTCCCGATACATAGGAGATCGTCTTTGCCTGATGCTCTGTGATCAGATGCTCCAAAAGAGCACGGATTCCTTTCTCATTCTCCATCTTAATGCAGACGGCTCCGTCCCACTCGATATTTAAGGAAACGCAGGGAACGCCCGCTTCCCGGATACCCTGCATGATCTCTTCCACAACCTCCCCGTCATGGATCGTATCCAAATTCACGATCACGCCGTCATATTTTGAAAAATCAACAAGCCGGTAAATATTATACTCCCCAACCTCGTAAGCGGAAAGTTCCCCATAACTCCAGCCGTCTCCGGCAAAAATATACACATTTCCGCCGTCCGGAATCGCGCTTTCCAATATCCCGTTGATCGTTCTCTTTTGACTGTCAAAGCCCGCACCGCCCAATAGCACTGCAATATCCATCCGTACTTCCCCCGTTTTATCCATCCCATTCCCTGCCGCAATGAGAACCGTTTTCCCCTATTTCCCCGCTTTTTTTCCCGTTATCCGCATTGCCCTGCAGATCAGTTCGCCAGCGGCAAATGCAAAGAACAGACAGAACATGACATAAATACTTGCTTCCGTTATTGTAAGCGGCAGACGGTAGCGGTACTGACATGCCGCCGAAGCATCCCCGATCAGCCCCCCGTCATAAAAATACCGGACATTTTCTTCGATGCGATCCAAATGCATCGGGCGGTATACCGCCGTGGGACAGATGTCCCCGCCGCCAACCGTCTCCAAAGAAAAGTAATAGATCTCTCCGGCTGTCAGCTTCGCATTCACATCGAACCATTCCCAGCTGTTTGTCGCAAGCTCCTCCACCGCGCGCTCACAGACGGCTTGATTTACGCCCTCCCCGTCATAGACCGTCAGACGGAGCTTTCCCTCGCGCGCAGTATCGTCCTGCCGGTTGATCCATACCGCGATCTGCAGCAGCTCCTGCTCCTGCGGCACAAATTCCTGTATTGCTTTTTGCGTTTCCGTCAGCGGACCTGACTGCCAATTTTCATTCGTCGTCGCGCACTTGTGTACTTCCTGTCTGCGAAACTGCGGCGAAAAACACAGTAACAGCGCAAGCGCGACTCCGATCATGCCCGCAGCCGCCATGACATACAGCTCCATACGACTTCGGTTTTGTCTTTTTTTCATACGCGCTCACTCCCTGTTCATCACATAGATCCAAAATTCATTCTGTTCAATCCCGTAATCGCCCACATACGAAATACTCCAGCCGTTGTCCGCAAGCACCTGCGCATTCGGCATCGGATTATACACCGTACACAAAAACCAAATGCGGTCATAGTCCGCAGCAAAATCCATATCCTCCATATACACAAGCTGATCGTCATCAAAATAGCATTGGTAAATAAAATCATACAATTTGTAATTATAAAGAATCACGTCGTTGTCACCCATATTTTCATGAAGCAGGGCAAGCGTCGCGTCCGTATCCGTTGATCGGTATTCCACGGTATACGTTGTCTGATAAT
Source organism: uncultured Lachnospiraceae bacterium (assembly GCA_947176965.1). Classification (GTDB taxonomy): domain Bacteria; phylum Bacillota; class Clostridia; order Lachnospirales; family Lachnospiraceae; genus DLAJ01. The sequence goes on along the minus strand of CAMWSU010000032.1, from coordinate 15,320 downwards.
CCAATACGAGCAGACATAGGAGCGCCGCCGCAAGAAGCGCGCACGCCTCCCTTGAAAGCCGTGCGAACACGATTGCCGCAGACAGACAAAGCAGGGGAATCGCGGGCATCACATAACGAATGATGAAAATCGGACGGATCAGCTTCGAAAGCGCGACTCCCGTCACAACGACCAGCACCGGTATGAGCAGCGCAAACAATGCCGCCGCATTGCGCCGCCGCTTCCCCCTGTCAGCGATCAGCAGACCGATCAAGCCTGCCACGCCAAGCACAAACAAAATCTGACACAGCCTTACGACCGCCGGATAGTCCGACGCAAAAATCCATCGGAAATAATCACGGATAACCGCGGGTGTGATCTCGGGAATCCAATAGCTGTTAGACACCCCCCGGATCTGATACAGAAAATAGCGCATCCAGGGGATATAAGCGATCCCTGAGCCTGCCGCCATCAAAAGCCACTTCACAAGCGCCTTTCCCCGCTTACGGAACGCAAGCGCCAAAAAAAGAAATCCATAGATCCACAGCACGGCGACAAACGCAAAATAGTGAGAATACGCCGCACAGACGCCGCATACTCCCATCCCGATAAAGCTCATCGTTTTTTCCCGCTCAAATGCATCCCACGCCGCAAGCGCACATCCCGTCACAAACAGCATGCACCATGCATACATTCGCATCTGCACGGCATATTCCATTGTACAGGGAATCGCTGCCGTCATAAGCAGAAACAGGCACGCTGCCCGCGCGCCGAAACGCTTTCTCACATAGGTAATGCCAAGCACAAATAAGAGCGCCATCGGCACTACCGATAAAAGCTTCACCATCCAAAAATGCACGCCGAATATCGCCACAAAGCATTTGAGGATAAAATAGTACAGGGGCGGATGCACGTCCGTCGCCGTATAAGCCGCAATTTCCCCGAACGTATGCTGGCGATTCAAAAGATCGATCGTGAATGCCTCGTCCGTCCAAATATTCTGATTAAAGCACAGGGACACATACAGTCCCGTAATAGCAAGCGCAATGACAGATAAAAAAAGGATCTTCTTTTTTTCAGATACCGTCTGCATCCTGTTCTCCTCCTACATCCTTTCGAAGCGCTCCCCTCTTTTTCTCCCCCGCACGCAAAAATCGCGGGCGCAGCGAAAACCAGCACACATAGCCTGCGGCACCGAGGATTGAGATGACCGTCGCCAATACAAAAACCGGCTTTTGATGGAACGACAGCGTCACGGTATGTCTCTCACCGTCTCCGATTGTCGTAAAGGATACCAGCTGATCCTCATTCGGTTCGATCGCAACCGTCCTTCCCAGCTCATCCTCTGCGCGATAGCCGTCATAACACTGTATGGGCAGCACGATCCATGCCTTCTTCGAAGATGCCGTATAGGAAACGGTCGTGATCGTTCCCTCGCGCCGATAACTTTCGATCGTGACCTCGTTCGCATCCGATATGCGGATTGCATCGGGAATCAGCACGGCATCCACCAGTCCTTCCCTGCGCCACTCATACGGATAGACGATCGTATTATTTCCTTTCGGCACGCCGACAATCTTGCTTTCATGCCCTTCTGTGTAAACCGACGTATAATCCTCATAGGCAAAATCATCCTCCTGATACCTTGTTGTTGACAGCAGGCAGACCGCACACAGGATAACCGCCGCACTCTGTGCATAGCGCGACAGATAAGCGGAATCAAACAGCGCAATACTTCCTGCAATAATGAAAAATACGCTCGATAGACCAAGCAGCCGCCACGGAAATTGGATGGTACTGAATAAATTCTCAAAGAGGGGAAGCTGCATAAATTCCCACGCTCCGAACTGCCCCGACAAAAGAAAGAGACAGACAAATCCAGCTACTGTGAGAAAGCCAAGATAACGCACGCACTCCCCGGTAATCTCCTCCTGCTCAGGCGATGCCGCGCGCCGTCTTGTCAAAAGCCAAAAAACAGCAATCCCGGCGCAAAGTACAACAGAAAGCCCCAGCGCAAGCGAACGGTAATCCCCCGCTGTGTTTGCCCCCGCAATGCCGGAAAGCCTGATCGACCATTCACTGTAGGTACTATAATTCAACGTGCTTGTCCACAGATCACCCTTGCTGTAATAGAAAAGGAACGGCACCAAAAACCATAAGTTCAAAAGCACAGTCATCAATGCCGCCTTACCAATCTCCAGGAAGCGTTTCTCCTTCCACACGTGGGATAAAAACAGCATGCCCCCGATCACACATAACATTCCTCCGAGCGTCACGCTTAAAATATGCGTCTGTAAAAGCCCCGTCATGCCAAGCGCCAGCATCCACCATTTGTTGCGCCTTCCCGCAAGCACATGATAAAGCCCCGCGATCAACAGCGGCAAAAATGTCATCGCAAGCGCTTCTCCAACCGCACCGCGCGCATAAACATTCGTATACCGGTACGGGCAGCATGTATACAAAATCGCCGCCATGACCGCCGCCTTCGTTGACGGATACATGGACCTCACCGAATGATAGGTTATAAACGCGGTAAGAACTGCAAAAAGAAATACCAATGTTTTATAAGATGCCGCGATCGAGACGCCGAACAGCCGAATGACTGCCGGAATATATAAAAACAAATACGGATACATACAATTCAGATAACCGTACCCTTTCAATCCCTCCGGATAAACAAATACCGGAAACTGTCCGTCGCGCATACCGTCCTTGATGCCCTCTATCCGGATCAAATGATAGCAGAGGTCATCTCCCCACGGCAGACCGCCATGCAGATACGGTAAAAAAGAAAACAATGCGACTGCCATCAGCACGACCGCGACCACCCGTTTCCGTTTTGCCGCCGCAGCCTCCTCCGGCATTTGGATAAGCCGTCTTTTTTGATAAAGCACATATCCCGCAAGCGCCAGACAGATGACACAGAATACAACGGCATAATATACCGCATCCCGGTAAAATGCCGTATCTGTATGCAGCGACAGAGAATTAGCCAAAAAATAACCGACTCCGCCATACCAAAATTCAATACGGATCTCCTGACTGTCATGATCTAATGTAAACGGTATTTCAACATAATTCTCGTCTTCCGAAAGCAATTCTTCAACAATGATCTGACCATCATCGGTGACAACCAGCTTGTTCGTTCCTGTTTCCGCCGTATAAGCCGCTCCGATATAGTAACTGCCCTGATCTAATACATAAGTGTCCATGGACGCCCATGCACCGCTGTAGCCCGAGCCTTCCCCAATGACAAGATAATCCCACTCCGCCGCTCCAAAGTCATGCTTGAGATCACTCCCATTCATCCGCAGGGGTTTTGCACTCTCATCCGCAACAAAAATCAGCATGACGCCAATCACAAGAAAGCAAAGATAGCGGTAAACACCGCCAAAGGACAATAACTTCGCGCCCTCCTCTTTTCTGCGTATGCCAAATAAAAGCAACATTGCCACAAATAAAATAGAGATATCATATACCAGCACCGTTTTGCCCGCAGCGCGGTCGGTATAACGCAGACGCATCGGGATTCTTTTCGTTATCTCGGTCTCATCCAGCAGCGAAAATTCCCCCGCTTCCTCCGGTCCGATCGCATCCGAACCGCCAAATACATACGGTACTCCATCCGAACTTCCATAGGTCGCCAGCACAAAATGATACTCCTCGTTCAGGCTCAGCTCCGCGCCCACCTCAAATTCCAAATATTCGTTATTTTTTATTTCCGTACAATCTATGCGTTGTCTCGCAATCTGTTCTTCCTCAGAATCATACAGCGCGAACAATAATGTTCCATCCACGATGTTCCTATCCCGCGTACTGAACTTGATACCGACACTCTCAAGCTGCCGATGCGTAGGAATAAAGCTTCCGCTTAATGAATTGCCGTTTTCCACGCCGATATACGGATAGATCTGCTCGTCCACACTCTCACTCACATACTCACTGTGTCCGATCAGTCCCATTGGATATACACCAAGGCACAGCAGGCATGCCAAAAGAAAAATGACATGCTCTCCCCAACTTTTTTTCAGTTCACTCCCAAATGCTTTCATAGGTTCCCTCATATACTTTCGTACAATTTCGCCCAAGCACAGTGTCATCCGCCCAAAACATCCGCATTTTTCGTTGACAGGGCAGATATAAAAATGCTCCTGATGAAACCCGTATACGTTACCTTGACAGTTAGCTCAGCCCCGGCGCTCCTACGGCACATGAGGGTATCTGCTTAGTGCTGCTTTGTTCCCAACCTGACACGATTCGCAGTTCTCATTGCGCAGGACCAAAACGTCAACGCCACTTATCAAGGGCAGCTATACGGGCTTCATCAGAAGCATCGCATTGCAAGTATATCGGTTTTACACACATTTGTCAATACCGCGCCGCTTTTCCTCCTTATTACGGATACGCAGTTCCTTAAAAAAACAAGTCAAAAGTGCGCTGCACTCTTCCTCCAGCACCCCCCGGGTCACGCTTACCTGATGGTTGAATTCCGGCATGTCAAGAATGTTCAGAATGGAACCTGCACACCCGGCTTTCGGATTCATGCATGCCATGACAACACGCGGGATACGCGCCTGCACAATCGCTCCTGCACACATTTGGCAGGGCTCCAGCGTCACATAGAGCGTGCACTCCTCCAGGCGCCAGTCGCCAACCTTGCGGCTTGCTTTTTTAATCGCCGTAAGCTCTGCATGAGAAAGCGTGCTCTTATCGGTATTCCGACGGTTATAGCCTCTGGCAATAATCCTGTCTTCATATACAATGACACAGCCGATCGGCACCTCCCCGAGCGCATATGCTTTTTTCGCTTCGCCAAGCGCTGCCCGCATGTATTTCATATCCTGATCAGCCACGTTTCTCACTCCTATGCTTTTGTTTGATACTGCGCGCCGGCCTCGCAAACACGCTTTTCTATAACATTAATTATATACCTTATCGCGGTCATTCCGCAATGCTTATATCCCAACCTCCATCATATAATAACCAAACCGATCGCGGTTCTCTTTCTGCTCCTTCGGCGCTTCGGCACGTTCAAAACCGACGAAGCCGAACATCGCCGCTGCGATCCGCTCCTGCTCATGCATGATCCCCGGTACCCCGATGTAATATTTGTCGGGATATTTCCCAAGCAGAATATAGTTATAATTATAATATCCATGCAGCAAAAAACTATTACGCACAAGGTTTTGATATTCCTGCCGGAGTACCACAAAATCCACGGGCGTAATCTTTATAAAGTCCACATCATCCCCGATCGGATGCACGGTTGGGTAGATGCTGCACAACTGTTTCCATTTATCATCCGACAAGGCCGTCACATGCCGCTCGTGCTGCCTGCGTGCCTCCGCATTCTGCGGATACGCCAGCACAACTGTTTTTTTTCCTCCCCCCGCTTTCTGTTCTTTTTGCCTTTGTGCTTCCGGTTTTCTTTCCTCCTGCACGCTTTCGTCCGCTTTCTCGTTCTGCTGTTCTGTCACACACACAGCGGCTTCCGGTTCCGCTGCCATCCCCGAATCCGCTTTTTGCATTCCGTCCCGGCTCTCCGTCATCCCAAAAGCGATTTCCTGCACAGGTTCCGATTCCTCTGTCGGCTGAAGAACGGCTTCCTGCATATCCGTCGGGGGCTCAGATTCCGCCTGCTCTGCTTTCTCTGTGTCTTCCTGCTTTGGGATCTCACGCATTTTCGGCAGCCGACAGATACCATAAACCTCCCCCGATGCCTGAAACAGCAGGTTTTCCTCGTTCCCCTCCAACGGCATCCAGTCAAATGAGGCGCTTCCTTTTCCGTGAATGATCGCGATATTCTGAATTGTTGTACGCGGCCGTCCTCCTGTGCGCTCCAGCATCACCGTCACGAGTGTTTGTCTGTCCATATGACAGAGATTGGCGCCGAAGCGATACCGATTCTCATCCCACTCCATGCGTACATGTCCCATATTTCCGCATTTCACACCATTTCTATATAAATCGATATAGCATATTTTTTGTTCATACATAACAAAGCACCCCCCACAGAACTATTAACATTCTATGAGCGGCGCTTCTATTTTATGAGCACAACTTTCCGTGATCACACGGAATCCAGATAACGCATATAATTCACAACCATCAGTGCAATCTCAAGCGTCATAGCGTCATCAAACACTCGAATATCAAGCCCTGTCGCCTTTTGCAGCTTCTCAATACGGTAAACAAGCGTATTCCGATGCACAAAAAGCTGTCTCGATGTCTCCGATACATTCAGGTTATTTTCAAAAAACTTATGTACTGTCGTCAATGTCTCCTCATCCAGCTCTTCAGGAATCTGATCGCCAAAAATTTCCTTCACAAATATCTGACACAGACTGACCGGAAGCTGATAGATCAAACGACCGATTCCAAGCGTTGCATACGAAACGAGCTTCCGCTCCACGTAAAAAATCTTTCCGACGTCCATCGCCATTCTCGCTTCTTTGTAAGACTTCGAAACGTCCTTCAGATGATTCACAGGATTGCCGTACGCAACTCGCACATTCGCCAGCGCTTCCGTATTCATCATATCAACGATCGTAGACGCAATGTTCTCCATCTGCTCCGTCTGATTATCCGATTCCAGCGCCTTGATCAGTACAATACTGTTTGCATCCACCGACGTGACATAATCGCCCGACTGCACGCTGAACAGACCGCGCAGCATCTCGCTCGCCTCGGAATTTTTCTCGGACTGGATCTCGATCAAAAATATCGTCCGTACCGCCTCAATATCTATATGCAGTTTTTTGGCACGGTTAAAAATGTCCACCAAGAGCAGATTATCCAACAGCAGACTTTGAAAAAAATTATTGCGGTCAAAGCGCTCTTTATAAGCAATCATCAGATTTTTGATCTGACTCACCGCTATTTTTCCCATCACATAGGTATCCGTGCTGCTCCCCTTCGCGATCAGAATATACGCGATCTCGCCATCATCCACAATCTTTAATAAATGACTGTTGCCTATGATCTGAGAATCCGCCGGCGAAGCAATAAATGAGGAAAGGAGCGCCGGATCGCCCGCAATTTCCGTACTCGTTGTCGCCACACACTCTCCGTTTATCTCAAAAACCGCAAATTCCACCTTTGTCAAAACGTGTAACTCATCGATACTCGTCTGAATGATCTGATTTGTTATCATTCTTTCCTCCAATTAAATATATTATAAACATCTCAGAATTCCTTCTCAGTCATCAACGGGAATAGCAACTCCCTCTCCTACCCTTTTATCAAACTCCATTTCTTTCTCATATGCTTCCCGAATATAGGTGTCAAATTCCTCTATTGTCATACCTGTATAAAAGGCAACCATATCTTCATAGGTATCATCCCCGGTCGGCGACAGCCGATAATCCGTCCCTAGCTCCTCATTCAGTTTCGACAATTCCTCTTCATAAATTGCCAAATCATTTTCATTGTGAACAAATTTCTCTATTCCGATATAATAACATATCGTTATACATAATATCGCTGCTGTTATTATGCCGCCCACAATAATCACGATACATCGTCGCTTGTTTTTCACCATATACCCCTTCTCCAAACATGCACTCACTCTCAATAGACAATTTTAGGCACGCTATCATTCCCTTACAATAAAGGGAGATGCCCAAGAGCATCTCCCTCACCCATTCTGCCGTGATTAGTTGGTAATAATCATCTCTGTCTCTTTGTCAAATACGTGAATCTTCTCAACATCGATCGCGAACTTCACAACATCACCCGGTCTTGCTGTTGTTCTCGGATCAACACGGGCAGTCATCGTGAACTCCTCTAAGTCAAAGTATAAGAATACCTCTGCACCTAAGAGCTCGTATACGTTGATCGTAGATTCAAATACTGCATTCGGAGCAGCCTCGATCATCATCTCGGAATCATATACATCCTCAGGACGGATACCGAATGTAACGGTCTTGCCCTCATAACCGCCGTCGATCACTTTCTTGGATTTTGCCGGAGGAAGCGGAATCGTATGTCCTGCAACCTTTAAGGATGCAACATCGCCGTTTACTTCAACAACCGCATCAAGGAAGTTCATCTGCGGGGAACCCATGAATCCTGCAACGAACAGGTTCTGCGGCTTCTCATACAGATTCTGCGGTGTATCAACCTGCTGGATCACGCCGTCCTTCATAACAACAATTCTCGTACCAAGCGTCATAGCCTCGGTCTGATCATGTGTTACATAGATGATCGTCGTGCCCAGTCTCCGATGCAGCTTCGCAATCTCTGTACGCATCTGCACACGCAGCTTCGCATCCAAGTTGGAAAGCGGCTCATCCATCAGGAATACCTTCGGGTTACGGACAATTGCACGTCCCATCGCAACACGCTGTCTCTGACCACCGGAAAGAGCCTTCGGCTTACGGTCAAGCAATGCAGTCAGGTCAAGAATCTTAGCTGCTTCCTTTACCATCTTGTCAATCTCATCCTTCGGTACTTTTCTCAGCTTTAAGCCGAACGCCATGTTGTCATATACGGACATGTGAGGATACAGAGCGTAGTTCTGGAATACCATCGCGATATCTCTGTCCTTCGGCTCAACATCGTTTACAACTCTGTCGCCGATTCTCAGTTCGCCGGAGCTGATGTCCTCCAAGCCGGCGATCATACGAAGTGTCGTGGACTTACCGCATCCGGAAGGTCCTACGAAAATAATAAACTCCTGATCTGCAATCTCAAGGTTAAAGTTCTTTACTGCTTCAAATCCATTCGGATATACCTTGCAGATGTCTTTCAATGATAAACTTGCCATTTTCATGCCTCCATCTTCTTGATATAGGTGAGGTTCACCCTCTTTTCGAAACTATTCATAGTATATCGAAAAACCCCTATTTTGGCTATGCCACTATTACACAAAGATTTTCCGTCTCTTTGTAAAATGTGCTCATAAAAGATCATTTTTGTCTTATTCTTTAGCATAATAGCCAAGAATTGCCATCCTTTATTAGCTACTTTGTCCAATCATTCTGTCTGGCTGTCAGAGACGTCAGTCTCTTCCTGCTCTTCATATTTATGAAAAATCCCGTGATAAGCAAAGGAACAAAGATATCCGATTCCCGCAAAGCCCCAGCCCAGCGCAATCAGAAAACCGATGTTTGTCACATAATAAATAACGATAACAGGCATCGCCTGCAAGATCAGAAATACGATCGTATAGGGAAGATGTGCCAGCGACAGCTTCAGCGCATTGCCCAGCGTCCCGCGGATCGTATTCTTAAAATATGCCTGAAGCGGAAATGCATACAGATACAGAGCTAACAGCACGATCACAATAAAGCACATCGGTATTAAAAGCCATGTTTGAAACTGTGGCGCGTAATTTCCGATGATATGCACGTCCGCCAGTATGACGGAAGCGCCTCCCAGTATGACTGCCCACATTGCGGTCGCCTGTAAAAAATTACTTGCAAACGCCTTGAAAAAATCCTTTGTCAGATAACCTTCTTCCTTTTTTACCATCGAAAGCGTTACACTGTACATCGCAGTGATCGACGCCCCCGCCGTGATAATCGGAACGGAGCAGACGATCGTAAGCACATTCAGCCACAACAGATCCGAAATTTTGGAGAGAATATTGAAAAACTTGCCTTCCATTTTGAAAAAATTCTTCATGGATTTCCTCACTTCTTGATCTTGTGATATACAAGACGGTACTGTCTGTGCAGCTTTGTATGCATCCGCAGGATCTCTTTTGATTCCTTGCGCACCTTCTGCATGATCATATCATATGCTTTAATAAAGCTTTCCACAATCCTCCGGTCAAGCCTTCCGGCTTTCGCCTCCTCCTCAAGCACACGGATCGTCTTTTCCTTCGTCGCCTGTCTTAACGCATTGATCGCATCGTCCTTTGTGTCGGACTGCATGATGACAGCCTCATTCGCCGTGTTGTGTTCCAATGTGATCGCCTCGTCCTTGATCTGGCGCAGCGTACCGTCCTTGCGTTTTACGGTATCATACGACCACTCATTTGTCAGGCCGGTAATCACGTCCGCGATCTGAAGAATCCTCTGTAATATATTCATCGGGCCCGTCTTTTTTCCGACGGGATACCCGCTGCCGTCCAGACGCTCATGATGCGTATAAACAATATCCACAACACTCTGATTGATCCGTCCGAGCAGAATTTCCCGCGCACACAGCACATGCTTCTGCAAAACGGCAAGCTGATCCTTATCCAAATGATCTTTGGACTGGATGATCTTTCTCGGCACGGACAGCATGCCAATATCATGGAGCAATGCGCTATAGTAGAGGAGCTCCTGCTCTTCCTTCTTTAATCCGCAAAGCTTCCCGATCTCCTTGCATACGCAGATGCACGTCACGGAATCAATGACGGCATATTCGCTGCGGAAACCGATGCAGTACATCAGCATATTCAGATAGCCGACCTTTTCCTCATCGCTTAAAAGAACATAATCCAAAATCCGATCAAGCTCCTCGGCATAGCTTCCGTCTGTCAGCTTCGCAATGATATTATATCTTTGAACCGCTTCTTCTAGAAGCCGGAAAGACTCCTCTCCGTATCGTGTGCCGATATCCTTGGAAAGGATACCTGCCGAAAAATCATTCTCCAGCGCAGAATGATAAATCTCCACCTTCTCCGCAAGGTTTAAGTGCCTTGCGAGCTCTATGTATTCATCCGAAATATCCTTTGTCTGATTGTAATCAAGGTGATGATAGAGCAGAATCCTCGCATACTCGGGATGCGGAGAAAGGTATTTGAAAAAAAGATACCCGTAAATGGAGTGCGGCATCGGATCCTGAAGTTCCACGCGCATCATCTCATGCACATTGTCCGTCTTATACGCACCAAAATCATGCAGTATCGCGAGGATCGCCAGATCCGCGATCTCATACTGCTCATAACCGCCACGGCATGCGAGCATACAGCTTAAGACATATGCCGTCCTGCTGCCGTGCTCAACGATTCTTTTATCGATCAATGCCAAGGTATCCCGAATTAAGATACACATATCCTTACTCTTGATATATTCCATACGTCTCCCTCATTGTCCGATCACAAAAAGAATTGCATTGGTACATAGCGAATACCGTCGGCAAGCTGCTCCGTATCCATGTCCAAAAAGCCGACTCTGCGATAGAATCCGACTGCATCCGGTGCCGCGTTTACCGTCAGCCTGCTCTCGCCGGGCTTCCCGCACGAAAACTGCCCTGCAATGTCGATCAGCGCCGCACCGACTCCCCTGCGCTGATATTTCTCATCCACAAAAAGAAGAGAAATATGCTGCTCGCCGCGCAGCGTGATCATGCCGATCAGCCTGCCCGCATCAAACGCGCCGTACAGACGGTAGCTGCCCGTCATGAACATGCGGTACAAGGTGTTATCCGTCACAAAATCACGAAAGCTGTTCACCCCCTGCTCGCAGTATCCGGGTGCCACAAATTTCAGGAATACCCTCCATGCAAGTCCCATCGCATCCTGCCACTCATCCGAATGCGCGGCGCGATATTCGTAATTGTACGTTGTACTCATGCCGATCAAGTCCTTTTGCATTCGCCATCTTATAATCACAGTATACTCAAACATGGCTGTAAGTGCAAGAGAGGATTTTGTTTACTCCATGCATTTTCCGACTTGATTGACAAGAGGCAGCCCGTTTTCCAGCGCATACGCATTTTCCATCGTGACCTGCGCGATCGCCTGCATCGCTTCTCTCGTGAAAAATCCCATATGGGAGGTGATCAGCACATTCGGAAACGTCGTCAATCTTGCCAGATTTTCATCCGTCATGATCTCATTCGAACAGTCCTCATAAAATACGCCTTCTTCCTCCTCGTATACATCCAGCCCCAATCCCCCGATCTTCCGGCTGATGAGTCCGTCAATAACCGCTTCTGTATCGATCAGCGCGCCGCGGGAAGTATTTACCAGATAAACGCCCTCTTTCATTTTTTCGATCGCATCCCTGTCGATCAAATGCTGCGTCTGCTGCGTCAGCGGGCAGTGCAGGGAAATGAAGTCCGACTGGCGCAAAAGTTCATCCAGCGAAACATATTCCACGTCCAGCGTATGATTCGGATAAGGATCATACGCGATCACATGCATGGAAAAGCCGTTAAAAATACGGATCATCGCCTGTCCGATCTTTCCCGTTCCGATGACACCGGCCACTTTATGAAACATATCCTTTCCCATAAAGCCGTTGATGTTCATATTAAAATCCCTTGTCCGCGTATATGCCTTATGCGTATAACGGTTTACGGTCAAAAGCATCGCCATGGCAAATTCCGCAACCGCCTCCGGCGAGTAGCTCGGCACACGCAGGATCGTGATCTTATCCTCCGCCGCCTTCACATCCACATGATTAAAGCCCGCACTCCTTAACAGGATCGCTTTCACTTTCATTTCATATAATTTGTCGATCATCCCCGCATTCACATAGTCATTGACAAAAATACAGATCGCGTCATAGCCCTTCGCTAAAAACACCGTATCCTCATTGCATGGCATCTCAATAAAATGAATGTCGAAACCGTAATCCTTTCCCATCGGCTCAAACCAAACGCGGTCATATGGTTTTGTACTGTAAAATGCAATTTTCATCGTATCCGTCCCTTCCTTTCGCCCGCAGCGGGCAGATAAAAAACATGCTCTCATTCCCAAATCAGATAATAACCATTATGTATCTTCCTTATCATCTTATGCATCCGGCTCATTTTCTTGAAATCTTTTCCACATAACGCCGTATCGATCATTGTCCCCGATCCGGTTTTTATTTTGATTGAAAAAGAGGCGGCACCCTTCGTGCCGCCCTTTTTAAGCCCGCTTCCCTTTCGTTTTTCTCTACCATATATCCTATTTCATTGCCATCCGGCTGTGCCGACCGCTTTTGACTATGCTTTCGCGCGAAGCACTCCGTCGATCCAACGGTAAATATCCTCGGAAACCGTCTTTTTATCCGACTCGTTCAAAATCTCATGCCGGTCGTTCTTATAAAGCTTCATCTCTAAATTATGCATCCCTCTCGCCTTATAAGAAGCATATGCTTTGCGCACACCTTTTCCGTAATCGCCGACAGGGTCCTCCTCCCCCGCCACAAAAAACAGCGGCAGACGCTTCGGGATCCGCTTGAGATAAAGAGGAGACTGACAGCGGGAAATGAACGTAAATAAGGTGTGAAAACCATTTACCGTAAAGCCAAAGCCGCATAACGGATCTGCATCATAACGCTTTATTGTCCCTGCGTCAGCACAAATCCAGTCATTCCGACTCTGCGGGTTTTTGATCCGCTTACCATAACCGGAAAAAGCAATCTTCTGAATCAAGTCGCTCTTATAATGCCCGCCCTTAAACAGAGCGATCAGCCTTGTCAGGAATTTCCCGAATCCGAGCGCAAGCTCCGGTTTCGAACCGGTTCCCATGATCACAGCACCGGCGATCCCCGTTCCGTAGCGGCAGATATAATTCCTTACAATGAATGAACCCATGCTGTGCCCCAATATCAAAAACGGTACGTCAGGAAGCTGCTCCTGCACGATCTTTTTCAGCCGATGTACATCGCGCACAACGATCGTCGCCGCATCGCCCGCACAAAAATAACCCAGATCCTTTTCATCCTTCACTGATTTTCCGTGCCCTAAATGATCCTCTCCAATGACACATATGTCATATTCATTCATGAAGCGCGCAAACTCATCATAGCGCTCTATATGCTCCTCCATACCGTGCACGATCTGAAGCACGCAGCGCGGACTGCGCGGATGATCGCCCGTCATACAGTCCGGTTTCCAGATAACGCCATGAATCCTCGTTCTTCCGTCCCGTGAACCATAAAAAATATCTTCTTTTTTTGACATCGCTTTCACCTCCTAACAGATTTCTGCTCCCGACGGCATCGGCTTTTCCGGCGACACCAGCGCAAGCCTTCCTTCCGCGTCCTCGGCGCACAAGAGCATTCCTTCCGATACGACGCCTGCCAAGGTTGCCGGCTTTAAGTTCACCAATACCATGACTTTCTTTCCGACCATTTCCTGCGCTGTATAATGCTGCTTGATACCAGAAACGATCTGCTTTATCTCAGAACCGATCTTCACTTTAGAGCATAACAGTTTTTTGCTCTTCGGCACTTCCTCACAGGCAATGATCTCGCCCACCTGAAACTGCAGCTTCGCAAAATCATCATAGGTAATCTCCGGCTTTGCTTCTATGTCAATGCCCGGCTCATCCGCTCCGCCCTGTGCGCCGTCTCCGGCACTTTGCGTATCCGCCGGTGTACCGCCTCCGGTACTTCCTGCTGCCTGCGCGCCGTCTCCGGCGTTCTGTATGCCCGCCGCCGCTCTGCGCTCCGCGAACATTGCCTCGACCTTTTCCATCACCTCGCCCAGATCCTGACGTGCAAAAAGAATCTCCGGCTTATCCGTCACCTGTGTGCCAGACGGATACAGCCCGAACTTGTCGAGCGTGTCAAACGGACGGAGCGCCACGTGAAGCTGCTCTGCAATTTTTTCGGCCGTCTTTGGCATAAACGGCTCCAACAGCGACGCGCCGATCAAAATACCTTCGGTCAGATTGTAGAGCACCGTCTCCAAACGTTCTTTTTTTGCCTCATCCTTTGCAAGCGCCCACGGCATTGTCTCATCAATATATTTATTGCATCTCTTAAAGAGCGCGAAAATTTCCGTGATCGCATCGGCGACACGAAGCTCATCCATCTTCTTTGCCACACGCTCATATGTGCTTACCGCCACGCTGCGAAGCTCCGCATCCACATCAGGCTCTCCTGCATCCACTGAGACACCGCGGTCTGTCACAACGCCGCCGAAATACTTATTGCTCATGGAGATCGTACGGTTCACCAAGTTTCCGAGCGTGTTCGCCAGATCGGAATTGAGGCGTTCCACCATAAGATCCCAGGTGATCATGCCGTCGTTTTCAAACGGCATCTCATGAAGCACGAAATAGCGCACTGCATCCACACCGAAAAACCGGATCAAATCTCCGGCATAGATGACATTCCCTTTCGACTTACTCATCTTTCCGTCGCCCTGAAGCAGCCACGGGTGCCCGAAGATCTGCTTCGGGAGCGGTTCTCCGAGCGCCATGAGGAAAATCGGCCAATAAATCGTGTGAAAACGGATGATATCCTTTCCGATCAAATGTAAGTCCGCCGGCCACAGCGTTTGATACTGCGCCGTGCTCCCGCCCTCCGCATCATAACCGATTCCGGTAATGTAATTAGAAAGCGCATCCAGCCATACATAAACGACATGCCTGTCATCAAAATCAACCGGGATTCCCCATGTAAACGACGTTCTCGAAACACATAAATCCTGCAGTCCCGGCTTCAGGAAATTGTTCATCATCT
>CAMWSU010000031.1 GCA_947176965.1 uncultured Lachnospiraceae bacterium | reverse complement strand
GGCAGCGACATGAATGCGAATCAGGGCTTTGGCATGAACCAGCCGAGTATGAATCAGGGTTATGGCATGAATCAGTCGGGCGGCTATCCCAATCCGACTTACGGTTACGGCGCGGGCGGCCCCGGTTATCAGCAGCAGCAGAAGCAGAATAAGAAAAAGCTTGGCGCAGTCATCGCTGCGATTGCTGTGATCTTTATTGCGATCATAGGCATTATCGTCGGTATTGTGCTGAAAAAGGATGATGAGCCGGAAAGCGGCGTTGGTTCGCTTGCGGCAGGACCGACATCCGCACCGAGGGAGGAAGTGACGCCGACACCGGAACCGACGGACGAACCAACACCGGAGCCGACGGAGGAGCCGACACCGGAACCAACGGACGAGCCGGATGTGCCGGAGTTCGATCCGGGCTTTGCCGTGCAGGGTTACATGACGGATTACCGTGCTTCTTTTACAGGCTATTACGGTGAAAGCTACATTCTGATCAAGAATAATCAGTGGGACGACTATAATCTTGTCTATGCGGACACGCAGGAAGCATATTCGCTTGTGGATTATGACGTCAGATATTTTGCGGTTATTGGCGAAGACGTGTATTTTACGTCAAGGGATTCGGATACGGGCATGTATTCGTTTTGGAAGGTCAAATTGAAAAACGGCTCTGAGCCGGAGCAGCTCTTAAACGGAACGCAGGTGTGCGCATTCTCGTATTATGATGGCTTGATCTATTACGATAATTATGATGATTACTATGAACTGTATTGCTATGATCCGGTAACGGAAAGCAATGAAAAGGTCGATCAGGATTCGCTCGGCTACTATTATATTTTAGACGGATATATTTATTATGAGCGTCTCGACGATTATACGATGTGCAAAATGAAGCTTGACGGCAGCGATAAGCACACGTTATTTGCGCTTTCCGATTATGGACTGAATAATCTCAGCTGTCTGACGGCATTTGATGTCGGAGGCTTTATCTTCTTCGCGTTCAACACGCCTGATGGGGAGATGCTTCTGACGACGGAGGACGGCAGCGCCTATGAGCTGATCGCAGAGGATTTGATGGATTTTGACTTAAATCAGGATATTTACTATGCGGAGGGCTCCATCTACTATTCCGCAAAGAACGGAACCGAGGTACACAAGCTTGATATTGAGGAATACTTAAATGATGCGGATATGGAAACGATTCCGGACAGTATCATCTGCGATCACAGCTTCTACTATTTTGAGGTGACGGACGGACTGATTTATGTCGAGCTTTACGGCGGCAATAATGAGGTTGAGGTTATGGATTGTCAGACGGGTGAGATCTACAATACGTTTGATTTTTCCTAAGACTTGACAAAAAATAAAAAAGCGCATTATAATAGCACAAAAAGAATCAAGCGAACGCGGATTCTTTATATGAAAACATTTCCTATAGAGGAAGAAAGACGTTGACAAAGACAGTAGCTTTGTTCGGAAAGTGACAGCGAACCGGTGAAGGTGGAAGACCGGTATGAGTACGGGCAAAGGGAATATCACTTTCGAGTCGCAGCTTGAAAACCTTAGGGTAAGTAAACGCTGACGCATCTCCGGCGTTATGGGAGACCATATAAACCGTGACCACACATGACCGGGTATCAGGATTGCGAACCTGTTTTGCGATTGCCCATGTGCGTGGGGCGGCCGTATGTTGTAAGAGGTGGTGAACGAGCAAAGACTTCGTCCTGTTACAGGGCGGAGTCTTTTTTGTATCGAATGAGGATACGGTTCAACTCGAAAGGATTTGCACGACGGAAACGGCTTTTGCAGGTGATGATTTGATTAGGAAAGGAGCATGAGCATGTATCAAAAAGTAACAACGGATCTGAATTTTGTGGAGCGTGAAAAGGAAGTCAGCGAATTTTGGAAGGAGCATGACGTTTTCCGCAAATCAATGGAAGGACGCAAAGACGGACCGACCTATACGTTTTATGACGGGCCGCCGACAGCGAATGGAAAGCCGCATATCGGGCATGTGCTCACCCGCGTGATCAAGGATATGATTCCGCGTTACCGCACGATGAAGGGGTATATGGTTCCGCGTAAGGCGGGCTGGGATACACACGGTCTTCCGGTGGAGTTAGAGGTGGAAAAACGGATTGGTATTGACGGAAAAGACCAGATCGAAGAATATGGTTTGGATCCGTTCATCTCAAAGTGTAAGGAGTCCGTATGGAAATATAAGGGCATGTGGGAGGATTTCTCTGAGACGGTCGGCTTTTGGGCGGACATGGATGAACCGTATGTCACTTATCATGACGATTTCATTGAGTCCGAGTGGTGGGCGTTAAAGCAGATCTGGGATAAAGGACTACTGTATAAGGGCTTTAAGATCGTACCGTACTGCCCGCGCTGCGGGACGCCGCTTTCCTCCCATGAAGTGGCGCAGGGCTATAAAGCCGTAAAGGAGCGCTCGGCTGTCGTGCGTTTCAAGGTAAAGGATGAGGATGCTTATTTTTTGGCGTGGACGACGACGCCGTGGACGCTTCCGTCCAACGTCGCGCTCTGCGTGAATCCGGAGGAAATCTACTGCAAGGTGAAGGCGGCGGACGGTTATACCTATTATATGGCGCAGGCGCTTCTTGATACCGTGCTTGGCTCGCTTGCTAAGGAGGGCGCGCCGGCCTATGAAGTACTGGAAACCTATAGCGGAAAAGATCTGGAATACAAGGAATACGAGCCGTTATTTCAGTGTGCGGCGGATGTGGCGGAAAAGCAGCATAAGAAGGGGCATTATGTGACCTGCGATTCCTATGTTACGATGACGGACGGTACGGGTATCGTCCATATCGCGCCGGCGTTCGGTGAGGACGACGCGCAGGTGGGGAGAAAATACGATCTTCCCTTCGTACAGTTTGTGGACGGGAAAGGAAACATGACGGAGGAGACGCCGTATGCGGGCTTGTTTGTGAAAAAAGCAGATCCTGAAATCCTGAAAGATCTTGACAAGGAAAGTAAGCTGTTCGACGCGCCGAAATTTGAGCATGATTATCCGTTCTGCTGGCGCTGCGATACGCCGCTGATCTATTATGCGCGTGAATCCTGGTTTATCAAAATGACGGCGGTCAGAGATCAGCTTGTGCGCAATAATCAGACGGTCAACTGGATTCCGCCCTCCATCGGTGAGGGACGGTTCGGCAACTGGCTGGAGAACATTCAGGATTGGGGCGTTTCGCGTAACCGTTACTGGGGAACGCCGCTTAATGTATGGGAGTGCGGCGGCTGCGGCCATCAGGAATCGGTCGGATCCCGCGAGGAATTAGAAAAGTTAAGCGGCAATCCGGCTGCGCGCACCGTCGAGCTGCACAGACCGTATGTGGATGAGATCACCTGCACCTGTCCGAAGTGCGGCGGGACGATGAAGCGCGTTCCTGAGGTGATTGACTGCTGGTTTGACTCCGGTGCGATGCCGTTTGCACAGCATCATTATCCGTTTGAGAATAAAGAATTATTTGAGGCGCAGTTCCCGGCGCAGTTTATTTCCGAGGCGGTCGATCAGACGCGCGGATGGTTTTACTCGCTCATGGCGGAGTCCACATTATTGTTTGACAAGGCGCCCTATGAAAACGTGATCGTGCTCGGTCTTGTGCTGGATGAGAACGGACAGAAAATGAGCAAGTCCAAGGGAAATGCAATCGACCCGTTTGAGGCGCTTGAGACTTACGGGGCGGATGCGATCCGCTGGTATTTCTATATTAATTCCGCACCGTGGCTGCCGAACCGTTTCCACGGAAAAGCGGTGCAGGAGGGACAGCGCAAATTCCTCGGAACCTTGTGGAACACCTATGCATTTTTTGTCCTTTATGCGAATATTGATCAGTTTGACGCGACGAAATACCAATTGGAATACGATAAGCTTCCCGTCATGGACAAATGGCTGCTCTCGAAGCTGAATACGGCGATCAGGGAAGTGGATGAGCATTTGGATCATTACCGCATCCCGGAGGCGGCAAAGGTACTCGATAATTTCGTGGATGAAATGAGTAACTGGTATGTCAGAAGAAGCCGCGAGCGTTTTTGGGCAAAGGGTATGGAGCAGGATAAGATCAATGCGTATATGACGCTTTATACCGCGCTTGTGACGATCGCAAAATGTGCCGCGCCGATGGTGCCGTTTATGACGGAGGAAATCTACCGCAATCTGGTGTGCAGTATTGATGCGTCTGCGCCGGAGAGTGTTCATCTGTGTGATTTCCCGACAGCGGATGATTCGATGATTGATGCGAAACTCGAGGCGGATATGGAGGAGGTATTAGAGCTTGTCGTGATGGGACGCGCGGCGCGTAATACCGCCAATATCAAGAACCGACAGCCGATCGGCACCATGTTTGTCAAAGCGGGCAGGGAGCTCGACGGATTTTATCAGGATATTGTGAGGGATGAGCTGAATGTGAAGCAGATCGTGTTTACGGATGAAGTGAGCGAATTTACAAGCTACAGCTTCAAACCGCAGTTAAAGACGGTCGGTCCCAAATACGGAAAACAGCTCGGCGGCATCAAGGAGCATTTGGCGTCACTTGACGGCAATGCGGCAATGGCAGAGCTACACGACAAAGGCGCGCTCGTCTTTAACGTGGACGGCACGGAGGTGTCTCTTGCCGAGGAAGATTTGCTGATCGAGATGACGCAGAAGGAAGGCTATGTCGCCGAGTCAGATCATGATACGACAGTCGTGCTGGATGCGAATCTGACTGAAGAATTGATCGAGGAGGGATTTGTCTACGAGATCATCAGCAAGATTCAGACCATGCGCAAGGACAGCGGCTTTGAGGTTATGGATCACATCCAGGTATATGTGAGCGGCAACGAAAGAATTGCGAAGCTGATCGCGGCAAATGAACAGGCGATCGGTGAGAAGGTGCTTGCGGACGCCTTTATCACGGGGGAGACCTGTGAGGGCGCAAAGGAGTGGAACGTCAACGGTGAGAACGTGAAGCTTGGTGTGGAGAAAATTGTATAAGCGTGGATGACAGACAGCGCTGTCTGAAAGTCGAATCCACTCACATGCATATTTAGCAATGCGGCGGCAGGGAAAATTCCTGCCGCTGTTTTGAGTGTGGTAGAAATAAAAAATGTGTTCCGATAGTAATGTGGTAGATATCAAATTAAAAATGTCTTGAATAAAACGACAAGATGTGTTAGAATAGCGATGGTAGTTCTAACGGATGGTACTATAGCCGGACTGCCAATTATAATATGATCATAGTTCAGGCAGAACAAAAGAGGAAGAAGGAGGAAATTACAATGAGAGGAAAAAAGAAGCTATTAATGCTGATTGCCGTAGTAATGCTGATTGGGAGTGCAGTAAGTGCTCAGGCAGGAGAGGCAAGATCAGTGGTTGAACAGATAAGCGATGAATGCAGATCACCCTTATGTTATGATAGTAAAAATTTGGAGAACTATCATCGTTACTTAGTAAGAGAATTAACCGGCGCATATTCCATATACATAGAGCCCACGGGAGTATGCTGTAGATAGTATGGTTTTAATTCTGCCTGAATTATGATGTTAGGAGCGATAGGTGTGAAAAAGGGCATTATGCAAAAAATTATAAAGCTTGTACTAAGCAGTATAGTAGGGGTTGGTTTACTTTTAAGCGCCTGTGGTAAAAAAGACGACAATAGGGTTTATGAGATTCCGACTTATACGGAAAACGAATGGAAAAATAAGCAGAATGAAGAGGGGGAACTGCTATTTGAAAGCTATGAGGATGAATATATTATAAATAAGTGGACTGAAGAACAGACGGGAATTGAGAGACCATATGGAATTTGTGTGTTAGAGGATGCCATTTATATTTGTGATTTTTCCGGTCATTGTGTTGTCAAATTAGGATTGGATGGGGAGCGGATAGCTTCTTACGGACAACTTGGTGCAGAATCGGGAAATTTTACTAATCCGACGGCGATTGTTTGCCACGATAGTTTGCTTTATGTGCTCGATCAAGGTAATCATAGAATACAAATTTTTGATCAGGAAATGAATTATCAATACGAAGTATCGTATATGAGTCCGGTTTTTTCAAAAACCGTATATTTTCAAGATATGGCAGTTGACCGAGAAGGTACGATTTATTTAAGCGAATGGGAAGGATTTGTGGATGATGCGGCAATCTATTATATAGCAGAGGACGGGATTGCTACACAGATTGAGCCACATATTAGTGGTGTTTTGGCGGAATACCAAGGCGAGGTTTATGCAATCAATACATATAGTCTTTTTTATGTTCAGACTGTAACGGGTCTGGCGAGAGGAGCAACCTTTGGAGAGAGCTTTTTGTTTAATTGTACAAAAGCCGGTCTGGAACAGATTGGTGAGCTGCCTTACAAATATGCGGCAGCGGATTTTTGCATTGTGGATGATATTGTGTATGCTGTTTCGCTATATGACCCTTTGCGGGTTCAAATGAATCGCTTATCTATGTATGGAGAATTGGATTCTGCAATCTATATCTTTGAAAGAGGAGAGAGAGATTATTCAACTATTTCACAAGAGCCGGTTGAGTATCCATGGTATCTTGATGTAGTGGATGACAACCATATTTATGCAGTCGATTCGTTATGGAGAACAATCTATTATTTGCAAAAGGAAGAATGATAGACAGCATTATGGCAATAGGAGGTTATATGATGTGTAGGATTCGGATTTTGGCATTAATTGGAAGCGGCACTTTGCTACTGTCTGCCTGCGGGAATACGAAAGAGGGAGTAACCGGAACAGGGAGGACACTGCCAGATACGATTCCGGTCATCTATACGGAGAGTGAACTGGAGGAATTCCACGATACCCCCAGAGAACCTTTGTGTGAGGAATATGAGGATGTTTATCATATAAATGTATGGGAGACGGAGCAGACGGGAATCGGAAGACCGTATGGGATTTGCGTGGCGGAGGATGCGATTTATGTCTGTGATTTTGACAATTCATGCGTGGTGGAATTGGACCGGAACGGAAATCGTATTGCCTCATATGGTGAGTTCGGAGAGGGAGCAGGACAGTTTCACAATCCGACTGCGATTCTCCGGCATGAGGGGATGATTTATGTGCTTGATCAGGGAAACCATAGAGTACAGGTCTTTGATGAAGAGATGGGTTATCAAAATGAGATTCCGTATCGGGCGAGAGCCTTTAGTGAGAATGTATATTTTCAGGATATGGCCATTGATGCTGACGGCACGATTTATTTAAGCGTTTGGGAGAGCAGTGATCTTAGGACGGCTGTTTACTATATTTCCGAAGATGGGAATACGAATCCGATCATGCCGAGAATCGGTGGAGTACTTGCGGAACATGAGGGCGAAGTATATGCAATGAATGCCTATTGGTATTATCAGGATTTGGTGGAACTTCCGGGTCATGATAGTCTGGTGGCATGTTTTGTTGCAAGGAGAGGGGGGCCCTGTTTTTTTCTTGGCTGCAGCAAGGATGGGCTTGAACAGCTTGCCGAACTTCCATACGAATATGAGCCTGCGGATTTTTGTATTGTGGATGACATGATTTATGCGATTTCCGTGCGTGAGAAGTGGGAGGGAGCAGACATACAGATTAACCGTTTATCCATGCAGGGAGAATTGCAGTCCGCAGTTTATATTTGCGACACGGGAGAAAGAGATACCTCTAATATATTAAATGAGCCACTTTCCTATCCGTGGTATCTTGATGTAATTGATGATGACCACATCTATGCGGTCGATTCGCTGTGGAAGACCGTGTATTATTTTGAAAAGAAATGAGAATCAGAATATGAACTTGAATTTCATATTATTAATGGATAAAATTTTTGATCTATAGCATGAGGTTAAAGAAAATGAAAAAACAGGATAATGGTGACGAGAAAAGTGCGGAAATTGTAAAAAAAGGAAACGATGTAGGAGTAACAAATAACAATTGGAAAACAGTTACGATCCTGTTAGCATGTGCATTGGCTATTTCTGTTGGATTTCATATTTGGGAGTTTGTCAGATACTCAAAAGTACAGAATACGCAGACAGCCCGGGACGGAGTGGTGGTGCAGGGTGGGCATGCAGCACAGGAGGGGGCACTTTTGATAGAATCCATTTACCTGGAGAATGGTGATAATGTTCATGAGCTGCCGGTCATCAATGCGGACGGTGTCAATCTGAGCGGGTTAACAGCTGAAAAGGACATGAATCTGGTCGTTTATCTGTCGGATTCCTGTGCGGGTTGCATCAACAGTATGGGAACGTTGAGGGATATGATGGGAGTATTCGGAGAGGATGAGATGGGCTATGCCTATATCTATTCCAATTCTGTTCCACGCAATTTGGAAGAAAAGTATGGGATTTCGCGGGAACTCTGCTATTGTTTGGACGAGAATCTGATGCTTGCGACCTCTCTGCCGACCTTTTATTTGGTAGACGGAGACGGGATTGTTGTATTTAGTACGGACAAGTTAGAACTCATAATTCAAAAGCTGCTTGCGATGGAGATTCTGCCGCAGGAGACGCTCATAAAGCAGGCGGATGCTTATTTGACCGAGCGATATTTTTCAAGGGAATCTGACAGGCATAAGATGATTTACTTTGCAATGAAGGGATGCGGCGATTGTGAGGCGGCGGATGAACTGATCAACGCAGAAGCAACCGGAGAGCGTTATGAGATTGTGCGGATTTACAGAGATAAAACGGAGGTGGACGGAGAGATTGACGATGAACATGGATTGTTCCGGCAGGTGTACGGAATTGTCTGGTATCCGAGTTTTGAGATTCTGCGAGGGACGGAGCGTGAGTTTGTCGGGGAAGTCAGTTTGGAAGAATTGGAGAGGATTCTCTTAAAATAAGACCTTAGTAAAAATGGTGAAAAAGGGGGAGTTTGCGGATATGAAATACATCCTGCATTTATTATATCATCACCGGCTTTTGAATGCGGTTGTTATAGTAACGATCGCAATCGGTCTGATGTTTCCGATCGCCGTTCTTTCGACAATTAGTTTCATGGTGGACAATTTGGCATTGTGCAGTTATGACGATCCGCAGACCCGTATTGTTGCCAATTGCAGGAGTATTTATCAGCAGCCGGGACAGATAGATGAATATTTGGACGTAGATGGAGTTACCGACTATGGTTTTATTGCATATACCGGTGTTTTATGTGTGACGGACAAGGAAGTAAGAACGGTTGGTGTTGCCGGAGCGACACCGAACTATTTTGAACTGGAAGGAATTGAGTTGGAGGAAGGCAGGCTGATCACAAAGGAGGAATACGAGCAGGGGGCACATGTCTGTATGTTAAGGGATGACTGCGGTGTGGAGGTCGGAGAATGCATTTCTCTCATGGGGGAAGCGTATGAAGTTGTTGGGCAGGTCAATGTTCCGAAGATGTATGGCATTATCGCTGTTCCGTACCGCTGCATGGAAGAAATTGCGGCAGGTGACAGCATGCAGTTTCGATTATCATTTCATATGAAAGATAAGGAGGCCGCAATGCATTTTCCTGTGTCATGCCTTGATTTTATGGACAGTATTTTGGACTTCGAATGGGGGGAGGAGATTAATACGCCCTATATCGAATCCATTCGGTTACAGATCGCAGATAAGATGAAAAAAGGCGGCATCGTTATTTTTACGGCATTGATCAGTATTCTGTTTGTCTTGACAGGCAAGGTCTGTGAGGAACGTTATCTGATTGGACTGCGTATCAGTATGGGGGCAACGGGAGTGCGTATTTATCTTGAGCTGCTTCTGGAAAACGGAATACTCATGGCATGTGCGTTGCTGCTTGATTTGATGCTGTTTCCGATTGTAATACGAAACATGCGCACGGTATACGGATATCCATCCATGTGGATGCTGGTCTGCATTGCTGGGGCGTTGATCGTGATTGTAGCAGTGGTGACGGGGATTGTGTATCTGAGAGCGGCTAGGAAGACAACGCCTTCCGATCTGCTGAAAGGGGAAGCATGAATTATTCACTACGAAAAACGGGAAGAATGATTTGGCTGCATAAGGGAATGTATCTGTTGCTTTTGATCGAGGTAGCAATCGGAATGTTTCTATTTTCGTATTGTCTGAATACGACGATGTCCTGCGATGATACTGTTCGCAGGATTGATGCAGGAATCGGAACGGACGCAATTCAACTGACCTGTTACATGTCCGGCATGAATTATCAGCCGGACGGATTTCCCGTAGAGCCTGATTTTGTGGAGCAGCTGCGACAGCAGGAGAGAGCGGAAGGACTTGGTATACAATATTTGCCCTATGTGCAGGGAACGATTTATTTTGCGGATACAGGAGAGAGTGCAGAGATTTATTTACTTTTTGCAGATGAGGAGAGCGGCATCCGGCTCGGATTTCAGACAATGCCGGATGGTGGGTATATTGGCAGCAGGGCGGCAGAACATTTGCGGTGCCGGGTATTTTCGGAACCGGGAGAGCAGTCTGCTTTCGGCTACTCTTCTCTGGCACTTTCCGAAAAAGCCTTGGTATTTGGGGATGAATGGGAGTGCCTGCTTGATCAGTTTTTACCAATGCAGGAGGAGCTGGAGGCACATGTTATCAGCAAATCATATAGCAGCATATCCGCTGATGAGCAGATTTTGTTATCGGATTGTATTGTGCTCCCGCTTGAACGGATGGGAGTGCTTGCGCATGCGGAGAGACTAAACGGCAAGGTCTCCCTTCAATTCTTTTTGGAGGGTTGGGATGGTGATTTTAGAATTTTTGCAGATTTAGTAAAAGAGCTGAACGGTACAAATGCGGATTATCATTTTTCGCTGACACAGCAGTCTGTAGAGCTGCATGAAGGAGCAGAAGACTTGATGATTCCCTATCGCACGTTGCTTTGGGTGGGCATCTCCGTGCTCGCCATTACGACGAGCGGCATGGTTGGCGCTTTCATTCTGATTCTTCACCGAAGAGAAAAAACAAATGCGGTTGCAGTCGCGTGTGGTGCAACCTATGGAAAGTTGTTTGCAGAACTCTTTGCCGAAGTGGGAAGCGTGATTTTTGTGGGGACATTGATCGGATTGATCTGCTCTGTTCCGGCAGTTTTGCGGGTTCGGCTTCGTGCAATTTCGATGATGGGAGCAATGCATGCGGAAGCGGTTTTGGGCTGTTTAGGTATCAGTGTGCTCTCGACAGTCCTCATCTGTGGTGGCGCAACACTGCTTGTAAGAAGCAGACAGCTTGCGGAGGTATTGAAGGCGTCGTAGAAAAGAAAGACAGGTATCGTAATGGAAGAATTTTTGATATTAAAAGACATTGTGAAGCGTTATGAGATCGGAAAAAAGAAAAATCGGAATGTGACGGAGGCACTCAGGGGCGTAAATCTCAGTATTGCAGAGGGAGAGTTTGTGGCGATCACGGGGCGGTCCGGATGCGGAAAGAGCACGCTTTTAAATATCATGGGAGGGATGGATAGGCAGACCTCGGGCGAATACTTATTTCGTGGAGAAAAGATTGACGATATGAATACACGTGCATTGGCGCGATTTCGCAATCAGAGTATCGGGTTTGTGTTTCAGGCATTCTATCTTGCGAAGGAATTGAACGCAATCGACAATGTTGCGATGCCGCTTGGCTATGCGCATGTGGGCAGTCGTGAGAGAAAGCACCGCGCAGAAGAGGCTCTTGCGGCAGTTGGACTTTCAGAGAAGCTTCATGCCCGTCCGTCACAGCTTTCGGGCGGTGAGCAGCAGAGGGTAGCGATTGCAAGGGCAATCATCAATCATCCCGCCGTGTTGCTTGCGGACGAGCCAACGGGCAATCTTGATTATGAAAACGGACAGAAGATTATGGACTTGTTGCATCGGCTTCATGAGGACGGACTGACTATCGTGATGGTCACGCATGATCTTGCGCTTGCGAAGCAGGCTGATCGTATCATTCATATGGAGGACGGGCGACCGAAACAGGTTTTGAGTGAATAGGATGGTAGCAGGGGAATAAAGAGCAGAAACGTCTATCTGAGATAAGCAGATAGGCGTTTTTTGTATGAGATACATTTTCTTATAAAAAATTATTTTTCTGTGAGAAAAACACGCTCTGATGTGTTTATATAATAGAGGGACAAAAGAGGCAGAAGAACTGCAAAAGGAGAGAGAGTCTTTGGCACAGGGGTGGAATGAGAAAATCGCGGCGCTGTATCGGGAATGCTACGGACGCTTATATAGTACGGCTTACCGCATTTTGGGGCGGCAGAGCGAGGCGGAGGACGCCGTGCATTCCGCGTTTGTCCGGCTGTTGCGGATGAAGGGGCACTATGACGCGCTGAGTGCGGATGAGCTGTGCTATATGGCGGTCTGCATCGTCAGACATGTGGCGCTAAACATGCTGCGAGACGAAAAAAAGCACCTGTTATGTGAAACGCCGGAAGATCTGTCGGCACTGTCGCAGGGGACAGGAGGTGGTGCCGCTTCACAAATGCCGCATGCCTCGGAAAAAAATGAGGATACGCTGCGGGAGCTGGTGCGGGAGACCCTTTATCGCATGCCCGATGAGGAATGCAGACTGCTCTGGATGAAATATTATGCGGGGCTGAGTAATCAGGATATTGCAACGGCGCTGCATATTTCCAGACATGCGGCGGACATGCGGCTGCACCGTGCAAGACGCGAGCTGGAAAGGCGGATCAAGGAAGGGAGGCAACCATATGAGGGAGGATGAAAGAAGCATGGAAAAGAGAGAAAATGCAGTAAATGAGGAATTGTTAAAAGAAGTATTGGGCGAATACGCTGAGAGAGGGTCAGCGGTGTTCGGACGGGAACAGGGAGAATATGAGCAGGAACCGGGAAAGCGCATAAACGGCAGGATGAAGCGGACCTTTTGGTATTACGGAGGCGGCAGAAAAAAGATCTTCACGATCGGCAGCGTCTGCGCAGCTGCAGCAGTGGTGATGCTTTCAGCAGGTATATGGAGCATGCAGTCCGGACGGGGGCAGGATCAGAAGAATGACATGGACCTTGCATTGACGGACTCTGCACCACAGGATGCGGACCATGCGCAATATCAGGTCTATATGAATCATTACGGGGAAGAAGCGACGTTTTCTTATGCGAGTGCGCAGAGCCAGAACAGAACAGAGGATGGACTGCCGGAAGAAATCGCAGTGCTGCGGGGAGAGGATTGGAGCGGACTTTCCGCACGCACGGACAGGGAAACAGCAATCCGGAATTCTAATTATCAGAATTTTGGCTATCTGTGCGCGGACGGCAGAGGCAAGATTTATTATTCCGATTTGACAGAACACGCGATCTATATGAGCAATGAGGACGGAAGCGGGCGGGAGAAGCTGGCCGACGGCGCGGGATATTATTTACAGGAGAAGGACGGGAATCTGTATTATACCGCGATAGACGAGGGCGGAGTGATCATGTGTCTGAACATTGCCGCCAAAGAAAAGACGATTATCATGGATGCGCCGCACGGGGAGTTTCTTCTTACAGAGGAAGGACTGTTGATCAATGCGGAGAACGGCGTGCTGCTTCTTGGTTATGAGGGGGGAGAAGCGCAGATCATAGCCGCGATGTCTGATAAAGACTGGCAGCCCGCATTGTTTACTGCATCTGATGATCTGGTTCTTTTTAATGCAGTGCAGGGAACGGACGTAAATTACTATTTGCAGGGGTATCTGCTCTGTTATAACAAGACCAAGGAGGAAGTATCGTATTTAGGGCAGGTGATGATGCGCCCGCTGCTTGCCGGAGATTATCTGCTTGCAGTGAAAGGCGAGAGCATGAAACAGGCGAGCCTGCATGTCATGGATCTGACGGCAGGAACAGATACGGACTTGGGCGTATGGCCGTTTGACGGCTTTACGAGCGACGGAACGTCGGTCTATTACACAAGGGGAGGTATGCTCGGCAGGTATCAGGACGGCGTGAACGAGGAGATCCTGGACCTGCACGAACAGGAATCAGAGCTCATGGGACAGTGTCCGGATCGCTATTTGTATTTGGCAGGAGACTACTTATACTGGCTGTGCAGGAGACAGGTGATAGAAGGGGAGGAAGTGGTAGAGACATTCTATGAATGGCACAGTATAAACATGACTGAATAAAATTTTTATCGCTTAACTATTTTCATTCTTTGGCATTTACGCTATAATAAGACAGGAAGAAAAAGGAATTACTCAAATGAAGGAGGATGGCGTCATGCCAAAGAAGGCGACAGTAGCGGCAGCGAACAATGCATTTGACAAAGAACTATTTAAGCGCAGTGTGCTATACAATGTAAAGACTTTGTACCGCAAGAACATGGAGGAAGCAACCCCGCAGCAGATTTTCCAAGCGGTTTCCTACGCGGTAAAGGATCAGGTCATTACGAACTGGATGGACACGCAGGAGGAGTATGAGAAGAAGGATCCGAAGATTGTATATTATCTTTCGATGGAATTCCTCATGGGGCGTGCGCTCGGCAATATGATGATTAATCTGCAGGCTTATAAGGACGCAAAGGATGCGCTTTTAGAGCTTGGCGTGGATATTAATGTGATTGAAGATCAGGAACCGGATGCCGCGCTCGGAAACGGAGGATTGGGGCGTCTGGCGGCCTGCTTCCTTGATTCGCTTGCATCACTCGGTTATGCGGCGTACGGCTGCGGTATCCGTTATCGTTACGGTATGTTCAAGCAGGAGATCCGTGACGGCTATCAGATAGAGGTACCGGATAACTGGCTTGTAGACGGCAATCCGTTTGAATTGCGCCGTCCGGAATATGCCAAGGAAGTGAAGTTCGGCGGCTATGTGGCATGCCGTGTGGATGAGAACGGCAGAAATAATTACTATCAGGAAGATTATCAGGTCGTAAGGGCTGTGCCGTATGATCTCCCGATCGTCGGCTATGGCAATGGCATTGTCAATACGCTGAGAATTTGGGATGCGGAGCCGGTGGACTGCTTCCGTCTTGATTCTTTTGATAAGGGTGATTATCAGAAAGCGGTGGAACAGGAGAACTTAGCACGCAATATCGTGGAGGTGCTTTATCCGAATGATAACCATTATGCAGGCAAGGAGCTGCGCTTAAAGCAGCAGTACTTCTTTATTTCCGCATCCGTGCAGGAAGCGGTTGTCAAGTATATGAGGAAGCATGATGATGTCCGCAAATTGTATGAGAAGGTGACGTTCCAGCTGAATGACACACATCCGACCGTTGCGGTTGCAGAGTTGATGCGCATTTTGATGGATGAGTATTATCTGACATGGGATGAGGCATGGAACGTAACGACGAAGACCTGTGCGTATACGAACCATACCATTATGTCGGAGGCACTCGAAAAATGGCCGATCGAGCTGTTTTCCCGTCTGCTTCCGAGAGTATATCAGATCGTTGAGGAGATCAACCGCCGCTTTATTCTTCAGATCGAGCAGATGTATCCGGGCAATCATGAGAAGATCCGCAAGATGGCGATCATTTATGACGGACAGGTGAAGATGGCGCATCTTGCAATCTGTGCAAGCTACAGTGTCAACGGTGTGGCAAGGCTGCATACGGAGATCCTCAAGAAGCAGGAGCTCAAAGATTTCTATGAGATGATGCCGCAGAAATTCAATAATAAGACGAACGGTATTACGCAGAGACGTTTCCTGTTGCACGGCAATCCGCTGCTGGCGGACTGGGTGACGGCGCATGTCGGCTCAGACTGGATCACCGATCTGCCCAAGATCAACAAATTAAAGGTTTATGCGGATGACGAGAAGGCACAGCAGGAGTTCATGAACATTAAGTATCAGAACAAGGTGCGCCTTGCACAGTATATTTTAGAGCATAATGGAATCACGGTCGATCCGCGCTCCATTTTTGACGTACAGGTAAAGCGTCTGCATGAGTATAAGCGTCAGCTTTTGAATATCCTGCATGTCATGTATCTGTATAATTGCTTAAAAGACAATCCGGCGATGAAGTTCTATCCGCGCACATTTATTTTCGGCGCAAAAGCGGCTGCGGGTTACCGCAACGCAAAGCTGACGATTAAGCTGATCAATGCCGTTGCCGATGTGGTAAATAACGACGCTTCCATTAACGGAAAGATCAAGGTAGTATTTATCGAGAATTACCGTGTATCGAACGCGGAGCTGATCTTTGCTGCCGCAGATGTTTCTGAGCAGATTTCGACCGCCAGCAAGGAGGCATCCGGAACGGGTAACATGAAGTTTATGTTAAACGGCGCGCTGACGCTCGGCACCATGGACGGCGCAAATGTAGAGATCGTTGAGGAAGTCGGAGAAGAAAATGCGTTTATCTTCGGATTAAGTTCTGATGAAGTCATCCGCTATGAGAACCAGGGCGGTTATGATCCGATGGAGATCTTTAATAACGATCCGGACATCAGACGGGTGCTCATGCAGCTCATTAACGGTACGTTTTCTCAGGATACGGAAATGTTCCGTACACTGTATAACTCCCTGCTGAATACGCAGAGTACTTCAAAGGCGGACACCTATTTTATCTTAAAGGATTTCCGTGCTTATGCGGATGCGCAGAAGCGGGTAGAGGAAGCATACAGGAATGAATCGGGATGGGCAAAGAGCGCAATCCTGAATGTAGCATGCACGGGCAAGTTCACATCTGACAGAACGATTCAGGAGTATGTGGATGAGATCTGGAAGCTTGATAAGGTAACAATCAAAAAATAACATTTATAAAAAAGGACCTATTCAACGTGAGTTGGATAGGTCCTTTT
The DNA here is from genome assembly GCA_947176965.1 of uncultured Lachnospiraceae bacterium. Lineage (GTDB taxonomy): Bacteria > Bacillota > Clostridia > Lachnospirales > Lachnospiraceae > DLAJ01. Next base: position 12,331 of record CAMWSU010000031.1, on the reverse strand, counting down.
TTATAAATGTTATTTTTTACAGAGCAATAGAGTGCAAAACGTTTTTTATGAAAGGTGGTTCCTCTGCGTTAATTTAATTTTGCACCGCATTTGTTGCAGAATGCAGCGCCACCTGTGATCGGCTGACCGCATTGCGGACAGAAGCGCTGTGCACTGCTTTGAGGCGGTGCCGCCTGACTGAAGGTGTTGTTCTGAGGCTGCGCGGGCTGGGTGTATGTATTGCCTGCATAAGTCTGCGCGCTGCCTGCCATTGCCGGTGCAGGAGCGGGATTCATATGCATAGGACCTTCCGCCTTTGCTTTTCCGAACAGTTCCTTAAACTTCGAAGAAAGACCGCAGAGCTTGTCATAGAGGTCAAAGGTGATCTGCGTGGAAGGAGCGACCTCCATGTAGGATACCATCATCTTTACGAGCATCCAGCTGTCGATAAAGGCAGATTTGATCACAATGGCAATGATCAAAGCAAGAATAACGCCCGCAAGCATGTTCCAGCCCGCTGCACGGAAAATCACTGCAACCAATCCAAACGGAACAACCCATGCGAGGAAGGTGCCGCCGACAACGATCAGTGTGGTAACAGCGGCGTCCTTTAACAGCTTCTTTGCGTTCTGAAAATAAATGACAACGCCGTCACAGGAAGCCTGAAACGCGCTCTGCTCTTTTTTCAGGAAGCAATAGCCGAGACAGCATTCATCCACATAGCCGAGCGCAATGCCGATGAAGGTCTGCAAAATGTCTGTAATCTGTGCCATGCCGGGAACCGCGTCGAGTGCGCCGCCGATCTTTCCGACCGCTTTTTGAAGCTGGTGGACGGCGCCGCTCACGAGCCGGTCAACGACAAAATACACATTGCTCGCGGCAAACCGGGATTTTACCATCTGCTTACCATATTCAAACTGATTTTCGGGAAGCACGCCCGTGGTGACTGCAGAAGCGATCACGGCGACATGCCCGGCTTTGATCATGTAGCCGAAATAGTACATGATGACTTTGTAAATAACTTCGGTCAGAACGACCCATACGATGAACATTATGTACAGCCCGACGCCGCCGAACGCGTAACCGATCAGCATGCTTAGTGCAAGCAGGATAATGGATGCAACGGTGACTGCGGCACCAATCCCGAGCTTGAGCCATACAAATTTCATGGTTCCTAAGTAAATGTCTTTTGCTTTCATGATACCTCCTTGGGTGTTTGGTTATATGATAAGGCGTATTGCCATATCCACGACATCATAGCCGATAACCTGTGCGGTTACAGTGCCTGTTCGATTTCGGAATGCGGCACAGATGCCAAATGTATTATCAGATCGTCAGGAAATGCTGCTGCGCAATCCACGCTTGATGTCCTCAATGATATGTGAAATCGCGTCAAGCGTATGAACGATCGAATGCATCCGCGTCATTTCATTTTCGTCGATCACGCCGTCGCGCATGATCTCGACCAGATCATTGGAAATCTGTTCCATATCCTGCGCCGATCCTAAAAATTCAAGAACAAGACGGTCGAGATTGGAAGGTGTTCCGGCCGGCACGTCGTCTTTTAACAGATAATCCGTCGTAACATGAAAAAAATCACTGATTGCGACCAGTTTATCGATCTCGGGATAGGAAGAACCCAGTTCCCATTTGGAAATCGTTTGACGGCTCACGTCAAGCCCCTCCGCGAGGGATGCCTGCGATAAATTAGAACGGCTGCGCAGGATATAGAGTTTTTCCGAAAAACTCATTTTCAAATACCTCCTGTGGTAGCGTGTTATGGGATAAAAAGCATGAATCTATTATATCATCGCGCGCGAAAAAAGAGAAGCACCTATAACGCGCAATTTTGAAGGATGCCTGCAACCGGCGGTGGCACGGAGGATGGGAATTTTTGGGAAGGGTGCATATGCTTTTTCCCAAGCGGCACTTGCACAAGGCGCACACTTCCCGTATAATACAAAGTGCGGCATGCGGACGGACGCATGCCGTGTGCATGAACATAGTGTAAATGAAATGTGAAGGAAGATAAGATCAGGAGGAAAACGGACATGAGGCTGTTTGAAGGCGGCGCTTATCTGGTGAACGGAACGGAATTGATTCCCGACGGTGCGGATGCGCTGAATGCGGTAAAAAATAAGGTTGGCGAAAGAACGCCGGACGGCGGGGAGCTTACGAAGGAGAAAGCAAAGGAAGCGACGATCGCGTATGGCATTTTGAAGGCGCATAATACGTCCGGCAATATGGACAAGCTGAAGATTCAGTTTGACAAGCTGACGTCCCATGATATCACGTTTGTCGGCATTATCCAGACGGCGCGCGCATCGGGATTAAAAAAGTTCCCGATTCCCTACGTGCTGACGAACTGCCACAATTCCCTGTGTGCGGTCGGCGGAACGATCAATGAGGATGACCATATGTACGGCTTATCCTGTGCGAAGCGCTACGGCGGCGTCTATGTGCCGCCTCATCAGGCGGTCATTCATCAGTTTGCGAGAGAGATGCTTGCAGGCGGAGGGAAAATGATCTTAGGCTCGGATTCCCACACGCGCTACGGCGCGCTCGGCACGATGGCGATGGGAGAAGGCGGGCCGGAGCTTGTGAAGCAGCTGTTGGGGCAGACCTACGATATTAACATGCCGGGCGTTGTCGGCGTATATCTGACCGGAGAGCCGGCGCGGGGGGTCGGACCGCAGGATGTGGCGCTTGCCATCATCGGTGAGGTTTTCGGCAGCGGATATGTAAAAAATAAAGTCATGGAGTTTGTAGGTCCCGGCGTTTCTTTCCTGTCGCCCGATTTCAGGATCGGCATCGACGTCATGACGACGGAGACAACCTGCCTTTCTTCCATTTGGAGAACGGATGAGCAGGTAAAAGAATTTTATGAGATTCACGGACGCGTGGAAGATTACGCGGAATTAAATCCGGGGCAGGCGGCCTATTATGACGGTATGATCGAGATTGACTTAAGTGAGATCAAGCCGATGATCGCCATGCCGTTCCATCCGAGCAATACCTATACGATCGAGGAGCTGAATGCAAATCTTACCGATATTCTTGACGATGTGGAGCGCCGCGCGGCAGTCAGCCTTGACGGTGCAGTCGAATTCACATTGAAGAATAAAATACGGAACGGAAAATTCATGGTTGATCAGGGAATTATCGCGGGCTGTGCGGGCGGCGGTTTTGAGAACATCTGCGCGGCGGCGGATATTATGAAGGGCAGCTATATCGGAAGCGATGAGTTCACGATGAGCGTCTATCCCGCGTCCATGCCGGTCTATATGGAACTGATTAAAAACGGCTGTGCAGCGACGCTGATGGAGACGGGAGCCGTGTTAAAGACGGCGTTCTGCGGTCCCTGCTTTGGTGCGGGCGACACGCCTGCCAACAATGCGTTCAGCATCCGCCATTCCACGCGGAATTTCCCGAACCGTGAGGGAAGCAAGCTTCAGAACGGCCAGATCGCGTCCGTTGCATTGATGGATGCGCGTTCGATTGCGGCGACGGCGGCGAATAAGGGCGTGCTGACGGCAGCGACCGACGTGCCGTGCGAAATCGGAAAATACCGTTATCATTTCGATGCGAATATTTATGCGAACCGCGTGTTTGACTCCCACGGTGTGGCGGATGAGAGCGTGGACATTGTGTTTGGCCCGAATATTAAGGATTGGCCGGAAATGGTTCCGCTTACGGAGCATCTCGTCTTAAGAGTTGTATCCGAGATTCACGATCCGGTCACGACGACGGATGAGCTGATCCCTTCGGGCGAGACGTCCTCTTATCGTTCCAACCCGCTCGGTTTGGCGGAGTTTACGTTATCACGCAAGGATCCGAAGTATGTTGAGCGCGCGAAAGAAATACAGAAGGCGGAGAAGGCGCGCGAGGCGCTGCTTGCCGGAGAAGACGGCATAAAGCCCTGCCAGACCGTTCCCGGACTTCATGAGGTGTTAGGTAAGATCAAGGCGCAGTTCCCGGGAACGAACCATACGAATTTCGGTATCGGTTCCACAATCTTTGCGGTGAAGCCGGGAGACGGTTCCGCGAGGGAGCAGGCGGCAAGCTGCCAGAAGGTATTGGGCGGCTGGGCCAACATTGCCAATGAGTACGCGACCAAGCGTTACCGCAGTAACCTGATCAACTGGGGAATGCTGCCGTTTATTATTAAGGAGGGCGAGCTTCCGTTTTCCAATCTCGATTATCTTTTTATCCCGAATATCCGCAAAGCGGTGGAGGAAAAAGCGGCCGAGATTCCTGCGTATGTCGTAAAAGAGGACGGTCTGCATGAATTTACCTTAACGCTTGGCGAGTTGACGGATGAGGAGCGGCAGATTATATTAAAGGGCTGTCTGATCAATTACAACCGCGTGGATTAATAAACGTTCATAAAGAAACGAAATACCATCCTGTTTTATGACGGGATGGTATTTTTATGCATTGACAGTCTTGTTTTTGCAAAAGAGGGACGATATATAACATGTATCGCAGTTCCTTGAAATCTTTTGATTCGCGGACGAAAGGTTTCATTGCGTTCGATGCTAATTCCTTTACATCAAAGCACGAAATAGGAGGCAGGGTATTTGCGAATTGATTCCAGTAAAATAGGAATGGAGTCCGCCAGAAGGTATTCTTCTGTTAAGGTGGCGGGGGCATCCGCCGCGGCACAGGGAGGTGTCTTAGTAAGAAACGGTTCTTTCGGAAACTTTGTAAACAGTTGGTCGTCAGGATCCAGTATGACGAAAAGCAGCTACGGCAGCATGACGCAGCTCCGGAACGGAAAGCAAAGCATGACACAGCTTCGCTATACGCGCTCGGACATTTATTCGGCGCAGAGCATTCGGAGCGAACGACGTGCGCAGACGTATGAGGACATCCGGGTTTCCTCCATCATGCATCTGCTCAATCTTTTCTTCCGGAAAAAAGGAGGGACCACAAGGGACGGCGCGGTTTACGGTGCGCAGTCCGGCAACGGGCAGGGAGGCAGTACACAGAAAACGGAAACGCAGGATACGCTTGTGACGCAGACCCTGGGGGACAGGATCAAATATGCGCCCGCGAAGTCGAAGCCGATCGCGAATATGGTGGTTGGCGCAGCAGGCAGCTACGAAAGTGAGCAGACATCCTTTTCCACACAGGGAACGGTCGTGACAAAGGACGGCAGGGAGATCAAATTCGGTATTGACATGAAAATGTCAAGAAGCTTTGCGGAATACTATGAGGCGAAAGTGCCGGCGAAGCAGGCGGAATTTTGCGACCCGCTTGTCATCAATCTGGACACGGATATTACGGAGCTGTCCGATCAGAAGTTTTTGTTTGATATTGACAATGACGGTATCCTGGATGAGATTTCAAAGCTTTCGTCAAAAAGCGGTTATCTGGCGCTTGATAAAAACGGTGATGGAAAGATCAACGACGGCGGCGAGCTGTTCGGCACGGCGTCCGGCAACGGCTTTGCAGATTTGGCGGCGTATGATGACGACGGTAACGGATGGATTGATGAGGATGATGAAATTTTTGATAAACTGCTCATTTGGTCAAAAGATGAAAACGGAAATGATAAGCTGTATCATCTGAAAGACCGCGGTGTCGGTGCGATCTGTTTATCTTCTGTGGCAACGGAGTTTGCCTTAAACAACATGCAGACGAATGAGGCGAACGGCGTGATCCGCCGGACCGGTATGTTCCTGTTTGAAAACGGGAACGTCGGCACCATGCAGCATGTCGATCTGGCAAAGTAAAATGAAATGAGTATGTCCCAAACGATTTCCGCATATAATAGTGCGGGGGTGCGGACATGGACAGATACGTAAAAAAAAGAACCACATGGAGAACCCGCACGGGAATCTTTCTTGTGGTTCTTTTTGTTTTATTATTCATACCGCTTATCGTTGTTCTTGCCGTCATCCGCCCGGAACAGGAGAGCAGGACGGGCGTGCAGTATGAGGAAGAGCGCACGGATTCGGCATATCAGGTTTTATGCGAGCAGGAAGCGGGAAGTATCAGCGTGCCGCTTGAGACGGCGCTCATCAGCATGCTCAGCAGCGTCATGGATGAGGATTCCCCAAGGGAAGCACTGCGTGCGATGGCGATTCTTTTGCGGACGCAGGCGGTGCTTGAGATTGAGGAGAACGGGAGCTGTCTGGTGCAGGGATATGCAGGCGATGCAGAGCTGAGGGAACGATGGGGGACATATTATGATACTTATTATGCCGTTTATGCGGAGGCGGTGGAGGAGACGCGCGGCATCATCATGACGTATGACGGGAAACCGATCGAGACCGCATTTCATCCGATCAGCGCGGGACACACGAGAAGCCCGGAGCTGTTGTCGGGCGGACAGACGTATCATTGGAAATCCGTTTCCTGCGAGCAGGATCTCATGGCACAGGAATATCGCACGGTCGTAGATTATCCTGCAGAAAAGCTGGCTGACTGCTTAAAGGTACTGACCGGAAGTACGTCGATCGCAGGGATGCAGATCGTGATCGAGGAGCGGGACGAGGCGGGCTACGTGGTGGCGCTGTCCGTAAGCGGTGAGGGATTTGATGCGTTTCGGATCGGCGGTGAACGGTTCCGGTCGGTATTTGGTTTACCGTCCTCTCATTTTACGATGGAAGAAAACGGGGAGGGTGTGCGTTTCATCTGTTTCGGAAGCGGACACGGGTACGGACTGAGTATTTATCAGGCGTGTATGCTTGCCGAGCAAGGCAGGACCTGTATGGATATATTGAAATATTTTTTCGACGAAATTGTATTTATGAGAATTGCATAAAAGAACGATTACGGGAAAAACTAACCCCATAAACAGTGAAAAATCCAAAAACTGACAGGGGGTTATGACATGGGAAACAGATTTGATCTTGATAATGGCGATAAAAAGTCGATCCGCGGGCGGCAGATCGGCAAGAAAAAGATGAATAAGGAAAAGGTGGTCATGCTCGGCGCTTCCATAGCGGTACTCGGCGCGCTGACTTTTACGGGCGTGTATCTTGGGACGCGCGGAAAGGACGACACCGGAGAGCAGAGAATTGATTTTTCGGCATTGGAGGATGCAGCGAGGCAGCAGGAACAGCAGGAGCAGGCACAGCAGAACGCATTTCCGGACGGTTTTATTGAACATGATGATATGGATGTTGATCCGGAGATGTATGCGGAATATAAGCAGGCAAACTCGGAGGAAGTCGTCAATCCGGTGCTTGAGAGCGCGCAGAACGATGCGCAGGAGGATGAGGCGGCCGCACAGGAGGATGAGGCGGATAACATCGGACTTGCGGATGCGGGGGAAGCGGATTCTTCGGATTCCATGAGTTATCTCAGTGAAGGGGAGCAAGAGCAGGCGGACAGGGAAACCGCGGCGGGCATGGATAGCGAGGCAATCCTGCAGAGTAAGATTGAGACGGCAGCGGAAACCTTGCAGTTTGATGCCGGTCAGACGCTTGCATGGCCGATCGTCGGCAACGTGCTGATCAATTACAGCATGGACGGATATGTATATTTTACGACGCTCGGACAGTATCGCTACAGTCCGGCAATCGTGATCGCGGCAGCGCCGGGTGAGCATATCACGTCGGCAAGCGACGGGATCGTGAGCAATGTGTTTTATGATGAGGAGATTGGAAACGCGGTCACGGTGACGCTTGGAAACGGCTATGAGCTGACGTACGGGCAGCTTACGGAGATTGCGGTCGAACGGGGCGATTATGTTGCGACGGGCGAGCTGATCGGCGTGGTGGCGGAGCCTACAAAATATTATTCACTGGAGGGAAGCAACGTGTATTTCGCAATGACGAAGGACGGCGAGCCGGTCAATCCGCTGACGCTTTTGCAGTAAGCGCGCGGTACGGACAAGATGCGAAAACGGCGTCGGCGAATACAATAAGGTAGAACGAAAAACACGTAATCGATTTTCTTACTTTTTTCTACCTGCGGCGGTCACATGTTGTCCGCGCGAACGACAGTCCGGCTGGTCAGGGCTGTTGTTTTCGTTAAAATACCTGTTTTCGTCGATTGCTTCACCATAGAAAAGCGTACATCAGGGAGGGGAGTCCGGTTAAAATCTCCACGGATGTACGTTTACATATGCTTTACCAAAAAGCCTTTCGGTAGTATAATGTCTTAGATATGATGATGCGCATCGCAAAGCGTTATGATGCGGATAGGGCATGATAACAGTAACGGAGGCTGGCACATTGAGGATGATGAGATACATGAAGCGGGCACACGGGGAAATGGTGCGTGGGTTGAAAAAAGCGGTTGCCCTGCTGCTCAGTATCTGCATGCTGGGCGGCTGTGCGAATCAGCAGTCACAGGCGGACGAAAAGGACGGCGGGGAGAATGTGCAGGCGGGATACGTCGGTATGGCAGGAAACCGGCCGCAGATTCAGTATCAGGTATCGCGCATGAGACCGTCCGTGCTGACGAATCAGATCGGATATGAAACGGGCAGCACGAAGATTGTTTTTTTCATAGGTGGGGAAAACGGTCATACTTATGAGGTGATCAATGCGGAAACGGGTGAAACCGTTTACAGTGGAAAAATGGAATATGCGGGCAGGGACGAGCAGTTACAGCGCACGGTGTGCTATGGCATGTTTACGGAGATGGTGGTAGAAGGAAGCTATTATATCCGTGCGGGCGAACTCGGAGAGTCGTATTCGTTTGCCATCGGGGATGTGCTCTACGCTGATCTGTTCCGGCAGCTTTGCGGTTCTTATGAGCGGCTTTGGGACAATGCCGCGTATGATCCGGAATGGCTCGTTGGGGATGCACGCACGATCTCGAATCTGCTCATCGCATATGAATATTATACGGGAATTTTCGGCGATGATACCGGCTGCAGATACAGTGGGGATACGATACCGGACTTGATCGAGCTGGTAGCGCAGAGGGCAGGACAGATCGTAACGCTGGACATAGAAACGCTTTCGATCGGAGAGCTTGGCGCGTACGCGGGAATTTTGGCGAAGTTTGCACAGGATTATCGGGTGGTTGACGCAGCGGTATCGGCGGAATACCTGACCGCTGCACAGAACGGATATGATAAACTTTTGGAAAAAAGCAGGAGCGCGGGCGCAGACCGGACGGATCCGGATGGGAGCCTGTCTTTTTACGCTGCGGCAGAGCTGTTTCGCGCAACCGGTTACGCGCGGTACCACACGGCGGTAAAGGAATATTTGGGGCAGACCGCGGAAAATGCAACGGACAGTCATGATGAGGGAATGGAGTTTTACGGAAAGATTGCGTATCTGTCAGCGAAATATCAGGTTGACACAGCGCTGTGCAGCAAGGTGATCAGCACGATCATGAGCGAGACGGAGGAGCTCGCGGCCGACTATAATGAGCAGATTTATCTGACGTCTGCGGAGCATCCGGGTGAGCTGTGCGGGGATATGGTAAAATTTGCCGTTGTCAATTATGTGATCACGAATCATGAATATGTGACGGTGCAGGAAAATCAGTTACATTATCTTTTAGGACGAAATCCTTTCGGGGAGAGTTATCTTCCGCTTGGTGCATGTTTTGCGGAGGAGATGATCACCGATGACGGGGAGCAGGTGTCCGCATTGATCTTACTGATGTGCGAGATCGTGAAGGCAGAAACGGAGGAGAGAAATTGAAAATCGTTGTTTTAGCTGGGGGAACGAGTATGGAGCGGGACGTGTCGCTGATGTCCGGGCGTATGATCTATCAGGCGCTTCGCGGGCGTCATCAGACCGTACTGCTTGATGTTTATTTAGGTTATGAGGGCGACGATGCAGGGGAAGTGTTTGACATGGAGCGCGATTGGTCGGAGGGGATCGGTGCAATCGGCACGGAAAGCCCTGATATTTCCGCGATCAAAGCAATGCGAAAAGGGGATCCGGAGGTGTTTTTCGGTCCGAATGTGATCGAGATATGCAGTCAGGCGGACATTGTTTTTTTGGCGCTGCACGGAGAGAATGGGGAAAATGGGAAGCTGCAGGCGGCGTTTGACTTGTTCCATATCCGTTATACGGGAACTGATTATGTGAGCAGCGCGCTCGCAATGGATAAGACGCTGACAAAAAAGCTGTTCCGCTATCATGAGATTCCGACACCGAATGAGATCCTTGTGCCGGAGGGGGAGCAGGCGCCTGAACCGACGTATCCCTGCGTCGTGAAGCTGGCGTGCAGCGGTTCCAGCGTGGGCGTTTATATGGTAAACAATGAAACGGAATATCGTGCAGCTTTGCAGGATGCGGCGCGTTATGGCGGTGACCTTTTGGTCGAGCAGTACATCAAAGGCAGAGAGCTGACGGTCTGCGTCATGGAGGGAAGGGCGCTTCCCGTCGTGGAGATTGAACCGAAGGCAGGATTTTACGATTATAAAAATAAATATCAGGCGGGCAGCTCGATCGAGACATGTCCGGCACAGATCAGTGAGGAAAAAACGAGGGAAGTGCAGGAGATCGCGGTCCGCGCGTATCAGGCCCTGGGAATTAAGACCTATGCGCGTTTTGATTTTATCATGGACGAACAGGAGCACTTCTATTGTCTTGAGGGCAATACGCTGCCGGGCATGACGCCGACATCGCTGATTCCGCAGGAGGCAGCGGCGACGGGGATGAATTTTGAAGAGTTGTGTGAGTGGATCATACAGGTGTCAATGGCGAAGTATGGGGACTGAACGCGAGGAGGCAGCAGAATGCATTAGAAAGCCGGTATCGGGAGTCGATACAATGGCAAATGGGAGAGGGGTGTCCGATTCGGAATGACATTGCGTGAAATGGCAGCGGCGTGCAGCGGGATTCTGCACGCACGGGGATATGAGGAGCAAGTGGAACGAAATGCGGGAAATATGGTGATCGATTCCCGTGAGATCGAAAAGGACGGCGTATTTATTGCGGTAAAGGGAGAACGGACGGACGGGCACAGCTATATTGCGCAGGTATTTGCAAAGGGTGCGCTGGGTGTGATCTGCGAACGGGTTCCCGAGAACGCGGAGGGGCCGTTTATTTTGGTGAGGAACAGCTTGCAGGCATTAAAGGATATTGCGGAGTGCTATCGGCGTATGCTGTCGATCCCGGTCGTCGGTATTACCGGCAGTGTCGGTAAGACGAGCACGAAGGAATTGATCGCATCGGTGCTGGCACAGCGTTTCTGTGTGTTGAAAACGGCGGGAAATTACAATAATGAGATCGGATTGCCGCTAACCGTGATGAAGATCGGTCCGCAGCATGAGGCGGCGGTGCTGGAAATGGGAATCAGCGAGTTCGGTGAGATGCACAGACTGAGTAAGATCGCAAGACCTGACATTTGTGTCATAACCAATATCGGACAGTGCCACTTGGAAAATCTTCATACACGCGACGGCATTTTGAAGGCAAAGTCGGAAATATTTGATTATATGTCGCCGACGGCGCATATTTTTTTGAACGGGGATGACGATAAGCTCTGTACCGTTCGGGAAGTCAAGGGAATCCGGCCCGTTTGTTTCGGACTTTCCGGGGAGAATGCCTATTATGCGGATGAGATTGAAAACCGCGGACTGTTCGGAACGCGCTGCCGCATTCACACGCCGCAGGGGGATTTCGAAGCGCAGATACCGCTTCCGGGGGTGCATATGGTCTACAACGCGCTTGCAGCTACGGCAGTCGGCATGTCTTTAGGGATTGGCATAGAGCAGATTCAGGCAGGAATTGTTGCAGTTAAGCCGGTTGGCGGCAGGAGCAATATTATTCGTCTGGAGGACCGCACGATCATTGATGACTGTTATAATGCGTCTCCCACATCGGTTCGGGGTGCGCTGGAGTTGTTGTCAAGCGCGGCGACAAGGCGTGTGGCAATCTTAGGGGATATGTTTGAACTGGGGGCGCAGGAGCAGCAGCTCCATCGGGAGATCGGCGTCTATGCGGTGCAGGGAAAGTGCGATGTGCTGATCGGTGTCGGAACGCTGACGGAGGAGATGTGCGATGCCGCAAGGGAAAGCTTAAAAGATGTGCCGCATACCAGCGATCGAAAAATACGGATTTATCATTTTGATTCGGTGGGCGAGCTTGAGAATGAGCTTCCCTCCATCTTAAAACCGGAGGATACGATTCTTGTCAAGGCTTCCCATGGCATGGGACTCGCGCAGGTCGTGGAATTTCTGAAGACGTGAGAAAGTATTGCGAAACAGTGGTGCATGGTAACTTGTTATATCCCGAAGTGATTCAGAGCGGCACAGGGGATGGAAAAAACTTTTTACCGAACCGTGAGAGGTTCGTATGTGTGGTGTGCGGTGATTTCTAAGTGTGTTCTTCCTGCTTTTACGCAATCGGAAATCGTATTGACGAAAATTACCGGGGGGGGGGTATAATTAAAACGGGCTGTTTCAAATGAAAACAGAAAAAGA
>CAMWSU010000030.1 GCA_947176965.1 uncultured Lachnospiraceae bacterium | reverse complement strand
TATAATCCACTGCGGAATCATAGAGGATCGAGAAAACAAGGATTCCCCAAAAAACATTCCAATGCAGATTCGGCTCGTCGATTTTGCTGACAGAATGAAAACGGAGATACAATCCCAGCAAATAAGAAAGGAACAGGCACAGTATGTCCGCAATCAGAAGCACATACATCTCGAATACATCCGTCTGGCGTTCCTTACGACCCATCTTTGCTCTCCTTTCTCTCTCAATTTTTTGATGTTTGCGAAACGCATTAGAAAGTATACTTCTATTCTTCCGTCTCTGCGAACTTCACGACCAGCACCCCGTCTATCATCTGCATAGAATTTTCCTGCGGGTAAATCCCCATCCGCGCAAATTCCTCCGAGGCAAGAATCGTTTCCTTTTGCTCTGCGGACACTTGTGTCACTGGAAAATTCAGATAAACCTGCATATATTTTACCACAGCATTCTCATTATACCAAGGCTTGATTTCCGTTCCATCCACACGCGTCAGTCCGAGAAACGCCGCGTTTTGTGTATCGCAGCTTTCGTTAAACAGAGCTCCGCAGTTTGCCAGATAGACAGGCATCTCGGGACTCCAGCCTTCGGTACTCTCTATGCGGTATGCGAGACGGTTCAAAAGAGAATCCGTGCTTTTTGTCATCGCCTCCGCACGATAATAGCCCTGATTACACATATAGCAACTGCCCCAAATGACAGCGCAAAGACTAAGGATCGTCAGCCACTGCGACATAAGTCCAAGGCGCGCCAGAGCCGCTTTCTTCCCGTCCCTGTTCTCCGATACCACATCCATCAGCTTGAGGAGCAGGACAAACAGAAATATCATCGAAAACATCATATAGCGGTCCACACCGTTTCCGACACGGTCCGCCATTAAAAACGGAGTCGCGTTCACACCGATCGGCAAAAAGATCACTAACAGGATCTGACAGAGCAGTCTGCCCTTTTCACGCGCTTCCTTTTGACAGGTGCGATAGCCGATGACCGTATAGAACAAAAACAGCAGCGCCGCCAATCCGTCAAAGACGATCACAAGAGGGAAATTGGCGTACTCTATGCTGAACAGATAATGCACAAAATAAAAATAAGTGTAAACGCCGCCCTTGGCGATTCCTTTTAAGGTAAACGACGTCATATCATTGATCCCGTGGTAATCCCCCACCGAAATTCCCGTCACGGCAGTCACGATCTGCAGAACGATATAGTAAAGGATAAATCCGGCTGCCAGCGTGAGCACATAGCAAAGCGCCTGTTTTAGAATGGACACAAAGCCCTTTCCTTCCTGCCACACCTGAAGATACAGCATACTAAAGATCAGCGCGATCGTCACCGACATGAACGGCTGATACACGCCGATACAGAGGCACAGGGTCAGCGCGGAGAGCGCCATTCCCATTTTACTGCACGCACTCTGAGATAATATCCAGCCGGAAGCGACGGATAAGAGCAGCGCCACGCAGAACACATCCGTGTTCACCCCATAGGATAAATAGCTCGCAACCCCCGGAAAGGAAACGATCATCCCCTCACAGAGCACGATGAGCACCCGTCTTTTCAATCCAAACACATCGACGACCATACAGGCAGTCAATGACAGGCAGGTCAGACAGATCACGCCGTTGACCGCAGGCATGCTGTAAACGGAGCTTAACCGGCTGACCACCGGCAGAAACCAGCGCCCCATCGCCAGCGTGTCCCCCTTATCAATGGACATCGGCGTCAGGATATTGTTCATTTCAAAATAGTTGATCAATTTATTGGAAAACATATAGAAATGTACCAAAAATCCGATCAGGAAGGTCGAAAAAAACACCCACACCCGGTCTCTGTGTTTTTGTAAAAAACATTGGATCATATCCGCTGCCGTCATGTCGCTTCCTCCAAAAAAGATTTACCGGTAATTGAAAAAGCCCGGCGGATTATGAGAGATGTCGCTCATATGGTTATACATCATGCTTCGATATTCGGACAATTCATCGGTACAGCTTTCGGTTGGCAGGATCCTGCCGTCCGCCGGTATCACATATTGGCTGCTGATCACAGGATACTCCTGCTGCAGGTCAAGCAGATACTGTTGATAGCCCGTCAGCGGAAGTCCTGCCGCATCCATTAAAACTGCCTGCAGATAATTCAGGCTTGTCACTTCAAAGGATACATCCCCCAGCTCATAATTCGCCCAAACGACATAGGGAACAAGATATTGTCTTCCATCTTCCGCCCTGCTATCGGATGCCCCCGCAATCTCATCGTAAAACGCTGCCTCCAGCTGCGGCTGGTGGTCGCCGAACATCAGTATGACGGTCGGTTCCGAAACGGCCGCAAAATAATCCGTCAGTTCCTGAAAAGCCCTGTCGCTCTCATGAATACACGAAAGATACTGTTCTGTTTTTGGATATTCGTGCGGATACTGCGTCAGTACGATCGGTTCCGTAAATTCTGCATTGTCATAATCATAATCCATATGGTTTTGCATTGTGACATTGAATACAAACAGCCGCTCATCCTTTTCTTTTTGCTCAAACAGCCGGTAGATCGTACGGTATTGGCTTGCGTCTGTTGCAAATTCCCGCAGATACTCCAGTTCCTCCATATCATCCACAAAGAGCATTCTGTCAAAACCTAAGACATCATATACCGTCGTTCTCCGATACGCACTGTTGTAATAAGAATGCATTGCGACCGTGGTGTAACCCAGCTCTTTCAAACCGCTCACCAGGGTTTGGGGCTGCGTGCCGCTCTTGATCATTGTCGCATAAGGCATTGTCTGAAACAGCGCGTTGGAATCTCCCGTCAGAAATTCATATTCGGATACTGCCGTATTGCCCGCATACACAGAGGAATACGCATATCCCTTCCTCATATTTTCATTTGACGAGTCCCAAAAAGGAAGTACTGGAATATTCGTCTCAAACTCCCCATATACGGAAAGATCCGACCATGCCTCGTTCATAATAACGATCATATTGGGATACGCTTGCAATTGTCCGGTTTCCTCGGACACAAATTTCTTTGCTGTCTCAGACACCACGCGCACATCATAATCGTCCGGCGCATCCAAAGACAAATATTTCGCCTGAAAAAGGACATGAAACAGGATCCCGTTTCGTTCTGAGGAATACGCCGGTGTCAAGCTTGCTTTCTCCAATAGATTTGTTCCCAAAATGAGAATAAAAACACTGCTGCCTGCCGCAAACGCCAGTACTCTCGCAGCCACTTTTTTCCCCCTGCCCGCAGCAGCCCTTTCTTTTTCCCGCTCCGCAGGGGTTCCCTGCCCCCTCACATAGATAAAGACAAACGCCAGCATCCCTGCAATACACAATATCCCTATCACCATCTGGGGCATCACACGGTAATGGAAACGTCCCGCAACCTTGACTGCCGCCTTGATGCTATAAATATCAATTGCATCGATACCTCTTCCGCGAAATTGTTTTAATACGGCATTGACAATGACCAGCAGCGTATACAGCACGCTTACTACACCGACAGGGATGCACACCGAGGTGCAGAATGCATAGATCATGAGCATAAGCGCCCCTATCACGCTGATGTTCAGCCAATAGGGAAGTGTCTGCATCGAGATATAGACCTCCGACAACACTCGCTCGCCAAACACATAAAGACTGTATGCCGCAAAGCCGAGGAGCAATAGATCGGAACAGACACGCTTCCCGAACAGTTCCCGAAACGCCATTCCGAGCGCAAGCAGGCTTCCGGAAATCACACAGTAGATTATAATATCACTTAAATTTGTACCCAGAAAACCAAAACGCAGGATAAGCAAAAGCATCAGCTCTACGCAGTAATAAATCGCAAACAGGATGCCCGCACGCAGTAATCGTTGTTTTCCCCGGAATCTGTCCTCTGTTCCGATCGTTTCCTTTTCCATACAATTCTCCCTGCTTTCATCAACCTTTCTGTATCTTTTGTGCCCATTTAATGCTTGCGGTATTTCAGCTTTTCTCTCTGCACGGCCTCGATCGGCAGGATCTCCTGCGATTTTGCATGCAGTGCCCGATAGGTCGCTTCCAGATCACGCTTCAGCTTCCTCACGCCCTCCGGCTCCAGGGATGCGGCATGGTCGGTTCCTTTCCATGTGCGGTCCAGCGTATAATGGCGCTCGAGCGTTGATGCGCCGAGCGTATACGCCGCAATATCCACCGCAATTCCCAAATGATGACCGGAAAAACCGATCTCCTTTACCCTGTCCCCGTACGCCTCACGTACCCGATTGATCTCTAAGAGGCAAACGTCCTCAAACGGCACGGGATAGCCGGATGTGCAGACGTAAAGGACCACATCCTTTGCGCGTCCTTTTTGTTCAAACAGCTTCACGAGCGCCTCTTCCTCCTCATGCGTCGTCATGCCGAGCGACACATGAATCTCTCCCTCATAATGCTCGCAAAGCCATGTGAGCAGCTCCGTATGATTATTGCAGGCGGATGGGATTTTGATGAGTTCCGGCTTTAACTCCGCGATCTCCTTTGCGGAGGTCAAGTCCCACACTGATGTGCTGTAAGTAACGCCAAATTCCTCACACCACGCTTTTAACTGCACATGCTGCTCTACATCAAATTCCAAATATTCCCGATGCTCCCCATAGGTCTTTCCGTAGGCAAACATCGGGTTCGGATGCGGCGCATTATACTGCTCCGGCGTCAGCAGTTCCTTGACGCAGCGCTTCTGGAATTTTACAATATCCACTTTACAGTAGATCGCCGCCATCTTGATCATTTCCTTGGCGATCTCCATCTCGCCCTTGTGATTACAGCCGATTTCCGCGATCATCCGCGGCTTCTTATACTCTGCCATATTCCTACCTGTGCCTTTCCGTCATCCTTAATATCTATTGATCCTTATCGTTTTCCGATCTCCCAGGTGCAGCGCCCCGCCGCTTCCAGCTGTCCGCGGACACACCGCACAACATAGTCCACATATCCGTTCAAGCCCTCTTCTTCGGTAAGTACGCCTTTTTTTTCATAATTAGACGTCACAAAGTAGCCGAGAAACGAGCTGTCGCCAAACGCCTTTAACTCCGCTCTCGCATCATGCTCGGATATGGACACCTTTCCGTCCAGAATATCCCGCATGACCGTTTCACATTCTTCCACCGAGCCGACATAGAATACACCGGGACCGTTACGGAACGGCGTGTCCCCGAATATAAATGTCGGAATCCCGTTAAACATGGACTCTAAAAGTACCGTACCGTTGCAGGAAGCAGTCGCGATGCATCGCCCCACAAGCTCCTTCGAATCCACGTCACTCCTGATCAGGCGAACATTTTCGATTTTTGCCAGCCTGTCATAAAAATCCTTATTTCGATACGGCTGAACAAAATGCTCCTTGACATACAGCTTTACGCCGAATTTCGCTCCCGCCGCCGCCAGAATCTCGATCATCAGCTCCTGCTCGACAAAGACGCCCCCTTTCGGCAGCGTCGTTGCTTCGGGCTGTAAGTGCAGGAAAAAGATCACAAACGGCTCGTTCTCCTCCGGTATCAGTCTGTCCGCCATATTATCATAATAGTGCACATCTCTCATACTCTTTAGCTTGATGCGCCCTCGTTTCAAATAGACTTTATCCTTCCGCACTTTCCTGAAGCCGTCGCGAATGCCTTCCATGTTCTTTTCGGTAAGCGATACCTTCAGCCCGTGCTTCAGCCAAGAGAAATGCCTGTTCCACACGTTTTTCGTCTTAAAATAGGACATAAAGATCTCTCTGCGGATGGCAATATGATCTTTTTTCGTCATTCCCCGGTGCACCGCTTTATCATCCAAGCCCTGATTTTTGTGCCTAAGCGCCTGATAATAATGTTCCAGATCCTCGGGGAGCGTGATCTCCTTCTCCTTACGGTAGGAAAGGTATTTCCCGTACGTATTTTCCCACATGTTTTCCATATCCGTACAGTATGCTAAGCGCGGCGGAATACTCGTGTCCGAGCAGAAACTCATCGGAATGCCGTACACCCTGCCGAGTGCGTAGATCACATAATCATGACAATGATGCGGAATATTGGAAAAGCAAATATAATTGATCTGTTTCGTGACGATCATATGATTCCAAAAGCGAAGATGATCCAAATAAAACCGCTTGCTCTCATCCATCGTATAAAGATGGCGTTCAAAATTGCGCACAAGCATCTGCATCGCCGTGGATTCATAGGGAACCATCGCCTCCAGCAGCGCTCTGGAAAGCGGCAGCAGCGCGTTCCTGTCATAAAATTCATCATAACGGTTATGCTCGCAGACATTATAATCCACGCAGGTATATTTGTCCTCGTAAACGTCGCTTCCGTCGCTGCATTTTGTTGTGATCACGCATGTATGGATCGGCAGGATCCGGTCTACCCTGCGAAGCATTTCAGACTGAAATCCGTGGCAGGAATCCACGCCCTCAAAAAATAAGTTCAATTCCATTTTGGTATACTGCTCCTTTCCGGATTCTGCTCATTTTCCTGAACCGTCTCCGTCCTGCCTAGCCTTGCACGCCATGCTCGTTCAAAATGATCTTCCCGTTTTCCACGCGGTAAACAAGATCGCAGTTCTCTATCGTTTTTAAGCGGTGCGCGATGATGAGCATTGTCTTTTTGCCGTGAAAATGATTGATGGCCTCCATGATCGCCGCCTCCGTGTCATTGTCCAGCGCGGAGGTTGCTTCGTCAAGCACGAGAATGTCCGGGTTATGATACAGCGCTCTCGCAATGCCGATGCGCTGGCGCTGACCGCCGGAAATGCGCACGCCGCGCTCACCGATCTTCGTATTCAGACCCTCGGGAAGCCCTTCGACAAATTCCTTGAGCTGTGCCTCCTCCAAGACCTCCCACACGCGCTTTTCATCGATATCCTCCACATCGATACCGAACGCGACATTCGCTGAGATCGTATCATCCACAAGTCCGATAAACTGCGGGATATAGCCAATATCATGCAGCCAGCCGCCGTAATCGGAAAACACATCCGTTCCGCCGCAGGTGATCTCTCCCGCCTCCGGCTTTAAGAGTCCTAACATCACATCGACGATCGTCGATTTTCCCGCGCCGGAAGCGCCCATGATCCCCACGGACTTCCCGAGCGGGATCGTCATGTCGGCATCCCGAAAAATATACGTCTCCGAATTTGGGTAATGGTAGGTGATCCCCTTACAGAGAATGCTGTCCGTAAGCGGCAGTTTATGTGCGATATCCGTGTTGCGTACATTCTGCTCGATACTTTTCAGATAGCCGTCTTCCTCCGGCATCTCCACATTATCATAGACGAAATCCAATGTCGGCTTATAGTAGGCGATATTGGCAAGATAGGTGCTCATGCGGCTTGCACAGGGCATCAGACGCATAGCGGCAACCGCAAACGCCATGAGCTGCGGCGCAATATCCGTCACGCTTCCTCCCATCGCGACCGCCCCCAGCATATAGATCAGCACGCCGCAGATGCAGACTGTCTCGATCAACAGCTTCGGCACGGAGCCGAGCAGGTTATTGTCACGCACGAGCTGATAATAACGTTTCCCATATTTGATATAGGAGTTTAGAAAAGACTGCTCCTTATCATATACTTTTACATCTTTGATGCTGTTGATGGACTGGATAATACTTTTATACATCAGCCCCTGCTTCACGCGGGACTCCTGTCCGATCGAGCCTGCGCGCGGTTTTAAGAAGCGGTTGACCAAAAGCATGGTAATGACTAACAGCGCGCCGATCACCAGCGTCATCTTAAAGTCCGTCACCAGCACCGTGATGCCCAAGAACATGGCGACGGCAAGCTCTGTCAAAAGCTGCATACACTGTAACAGCAGGCTGAACACGCCCGTCGTATCACTGTAAACCGTCCTCAGGATGTCTCCGCTGTTCGCATTCAGGTAATACTCATAAGGCTTATGCAGGTAAATCTGCAGCAGATCTCTGGAAATGCGGTACTGGCAGTTCGCAATAAAGGTATGCTGGATATAGTACAGCAGGAGCATATAGAGATTTTTTCCGATAAAGATCGCGATCAACGCAGTCAGTATCACGATCAGGAGCTGTTTTGTCGTCTGAATGCGGAGCACATCGCAGAGTGTCCGCATATACCATGTGCTGCTCAGCGCGTCCTCGCTGACGATGAGCTGTGCAAGCGGCAGGATCATGGAAACGCTCAGCATCTCCAAAAACGCGCCGACAATGATCATCAAAACCAATAACGTCACGCGCTGCTTCTGTTTTTTATTCAGTACCTTTTGAAATTTGGAGATAATCTCTTTCATGGCTTTCCTGCTCTCATGATTCTATCGTTTCATACTTTTATGAATAACATCGACATTTTACCATGTCCTCCGGACATGGCTTCGCTTTCGATGCGCACTCCGCTCCGCTGCGGCGCGGTAAAATGTCTCACGACATTTTACCACATATTTCCTGCGATTGCAAAACGGGCGGGATCGCTCTCCCGCATCAATATGTCCTGCGAAACAGCAGCCGAAGCAGCAGTCCCGGCAGTCCGCATAAGCGCTTTCTCTTTTTCTTTGCAGCATCGCCCGAATCCGTCCTGCGAAAATACTCCTGCACAGTCTCGTTTTCCGCCGCAAAACGCTTCAACCTGCGCAGAAAAAGATTTTTATGCTCCTCAAGCCATCCAAACGGCACATAGGCACGCACACTGCACGCGCACGGGCGTGCCTCAGAGAGACAAGTACTGTATCTAATCGGAACAGGCAAGCGCACATCACACGCGCACGGGCATGCTTCCACCCGGCTCCCCGGTTTTTCCGTCGTTTGATCTGTCCGATCCAAAAAGCATAGCGCATCCGCGTTTCCGATCAGCTTGCGGTGTCTTCCGATGAAGTCTGCCAGCGCATCAAACTGCGCCATCCCCATCCTGTTACTGTGCAGGCAGAGCGTATCAAAGCGTTTCGGCAGGCGCGGTGCGGAAAGCGTACAGGGCAAAAAGATCAATCCTGCGCGGCGGTACGGCCTGCTGCAATACCCGTCCGTGACAGAGGTAAATCCAAGCGTTTTTAACGCCCGTAATGTCTGCCTGTCAAAGCTATGCCCCGGCGCCATGAACATAGTCGTGTGGATTCCCTGTTTTTTCAGGATCTCCTGCCCTTTTTTCAGCTTTTCATACTGCTCCTGATAGGGCAGTCCGGCAAATTCGCTGAACGGATTCACTTTGAGCAGTCCCGACTTTTGATTCACATACACATGCGTAAACCCATGCTGCGCAATCACCCAGCCCTGTTCCTGCAAAGAGCGCATACGCTCCCAAAAATCCCCTCTGGGTTCCTGTATATGAAGCGTTTCGTCCCGGTTATCCGGCACAACGCCGATGATCGGATGAATCTGATATTGTTCAAATAAAGCCGCCAGACGTTCAAACTTTTCCCAATCCATGTCGGGCGTAATATCGTCCAGACGAATGAGTAATTGCTGCATGCCGCCTCCTCGATCATATTGTTTTCATCATCCACTGTTCTAACATCAGTATATACCAAAGCTTCTCACTGAAAACGCCTTTTTCAGTATAGTCTTTCCAGTAGGAATCCACCGTACGGATATCTATGACATCTGCGCATTGCTTTCTTCCATCGTTTAGCAGATCCTGCGCCCACTCGCGGAGTTCTCCCTTTTTGAGCCACTCGTGAAGCGGGATACTGAAGCCTTTTTTAGGGCGCTCCATCAGCTCCCTCGGCACATGGCGGTAGAGCACGTCACGCATCACGCGTTTGGTGACGCCCTCGCTGTATTTGTAGTCCATCGGCAGCGTCCACGCAAACCCGATCACATCCCGATCCAGAAGTGGCATTCTTGTTTCGAGTGAATATTGCATACCAGAGCGATCCACTTTAACTAAAATATCGTCAGGAAGATATTGCAGCGCATCCATCAGCATCAGATTTGCGATCCCGTCCCGCAGAAAGCCTGCCGGATAATCGGCATACGCATCTTGCAGGCGCGTACGGTCTTTCGACAAATACGCGGTGCGCGCCTCCTCCCGTCCGTTATAGCGATGTGCCTCCTCCAATGTCTCCATCGTCAGGTAGGCTCCCGCCTTATGAAGAAGCTCATTTCTGCCTGCAAGACGGCCGCTGACGGCTCCGACGGCATGACGGATGGCCTTCGGCAGTCTGTGATATTTCTTTTTCAAGTTCCCCAATTCTTCCTCGGCGGTTCGATACGTATTATAACCGCAAAACAGCTCGTCCCCCGCATCTCCCGACAGCGATACGGTCACATGTTCACGCGTCATCCTGCTCACGAGCATGGTTGGGATCTGCGACGAATCCGCAAACGGCTCTCCGAAGCATTCCGTTATCTTAAGGATCGCCTCGCACGCCTCCCGCTTGCCGACATAGAGCTCCGTATGCGCCGTTTTTAAGTGCGCCGCGATCGCCTTTGCATATTCCGCCTCGTTGTACTTTTCCGACTCAAATCCGATCGTAAACGTGCGCACCGGAATGTCGCTCACTGCCTGCATGATACTGACAACGAGCGCAGAGTCGATCCCCCCCGATAAAAAAGCGCCGAGCGGCACATCGGAGATCATCTGCCCTCTGACCGCGTCTTTCAGCAATTGTTCCAGCCGGTCCGCCGCTTCCGTTCGCGTCCCCGTAAAGGGATGCGCCTCCCCTTCTTTTGCCACCCGCTTTAAGTCCCAATAGACATGCTGCTTCGTCTCATGCGTTGTCACATCCACAGAGAGCCATGTGCCGGGTGTCAGTTTATAAATATCCCGATAGATCGAATAGGGCGCAGGGATATAGCCGTACTGAAAATACAGCGGGAGTACCTGTTCCGCCATCCCGTTATGAAAATCCGACAGTTCCCTGATCGCGGCAATGTCGGAAGCAAATACAAAGCTGCCGCTCACCGTACCATAATAAAGCGGTTTTTCCCCCATCCGGTCACGCGCAAGCGTAACCTGCCCTTCCTGTCTGTCATACAACGCAAGCGCGAACATGCCCTTCATTTTGCGCAAGGTCTGTTCCACGCCGTAAAAAGCAAACGCCCGCAAGATCACTTCCGTATCCGATTCACCGCGCCACGCACCTTTGTCCCCGTCTGTTTCCAGCTGCCTTCGCAGCTCTCTGAAATTATAGACCTCTCCGTTGTATACAAGCACATAGCGTTCATCCGGCGAATGCATCGGCTGCGCGCCGTTCTCACTTAAGTCAACGATCGCAAGTCTGCGGTGTCCGAGCGCCACACGCCGGCTCTCATCAAGCCAGACGCCGCCCGCATCCGGCCCCCTGTGGTACATCCGCTCATTCATTTTTTGTATCTCACCGGCGCCGTCCCCCCGGTACCCGATGATGCCCGCTATCCCGCACATGTCGTTCTTCCTCTCGCTGCCGCACACCTGCTCTGCATGCTTCCTGTCAACCCTTCCCTTTCGTCAGCCTGCCGATCGCCCCTGTCGCGGCATGATACATTTTCGGCATCATGCCCCGCGCTTCCTCACCGTTATAAAACACCGCCGGTTCTCCGCCGAATGACTCCTTAAATTCGGTAATGTTCTCGACGTCTTTCCCTCTGCCCGCGCCGCCCCAGTCATATTGCTCTTTTCCCATGTTCTTAAAAAAGAGCATGTCCTGATAATGAAGATAGCGGTTGGCAAACCCTACGATATTCGTCGTGATGCTTTCATCCGTTCGAAACTGGGATGCCGAATGATACAGACGCGCCCGTTTTTCACCCACCACATAAGTATGGTAAACAAGCAGCTTATCACCGACGGACGCTGTTGTAAGCGCCATTGCACCCGCCGAAGCATACTGCCGCATCATGGCACGGCACTTGTCTTTTTCCGTATAAGAGACTCCTTTGCTTGCCCAAAACTGCTCAAAGAAGTCTGTAAACGTCATGATGTCCTGCTCCGTGATCTCTTTTCCGTATTTTGCCGCACACACAATGCCTTCTCTGGGCGCGCGGCGCACTTTATAGCGGCAGTTTC
Organism: uncultured Lachnospiraceae bacterium; assembly: GCA_947176965.1. Classification (GTDB taxonomy): domain Bacteria; phylum Bacillota; class Clostridia; order Lachnospirales; family Lachnospiraceae; genus DLAJ01. The sequence continues at coordinate 18,035 of CAMWSU010000030.1, read as the reverse complement.
CGGAAAAACGAGACAGGATCGTCTCCTCATCCTCCCGCAGATCACTTAACAGGGTCTCAAACTTTTCGGGCTGCGTCCCGATCGGCTTTTCCGCCTCCTGATACCGGATCACGCCGTCCATGGTAAGCGCATGCTCCGCATACCAGCAGTCTATGATCGGAATTCCCTTGTTCTTTTTCGATACGATCAGCATATTTCCTCCTGTCTCTTACACTTTCATAAAACGGGCAATATAATCCATCCACATTTGATTGACTCTCTCAGGCGCTAAATCTTTCTGGATCTTAAAGGCGTTTTCTCCGAGCCGTTCCTCCAGATCGGAATCATTCAGAATGCACCTGAGCGCTTGTTCAAGCGCTGCGGTATCCCCCACCGGAATGAGCAGTCCGTTCTCTCCGTCCCGAATGACCGTGCGCGGCCCGCCGCACGGACAGTCCGTAGAAATGCAGGCAAGCCCGAGCGACATCGCCTCTAACAAGGCGTTCGGCATTCCCTCGATATTGGAGGTAAGAACAAAAATCCGTGACTCGCAAATCTGCTTCTCCACGTCGTTCCTTCTTCCCATAAACCGAACCCGATCCTTCAGTCCAAGCTCACACACCAGTTTTTCCAGCGCCGGTCTTGTTGTATTTTCCGGAAGTCCGTCCCCGTAAAAAAGAAGCTGCATATCAGGAAAGTCACCTGCAATTCTGTCAAATGCATGAATCAGCATCTGATGATTTTTATTCGGATCCAGCCGTCCGACAGAGACGATCTCATTCCGGCGCTTCCCTGTAAACCGCGGCTGCATGAACTTCGGATTTAAGGAATTGGGTAAGATCGTCACTTTTTTCTGCATATATGCTGGAAAGTATTTTTTTGCGTCCGCCGTCTGTACGATCACGCCCTTCGCTTTCAAATACAATGTTTTTGAAAGCAAACGCATCAGCTTTGACGGATATTCCTTGTTCGGATCGCTCCTGACGGAAACGACTACGGGAATCCTCATGCCGAATGTCGTCATAAGCGCCATCATATTTACCTTTCCGATAAACGACACGATCATATCCGGTCTTTCTTTTTTCCAAACCTTTCGGATACTGCGGAATCTGCTCCAAAAATACGCCACACGGTTTTTGATTTCCTCATGCTCCTCCTCGGAAACGATACGGCGCACCCCTTCCGGCTCCTCATATTCGTCCTCAAAAACTCTTGATGTAACAAGAACCGTCTCAAACCCGCTCTCATGAAAATAATTCGCTAAATTGACCGCGACTCTCTCCGCCCCGCCTTTCGCAAGGCTATTCACATAAACCACAATTTTTGCCACGTTCCTTCTCCTCTGTCAGCTTCGTTTTCGATACCATTCCTCTGCCATGAGAATCTGCCACAATGTTTGTGTGCCCCTTCTATTGGCAAGAAAACCCTTATAGATCCGGTCCAATGCCCTGCGGTCAAAATAGCCGTCCCGCACAAGCGCGCTGTCCGCGACCAGATCCCCTGCCCATTCCCGCAGGGTTCCTTCCGAAAGCCAGCGTGTCATCGGAACAGAAAAACCCTTTTTCGGTCTGTCCATCATCTCTTTGGGCACATACCGGTACAGGATCTCTTTGAGAATCCGCTTTGTGACAATATCCCCTGCTTCCGCACCGATTTTATACTCCGTCGGAAGCGTCCATGCAAATTCCACCACATCCCGGTCAAGCATTGGTACGCGATTTTCGAGAGAAACTGCCATTCCGCACCGATCCACTTTGACCAAAATATCATCCGGGTGGTAAGTCAGCATATCCTTTAACAGCATTGCCGACACTTCGTTCCTTAACACATTTCCTCTGCGAATATCATATAATGCCCGCGGCACATCCGACTCCGGCACGCCCCAGCCAGTCTTTTCCGCTTCCGTCTTGTCGCTTTCCGTGATCACACAGCGCTCTCCCCAGTAATCGGTATGATAGCATACCGCCTCATGCAGCGCTGCAATATCCCCTGCCTTGAGCGCCTGTGCTGACCGGAATGCCTGCAGCTTCTGCACTGGCGCAAGCACTCTGAGGGCGCCTCCCATTCCCTTTCGTATGCCGTAGGGGATACCGGAAATTCTGTTCCAAAGCCGCCCTACTTTTTGATATGTGCGGTAGCCGCCAAACAGTTCATCCCCCGCATCACCGCTTAACGTCACGGTCACGCGGCTTCTTGCCAGACGGCTCACAAGATAGGTGGGTATCTGGGACGAATCGGCAAACGGCTCAGAAAAAATATCGCTCAGCTTCGGGATCACGTCTAATAAATCCTGCTCCGATACATAAAGCTCCGTGTGCTCCGTTCCGAGATGTTCCGCTATTGTCTTGGCAAATTCCGCCTCATTATACTTCTTATCCGTAAAACCGATCGTGAATGTTTTGACCGGCGCCTTACTGACCTTCTGCATGAGCGACACGATCAGGGCGCTGTCAATCCCTCCCGATAAAAAAGCACCGACCGGAACATCGGACAATAACTGCCCCGATACCGCGCCCGTCAACAACAGCTCTAACTCATTGCAGGCCTCGTCAAAATTTCCTTCAAACGGATGCTGCTCGCCCTTCAGCGCGCATTCCTCCATCGACCAGTAGCGGTTCGCACAGCATTTCTGAAACGGCGTCTTCACCGTCATACACTCTCCCGGCAGCAGCTTAAAAATTCCTTCGTATACAGACAGGGGTGCCGGAATATAACCATAGCGCATATACTCTGCCAGCGCAGCTCTGCTGATATGCCTGTGCGCCGCGAATCCCGGGTACGCCTCCAGCACGCGGAGCTCGGAACCAAACACAAAATGCCCGTTCACAAATCCGTAGTAGAGCGGCTTTTCCCCGACGCGGTCACGCATCAGATATAAGGTCCGCTCCTGACGGTCATACAGCGCAATGGCAAACATCCCCTTCATCCTCTTTAGCGTTTCAAAGATACCGAAGAGAGAAAATGCCTCCAGGATCACCTCCGTATCCGAGCTTCCCCGAAAGGTCAATGCCGGATCACGCTTGCAAAGCTCCTCCCTCATGTCCGGTGCATTGTAGATTTCTCCATTATATGCCATCACATAGCGGTTGTCCCTAGAGTGCATCGGCTGCGCGCCGCTCTCCGTCAGGTCTAAGATTGCAAGTCTCCGGTGGCCTAACGTTAAACCACTGTTTTCGTCCGTCCAATAACCGCCGCTGTCGGGTCCCCGATGCTCCATCTGCGCATTCATGCTCGAGATGGCAGCGACAGCATCCACTTCTTTATTTATGAATCCGGCTATTCCACACATGCCCTTTCGACTTCCTCCTACTGCTGCCTTCCCGCGCTGACAAGCTGCTCCCACTTTTCATAGATTGCTTCCGGCTTTAAGCGTTCCCCGATCTCCTGTGCGCGAATCCCCATTTGCTGCGCCCTGCCGCTATCCCGAAGCATGGCTGCCATTGCCTCCGCCAGCTTCTCCTTATCTCCGACCGGCACGAGCAGCCCGTTTTCTCCATGCCTGATCAGTTCCGCCGGTCCTCCGCAGGGGCAATCCGCAGCAACGCACGGAACGCCCATCGCCATCGCTTCCATCAATGCGTTCGGCATCCCCTCATAACGGGAGCTTAACACAAACAAGGACGCATCCTTGATCAGTTCCTCTATCCGCTCCGCATTTCCCTTAAGAAACGCCGCGTCCTCCAGTCCATACCGCCGGATTTCATCAAGAAGCTTCTCCTTTAAGCTCCCTTCGCCGTACAGCAGCAGCCGATATTCAGGAAATTGTCCGTGCACCTGTGCAAATGCCTCCAGCAAAAGCACCGGATCCTTTTGTTCTTCCAGCCTTCCGACCGCAACGATTTCTTTTTTTCTGTTTTGGGATGCAGGACATCCGATGAACCCCCGCGCGATCGGATTCGGGATGACTGTGCTGTTCTTTGTGATATGATCGGAAAAAGAAAAATACTCCTTTGCCTGTTTTGTCTGAAACACATAGGCGTCCGCCTTCGGATAAAGAAGTCGCATGAGCAGATAGCGGACCTTCCCACGGTATTCCACGGACGGCGCATTGCGCACGCTGATGATGAGCCGCATCTTAACTGCGCGCTTTAAGCTGCATGTAAGCATGTTCGGCTCCGGCAGAAAACTGATGATGACCTGCGCACCTTCTTTTTTCAGCCCGCGCAGCAATGTCTTCAGTTTTTTTCTTCTCCGCAGAAATCGGACAGGCAGACTCTCCGCAGCGCCCTGCACTTCCTCATCCACTGTGAGCAGACGTATCCGTTCGTCTAAACGATATTCCGGTTCCGCCTTCATCAAACTGATGATCGTCACGCGATAGCGCTCCGCAAAGTATTCATTGCACATATTACAGATCACGCGCTCCGCGCCGCCTTTTGTCAGCGATAATGTTACAAATACAAGCTGCTCCATATCTCACCCATTCGTCCGGCTTTTACGCTGCCGGCTGATCGTTTCAAAGTAGTCCTCATACCATTTCGCCAACGCCCGAATATCATAGCCCGCCTCTGAGACGGCTTCCCGCTGACAGAGACGCGCTTCAACTATGTCTGCTTTCGGTATGGCGTCGCCATTGTTTTCGACAAGCGACACTGCTTTTTTGGCCCACGCCTGCGGGGTCTCGTCAATAGATTTCCATGATACAAGGCCTTTTGTCACCTCTACGCTCTTGTCCACTGCTGTAGAGAGCAGGCACGGTAAGCCTGCTGCCTGCGCTTCGATCAACGTCAGCGGCAGTCCCTCAAAGACGGACGGAAAAATGAGCACGTCCATCGCAGATAAAAAAGCATCCACATCATGGCGGATTCCGGTAAAAATCACCTGTTCACGGATTCCGAGCCGCTCCGCCTCCTTAATCATCTGCTCTCTCAAGTCCCCATCACCGATCAGGAAAAACGCGGCACGCTCATCCAGCCGCGCGATCTCCCGGTAAACAGAAAGTAGAAACGGATGATTTTTCGATTGGATAAAATTGCCGACATGCCCGTATACATGTCTGTCCCCCAGCGAAAATTCCTTGCGGATACGGATGCGTTTTTTCGGATCAAAACTGAATTTATCAATATCAATGGCATTGTGGACGACAGTGCATTCCCGTTTCCCGAACATCCATGTCCCCGCATCTTTTGAGCAGGCAAATCTGCCGATCTTACCATGCTTCATGAGCAGTTTCCCGATGTGATGAAGCAGTTTCTTCGGATCGGTCGTATTATGGGAATGGCATATGGAAAACGCTCCCGCCCGTGCCGCTGCATAGACCTGCGGCGCAACCAGCGCATTCGGCGTATGCCGGATCGCGATCTTGTAATGCCCGTCTTTCACGATCCGGTAAAGCCCTTTTAGGTTGGCGATCGGATGTCCGGTTAAGCGCGGCAGCGTATAGAGCTTTCCGCCCATTCTCTGAATCTCCTGCTCATAATCGGCATCGCCGCTCATGTGAACGACAAAATCGAACTGAATCCTGTCACGGTCAATATTCCGGTAAAGATTCATGATAAAATTTTCCATTCCTCCGGGGTGCATCGAACCGACGATATGCAAAACCCTGACAGGATATTGTCCCATAGTGATCTGTCCCTTACTTCGATAAATTTTCTTTATACCATTCGATTGCAAGCGCGATCCCATGCGCAAAATCATATTCCGGATCATAGCCTAACAGTTTTCTTGCCTTGCTGATATCCGCATTGGAATGCTTGATATCCCCCGCGCGGTCAGGACCGAATTTCGGTTCGATCTGCTTTCCGAGCGCCTTGCAGAGATCGTAATAAATATCGATCAGATATTCCCTGCCCCCGTAAGCGATATTGAACGCATTGCCCGCAGCTTCCGACGACGCAAGGCACGCTTTTAAGTTCGCCTCAATCACATTGTCAATATAGGTAAAGTCACGTGACTGCTTCCCGTCCCCGTTGATCGTCGGGGCCTCATCGTGAAGCAGCTGACGGATGAACTTCGGAATCACCGCGGCATAGGCACCGTCCGGATCCTGTCTGCGCCCGAACACATTAAAATAGCGCATAGCATAGGTATCAAGCCCGTACAGCTTTTTATACAGCTTTCCGTATTCTTCATCCACCCGCTTTGTCAGCGCATAAGGGGACAGCAGATTGCCCTCCTGCCCCTCTACTTTTGGAAGCACGGGATGATCTCCGTAAACAGAAGAACTGGATGCGAACACAAATTTTTTCACGCCATTCTGCCTTGCCGCCTCCATCATATTCAAGGTCCCTCGAATATTGATCTCCTCGTATAAAAGAGGCATCTCAATGCTGCGCGGGACACTGCCCCACGCCGCCTGATTTAATACATAATCCACGCCCTCGCACGCTTTCATGCAAGTGTCCAGATCGCGAATATCTCCCTTAATAAAAGTATAATTGTCTCTGTCCGAAAGAAAATCGACATTCTCCTGCTTTCCGGTGGAAAGATCGTCTAAACATCTCACCGTATATCCCATGTCGGTCAACGCTTCACAGAGATTCGAGCCGATAAAGCCCGCGCCTCCCGTCACAAGAAAGATACTGTTTTGATCAAACTTTAACTCCCGATAACCCATATGATAAACTCCTTATCTTTTCATCTTGACAAGCTCCCACACGCACACCAGTCCGGCGAGATAAAACAGCGTCATATTGTAGATCATATAGCGCGACAGACACATGATGGTGAGCGCCGTCGCACACACATTTGCCGCAATCATCAGCAGCACCGCCGCCATGAGCCATGCACCGTCCCGGCTGCCCGCCCTCTTAAAAAGATAACACATCAGCGCAGCCGCCACAACATAAATCAGCAACGCATAGGCGCTGAGCAGCGGCGTAAGCAGCGCTACCGTGCGCACAAAGCCCCCTGCCGCCACGTAGAGATAGGTCTTCAGAAAGCCTCCGGCGCAATGCGGCAGCACCGCTTTCATCAGCCGCCCTGCTGTGTGATCTTCCTCCACGGGCATCAGCCGTCCGTCCGGTACCATCCCCTCCGGCAGCATGTCCCATTCTTCCCATACGCTTTCCGACAGCATCTCTCCCAATATGTCGAATTTGATCTTATCGTGACTGTCCTCATGATGCAGAATGCGCGCATGAAATCCGCTGCCCGCATCCTTAACGCAAAGCCCCTGCTCCCGCATCTGCGCATATATCTCATGCAGCACAGCGGCATCCTCGGCAGAAAGTCCATCCTCGGCAGCCGCAATTGCCGCTTCATCGGCGGAGTACAAAACATTCGTCAGCAGCGTGACATTGCCCCCGGTATTCGTCCGTACGACGCCGTCCGTCATCGCGGCATGATAACCCCGTATCGCCGCCTGACGCAGCACAAAGCCGAACGCCGTCGCCACAAGCAGGATGAGCACGGTTCCGGCGCAGACGCGTATTATCTGCGTCTGTTTTGTCCGATCGCCTGCCCCCTGTGCTTTTTTCTTCTGCTGCATCCCCCGCACGGCCGATACTGCCGACACAACAAACCACACTAACAGCATCGTCATGAGCTGTCCCCTTGCAAGCGCGAGCAGCAGCGCCGCCGCATAAGACAAGGCGGGAAACCATCCTTTTTTCTCCCGATAGAACGCTTCCAGCAAAAGCGTCACGAACAGCGGATAGAGCGATACCGTCAACCCCTCGCTCAAAATTGCATTCGTCAGGACGATACCGGACGGCGCAAACACGCTTGTCATAAGATGCGGTGCAAGAATGATGATCAACGCCGCTATGCGGAATAACAGATTCAGATGAAACTGTCTCACAAAAAAACAATACAAATACCAGAACGAAAAAAAAGCAAGCACATTTTGTAACAGCGCCGCCACCCACAGGAAATGCGCCTCGCCCGCAAGCTTACGGCACAGCAGCAAAAACAGCGGATAAAGCGGCTCCCTGCCCGTATTGTAACCGGTATAGGTCACGGAATCAGGATACTGTCCGACCCCATAATAAAGGAACAAAAAGCAGAAAAAGGCGCCTATGACACAAGGCGCCAGTACATTGAAAATGGTTTCTCCCCATTTATTTGCATCTCTGTTCCCGAGATCCGTCATTTTTCTTTTCCCCTGTTCTTAAGTCAAGCGTCAGTCACTGTCATTAGTATGCGATATCTTGTCTATCGACATGATACCAAAATTGCTTCGCAATCATGGTAATATATGGATGCGCACTTCGCTTCGCTGCGGCGCGGTATCATGTCTATCGACATGATACCATAATATGGAAGAGATGACAACTTTTGGTGTGTCTGCCATGCACTGTTTTGTCTCCGACACTTGCAATCTTCGCTGTAATCCAGTATGATATAGCTTGTATTTTGAATGGAAACGTTCCATTGATCTCCCGGATAAAAAGGATGATGTTTATGCTGCCCAGAAAGCCAAATAATGAATTGATTCTTTACCTCGTTCTTCCCTGCTATAACGAAGAAGAAACCCTTCCTTATTCCGCAGAAATTCTGCTCCGCAAATTGTCCTGCCTCATTCACGAGGAAGGACTCATCTCGGAAAAAAGCAGAATTTTATTTGTGGACGACGGTTCCAAAGACCGTACCTGGGAGACGATCACACAGCTTTCCAACGCATCACCGCACCAGATTTCCGGCATTCATTTAGCACACAACCGCGGGCATCAAAATGCGCTTCTTGCCGGTCTGATGTATGCGAAAGACCGATGCGACGTCACGATCTCCATGGATGCCGATCTGCAGCAGGACATTCACGCGATCGAGCAGTTTCTTCAAGCTTATCAAAATGGCTGTGAGATTGTCTATGGTGTACGCAATTCCAGAAGTACGGATTCCTTTTTCAAAAGGGCAACTGCGGGCGCTTACTATAGCATGCTAAAATGGCTCGGCTGTTCCGCTGCACGCAATGCCGCGGATTACAGGCTCATGAGCGCCGTCAGCTTGCAGGCATTGTCAGAGTACAGCGAAGTCAATCTTTATTTAAGGGGACTGATTCCCATGATCGGTTTTCAAAGCGGCGTCGTACATTTTGACGTGTCTAAGCGTGAGCATGGTACTTCAAAATATACACTCAGCAAAATGCTCAAGCTTGCAATGGACGGGATTACCTCTTTCAGCGTCCGCCCGATCCGTCTGGTCTTAGGCTTGGGCGCACTCATTTTCACAATCAGTATGATCATGATCATATTATTTATTATTGACTATTTTTGCGGCAATACGGTTCCCGGCTGGGCAACCCTTTCATGCAGTATTTGGTTTTTAGGCGGCGTACAATTGTTATCGCTTGGTATCATTGGCGAATATGTGGGCAGAAATTATGAAGAAACAAAAAAACGCCCCCGGTATTTTATTGCAGATACGGTAGGAGATGAGGAAACCAGATGACCCATACAATCTATTATCACGCAGACGACTATGGCGTCTGCGCCGCACAGTCTGAAGCCATTCTTTCCTGTCATACAAACGGCTGCCTGAACAGCATCAGTATTTTTGCGAACAGCCCCTATACGGAGAAGGCTTTTTCTTTGACTGCGCACACTTCAAATGCCGCAGTGACCGCGCACACTGCAATGACCGCGAATGCCGTCATTGCACCCTCCACCCCTACGCTGCGCATGGTTGCGCACCTAAATCTGATCGAGGGACACAGCGCTGCTCCGGCTGCTCTCGTTCCCCTTTTGACGGATGAAAACGGGATGCTTCGCTGCTCGTTCGGGTATCTGCTAAAAGCAAATTTTTCCGCACCCCGCAGACGCCGCGCGTTTCACGCGCAGTTGAAGACAGAGATCGCCGCACAGCTGGCAGTCGTTTCCGAATTGACGAAGTCCCGCCATATCTGCGTTGACAGCCATCAGCATTTTCACATGATCCCCTTGGTATTTCATGCTCTGTGCGAGGTGATCGACGAGAATCATTATATTTTGGATTCTTTGCGCATTCCCACGGATCCGATACGCCCGATTTTGACAACGCCGCGCCTTTTATGCAAGGTTAAGCCCGTCAATCTTATCAAATACGGTATTTTGCGCGCGCTCTCATGGCGGATCCTTGCCAAGGCCAAACGCATCTGTCAGGATATTCCTGTTTTTTTCGGCATCTTTTTTACCTGCCGCATGGAGTATGATGCGGTTGCTCCCCTGTTAAAAAAATATGACGCGATTGCCCGGAGACAGCATCGGAATCTGGAGCTGATGTTCCACCCCGGCGGCGTAGAGGATGCAAACGATCTGCTCGATCCCTCCAACAAAGAACTCGCAGCTTTCTATCGTGATCCCTATCGCAAAAAAGAGGCGGACGCCCTCATCCGGCTGGCACAGGCGCCCTCTCAATCCAATGCACAATAAAAGGTTTTGCAAAGTAAACCTCAGAGCCTCCAATACAAATATCCGGCGACTTCATACGCTTTTCTGTCAAACAGCCCCTTTATATCGGAGAATACTTTTTTCTCATGCTCCCGCGCATACATCGCGCCGATCTCATCCATCGTCAGTTCTTGGTACTGCGTGTGCGCGACCGCTAAGATCACCGCATCCATCTCCCGTATTTCGGACTGTTCCGTCATTGTGATGCCGTACTCGCGCTCCGCCTCAGCCCTGTCCGCAACCGGATCGGTAATGAGCGGTTCAATCCCGTATTCCCGCAGCTCCCGCACAATGTCAATGATCTTGCTGTTGCGTGTGTCGGGACAGTTTTCCTTAAAGGTAAAGCCAAGGATCGCCACACGCGCGCCTTTCACGGCAATATCGGCTTTGATCAGATTCTTGACAAGGCTTTCCGCCACATATTTTCCCATATCGTCGTTGATTCTTCTGCCGGATAAAATAATCTGGGAATGATAGCCGAGCTGCTCCGCCTTATAGGTCAGGTAATAAGGATCCACACCGATGCAGTGACCGCCGACAAGCCCAGGCGCAAACTTTAGGAAATTCCATTTTGTGCCGGCCGCCTCTAAAACTGCTTTCGTATCAATGTTCATTTTATTGAAAATAATGGAAAGCTCATTCATAAACGCAATATTAATATCGCGCTGGCTGTTCTCGATGACCTTTGCCGCCTCTGCGACCTTGATCGACTCTGCGCGGTGCACGCCCGCATCCACAACAAGTTCATACACATGTGCGACCGTATCAAGCGTCTCCTCATCCATGCCGGACACGATCTTCGTGATCGTCTCTAAGCGGTGAACCTTATCCCCCGGATTGATGCGCTCCGGCGAATAGCCGACCTTGAAATCCACACCGCACGTTAATCCCGACTCCTGCTCTAAGATCGGCACGGCAACCTCCTCGGTCACGCCCGGATAAACCGTGGACTCATAGACGACGATGGAGCCTTTTGCAAGGTTTCTTCCGAGTATGCGGCTTGCGCCCTCAATCGGCGTTAAGTCCGGCGTATGATCGGCATTGACCGGCGTCGGCACCGCCACGATATAAAATTTTGCCTCGCGCAGCTTCGTCTCATCCGACGTAAACTCCACGCTGCACGCCTTGATCGCTTCATCTCCCACCTCGCACGTCGGATCGATGCCATTCTGGTATTTTGCGATCTTCTCTTTATTTAGGTCAAAACCGATCACCGGCACCTTTTTAGAAAATGCGACCGCGATCGGCATGCCGACATAGCCAAGCCCGACCAATGCGATTTTTTCCTCACCCTTTATGATTTTTTCATACAAGCTCATGTTTATTTCCTCCTTCTATTTTATCCCAGAATCCGCTTCAATTCTTTCAAATAACTTTCCACGACAAAGCGCCTGTCAAACTCGCGTTCCATTTTGCGCCTTGCTTCTATGCCCATCTGTTTTCGCTGCGCATAGGGCATCTCCAAAAACTGCCGCACGGCGCGGATCAAATCCTCCGTGTCGCGCTCCTTTACCAAAAGTCCCGTTTTCCCATCCTCGACCGTATCCCTGCATCCCGCGCGGTCCGTCGTGATGACCGGCCTGCCGCTCGCCGCGCTCTCCAGACAGACATTGGACATCCCCTCGGGATAAAAGGACGGGTGGATCGTACACTGACTTTTGGCAAGAAACGGGCGCACATCATCCTGCATCCCTTCAAACCTCAAAATGCCCTGCTCCTCTAAATCCGCGATCCGTTTCCGATAAGAGTCGGGCTTATCGTCGTCATCCTCGCAAAACCCGAGAATATGAAAGCGCGTATTCGGATACTCCCCGCGGATGACCTTCGCCATTTCCATAAACTGATCAATCCCCTTCTCCTTTAACACACGGGAAATGAAAAGCATGGATACCGGCTCGTCCTCATCCGGATACGGCAGATATGAAAAACGCTCCAAATTGACGCCGGAACCGGGCAGCTGCCTGTGCTTTCCGATCGCAATACCGCGTTTTGTAAAGTACTGCTCATTCTTCTGATTTTGAAAAAACAAACAGCTCACGCCGCGCATGGCATGTCTATACATTCGAATTGTTACCTTTTGAAGCAGTCCAGTTCCCTCGACCGCCGTGCCTAGACCCGTGATATTCGTAATATAGGGAATCCCGGCTGAAGCCAGCGCTGTCCCGCCGTAAATATTGGGTTTGATCGTATAGGTCAGCGCCACGTCAGGTCCCACTTCATCCAGAAGCTGACGATAACGCCGCATCAGCTTCACCTCCTGCATCGGATTCATCCCTCGCCGCTCCATTTTTGTTTCATGGAATATGCATCCCATCTTCACAAGCTTCGGGATCAGCTCTCCCTCCGGCAGCGCGATATGAACCTCATAGGGCACGGCAAGCAGCGCTTCCAAGAGCTCCCTTCGAAAATTGTACAGCCCGATATCCAAATTTGTTAAAATTAGTATTTTTTTCATAAAACAACCGTTCTTATCCGCTTTCTTCTTTCTATGACCACCCATACCGCCTATTGATAGACGCCCAGATAACCTAATTGCGCAATCCTATGATACGTATGGCCAAACAGCTCCAGCGTATCCTCCGTCGCCTCGTCGATCACCAAAACCGCATGATCAAATTCAATATCTCTGCCATCCCATTCTTCATAATAATCGACCACCCATGTATACCCACTATCATTGACCGGCATGTAAACCGTCTCCGTATTTTTATAATCCAGCAATCTGCAATCCTCTGCAAAATCCTCATGTCCGTAAATATATACCATTTCGATTTTTTCCTGACGGACATACGCGCAAAGCATTTCCAGATCGGTATATTCCCATCTCCAGCAAAAAACTTTGTGGTTTGCCGAAAACGCGATGGTCCCCAAAAACGTCAATCCCAGCACGATCCATATAACCCGCAGTCTCATGGCACACTTCTTGCAATAGTCAACAAGGTACATCGACATCAAACATAGGAGCGGCAGTACGCCGATCAAGTGATAGCGATAATGGCACTCCCCTCTGCTGTTTACGGTATGGCAGATACATAAAATGAACGTATTCCACAAAAAGCATGCCAGCAATAGCTTTTCTATCAATGCCGCCTTATTTAACAGCATGCGCCGCACGCCCCGAAACGCACTTCCGATCAGGGCCAGTACGAAAATATTCCTCATAACAACGGATATTCCCTCATAGGACAGTACCCGGACCGGTGAATCCGCGATTGCCCCGAACAGACCGAAGATTCCCAAAAAACATCCTGTTACGTTTTGGAAAACGCCGTCATTTCCTGCATTCAGCAGCATTTCGCTTCCCTGTGCGTCAATTTTCAAGTAACGATTGATCCCATAGCCCAGGATCACGATTCCTGCCACAGCCATAGACACAAACAAAACACGCTTTGATACATGCGCCTTGTCTCTTAATTCCTCATAGAGCATCCATCCCAATATCGGAATCAGCGCACTGACAAAAACATAGATGCCGCTGGAAATGGTCGTTATCAATAAAAGCAGGGCACATATTGACGCATAAACGCCTGAAATCCACTTTTTTTGTACCCCCCCCTCGCCCAACAATGCGATCAGCATCAGCGGGCACAGTGCCTTGACAACATACTGCCCGCCATTAAAAAACAACATATTAAAATATTCCAACATTCCCAGACCATAGGGTATCAATATCAGATCAAGCGCCAGCAATGCACACTCTTTTCCGTATGTGTGTCCGGCAAACAGGCGAAAGACCGTCCATATCCAAAGCGCAAGAAACACCATGTTCGATAGGGCAAATGATACATAAATATCTCCGGTCAAATAGTAAAAGGGAACCGCAAACAGCAGCGAACAATCAAATTCCGCCGTTGTGATATACTTCCAGCCTTCAATAATAAAATTATGATTCTTGCAGATCTCCACAGCGTGCACAAACAGCTTTGCCGAATCATAGTCAATATTCCATTTTGCCAATGCAAAATTGTAATAAGCAATCAAACCAACCTGCACCAGCAGCCATAGTAAAAGAACCGTCCGAACGACAGATATCTCTTTCAATCTTTGCACATGGATCGCCTTCATCCGCTTGCTCCTTCCCTGTTACTCCGCATCGATATCCCGGTATGCGGGGAAAAAGTTCGTCTCTTTCGCATTGTTATTGATCTCCCGCAGGCGCTCATACGCCTCCGCATCAAAAACTGCCCTGCCGATGGCAAACTGCGTATCCTCATACCGGTTAAACTGCTTTTTGAAATGATACAGCGAGTCCTCGCGGCTTCCCAGACCGCCGCCCAAATGAAACGTCTTCATCCCGATGCTGTTCCCGAAGCATGCCGCTTCATAGAGCAGCAGATTCGTCGGCGCATAGGACTGATATTCTTTTTTTGATGCGGACAAATGATAATGAAGCTGCCCGTTTCCATACAGGATAATGGACATCGCGATCGTCTCTCCCGCAAGATGCGCGGAAAAGACAAGCGCCTGATGCTTCATGTCGTTTAAGATGCTGTCATAAAATTCCTTATGAAAATAGTAATAACTGTCCGCGCCTACTTTATCCATCGTCGCGTTGTAAATCTGCTCAAACTCCGTAAACAGGCTCTCCTCCCTGCCCCAATAAACGCGCACGCCGCTCTTCTCCGCCTTGCGGATCAGGTTCCGGTTTTTACTTGTAAGCCCTTCCCATATTTTCTCCTTCGAGGAAATATCCATACAGACGGTATGCCCTAAGTCAACAACCTCATAAAGGCACTCCATATCATGCGCGTTGCCGATCACTGGATGATAGCGGTTAAACTCCGCCACAATATGATGATCACGGCAAAAATCACGGTATGCATGTGCAAGCGCCTGCTTTTCCTCTTCTGAGGTATCCCCCTGCAAAAGAAAACCGCCATAACCATACGGCGTCACAAAATCATAACAGTCCTTTAATGCCTCATCCGCTGCGCCCTTTGTCTGACGTACCGGCACGGGACGCTTCATCACGACATTCGCAGCCTTCAGCTTTTTTCCGGCATAATAGAGCAGGAACGGCTCGCCGTCCCCGTTTCTCCAAAAAGCTTTGACATATCCCGGTGTGAAATACACATCATGCTTTGCAAACTGTCCGATTACCCGGTTCCACTCATCTTCATGCGCCAGATCAATGATCCTGATTCCCGCCATACCATTTCTGCTCCTGTTTCTACCGTTTAAGAAATGCCTCTGGCATTTCTTTCAAAAATGACCTAGATGTTCTTAGGTTGAGTATTCTCCAACCTTAGAACATCTTCATTTTTTGCTGCGCGGATCTCCGCTAAATTTCCCTCCACGTCATCCGTCACCTCGGCAACTTCGTCACTCTTAGCAAATACGACCATGACGGTGCGCCATAAAATGCGCAGATCCAGCAAAAAGCTGATATGTTCCACATACTCGACATCCTTTTCGAGCCGTTTATCCCACTCGATAAAATTCCTGCCGCTCACCTGCGCCAATCCCGTCAGTCCGGGGCGGACGCTGTGACGCTTCTTCTCCCGTTCGGTGTACCACGGCAGATAGGAGACAAGCAGCGGACGCGGTCCGATCAGGCTCATGTCGCCCTTAAAAATATTCCAAAGCTCCGGAAGCTCATCCAGACTCGTCTTTCGAAGCAGTTTTCCGAATTTTGTCAGCCGCACCGAATCGGGAAGCAGCTCGCCGTGCTCATCCCGCGCATCGGTCATCGTCCGAAATTTACATAGCGTAAATATCTTTTCATGGTATCCCGGCCGCTTCTGGTGAAAGATCACGGGAGAGCCGAGCTTGACACGCACCAAGATCGCCACGATCAAATACACCGGACTGAGCACGATCAGTCCGATCCCCGAAAGCAATATGTCCAAAAAACGCTTGATGAACTTTCGATACACGCGCGATACTCCTTTTTCTTTTCATCTTCTCCAAGCGTCCATCGCGAAACGCTGTTCACAACATTTATGATCATTCTTTCCCAAATAATCCGCGCACCAGCCCGATGATCTGCTCCATATCCTCCGGTGTATTCTTAATATCGCTCGGAAGACAGAGTCCGTGATCAAAAATATGCTGCGATACGCTCTCTTCCCCGCCGTCATGAGTGAAGAAATCATATTCCGCAAAGACGGGCTGCAAATGCATCGGTTTCCAGATCGGCCGCGTCTCGATATTATACTCCTCCAGCCGGTCCATCACCATATCCGGCGTCACACGGCTGTCCTCGCGGATTATCATGCACGAGAGCCAGTAATTTGCCTCGCCGTCCACATCCATCGGATTCATTGCAATCTCCTCAATATCCGCAAATGCCTCCTTGTAGCGCTCATAGATTGCTTTTTTTAAGGCAATATGCTCATCCAGATGCAGCAGCTGTCCCCTGCCGACCCCCGCCGTGATATTGCTCATGCGGTAGTTGTAGCCGATCTGTGAATGCTGATAGTGCCTTGCCTTATCACGCGCCTGTGTCGCAAAAAAACGCGCACGCGCGATTGCCTCCTGATCGTCCGAGACAAGCATTCCTCCCCCCGACGTTGTTATGATCTTATTCCCATTAAATGAATAAATTCCGAATGTTCCGAATGTTCCCGTCTGCTTTCCTTTATAGCTCGCTCCGAGCGACTCCGCCGCATCCTCGATATACGGTACGTTATGCCGCTTACAGATTTCCATCAATTCATCAATCTTCGCGGGCGTTCCGTACAGATAAACGGCTATGACCGCCTTTGCCTGCGGATATTTCTTGAATGCCTGTTCCAGCGCCTGCGGCGACATATTCCAGGTATCCGGCTCGCAGTCGATGAATACCGGAACCGCCTTCTCGTACATGATCGGATTACAGGTCGCAGAAAATGTCAGGGACGGGGCAAAAACAATATCGCCCTCCTGAACGCCCGCAAGCTTTAACGCCAGATGGATCGCCGCCGTTCCCGAATCTAAGGCCGCCGCATATCCCGCTTTCGTATACGCGCAGATTTCCTGCTCAAACGCATCCACATTCGGTCCGAGCGGCGCAACCCAGTTCGTATCAAATGCCTCCTGCACAAAACGCTGCTCATCCCCATGCATGGTCGGACTTGACAGATAAATTCTCTTATGCTCCTCCCTGTTTCCCATAAAGCCGTTCCCTCCTGCTCTATTCTATACAAACTCTCCATGTCACCAACAGCCCGCAAATTTGGGCGCCAGCACAAATTGCCGATTGAAAAATCTCTGATTTTTCAATCTAATTCCTCATCTTCCTTCGGCGTATAGGTCGGCACAATCTCCCTCACAAGTTCTCTGATATCCTCCGACTCCTCGTTCGCCGCATCCTTTAGACGCTTGAGCTGCTTAAAAAAGACCATCTCGTCAAACTCGATCGGCTTTCCGATATGAATGAGCCTGTTCGCTGTATCCGTCATTCCCTCCTCATTCATCAGAAGCTCCTCGTACAGCTTTTCTCCGGGGCGTAAGCCCGTGAATTTGATCTTAATATCCTCATCCACCTTATAGCCCGACAACCGGATCAGGTTTTTTGCCAGATCCAGAATTTTTACCGGCTCTCCCATATCGAGCACAAAAATCTCCCCGCCCTTCGCGTAAACGCCTGCCTGAAGCACCAGGGAGACAGCCTCCGGTATCGTCATAAAATACCGGATAATGTCCGGATGCGTCACCGTCACCGGTCCTCCCGCCTCGATCTGCCTTCGGAATAACGGGATCCCGCTTCCGTTCCTGCCGAGTACCTTCCCCACCCGCACCGCCACAACTTCCGTTTCATAATGC
>CAMWSU010000029.1 GCA_947176965.1 uncultured Lachnospiraceae bacterium | reverse complement strand
GTGTACGAAGATCATGGGACATGCGGGAAAGAAATTTATTCTTGATACGTCCTGCCTCCTCCGCTTTTGCAAGGGAGTCGGACAGAATTCTTTTTGCGTCCAATTCACGTCGTTTCTCTTCGTCTACAACGCGGAAAGTCAAAATGAAATGCCCGGTATCCAAATTCATGGCACCGCCGTAAAATGCCTGAAACTCTACCCATTGGTATTCGTCTCCGGTTTTTGCGAGATAGGTCGTCTGATAATTGCCGCCCTGATCGGCGGAGAAAAAGTTTAATCTGTTTAAAATATCCGCAAAGGAGTGATCGTCCGGATTGGTATAATCCTGTCTGTATTGACGAAGAAGCTCCTCCAGCTCGGGGAGCGTACCGCAGACCTGCTCGTCAAAAACGCCGCCGTCACTTTTGATGACGCGGTACCGCCCCTGATTCATATCAACATAAATAATGCGGTTATAACCCTTTGTCAGCGCTGTAAGCAGTTCGCTTTCCCGTTTTCTGGCATCCTCGACGATGCGGACGGATGCAATGATGATCGGACGGCCGTCCAGGGAAAGAGAAGGCTTCTGATAGGAATTGACCCAGATATTTTTACCGGATTTGTTCACAAGACGGAATTCCTGACAGACGACATTTTTATTTTGCGTATTTTCCGTAAAGGCCGTCCTGTCTTTTTCATATACCAGATTCAAAAACTGCTCGTCACAGGCGCGCAGCATCTCTGAGTAGTCATAATCAAGCGCAGTCAGGGCAAAGCCTGAAACAAAATAAATAGGATATCCGGGCTCGTCATAGAAGCTGACGACGCCGACCGCACCGTTTTTATCAAGCAGCTCAATGATGGCTGCCTGATTTTGCGGGAGCAGCGACCGGCTATCCTGATGAATAAAATATAATTCTTCATAATACTTGTTATCTAAATTCATATGTTTTACCCTGAGGAACGTGATTTTCCTTTCTGCAAGAGGTCTTCGCTTTATTATAAGGGAAATCACGGTCGGACTCAATAAAAAAATAAGATAGGAAAGAAAATTGTTTTTTTGATTAAAGAATAAAAATCATCTCTTCGGCGCATAGTAACCATGAGAAAAAAGAATGGAAATCAGAAGTCAGAGAAGGGATGGTGCGATATGGGGAGTCCGCAAAAAGGAAAACAGAGTGTAGCGTTTGACAAAGGGGTGTATATCAGGGAAAGCGCCTCCATCGTCGGGACGAAAGAGGGAGAAGGACCGCTCGGTGCGCTCTTTGATATGGTAGCGTCGGATGACATGATGGGGTGCGATAACTGGGAAGCCGCCGAGAGCACGCTGCAAAAGGAGGCGCTTAGCTTAGCGCTGGGGAAAGCGGGTTTGACGCACAAGGATATTCGCTATCTGCTTGCGGGGGATCTGCTCGCGCAGACGGTTGCTTCCTCGTACGGACTGATGGATTTTGAAACGCCCATTCTCGGCATGTATGGGGCGTGCTCGACCTGCGGAGAGGCGCTCGGCATCGGCAGTATGCTGATTGCGGGAGGTTATGCGGACACACTCGCCTGTGTCACAAGCAGTCATTTTGCCAGTGCGGAAAAAGAATTCCGGTTTCCGTTAAGCTATGGTTCGCAGCGGCCGAAGTGTTCCACATGGACCGTGACCGGCAGCGGCGCGTATGTATTGTCCGCATCGAGCACAAGCGGAGCACGCGCGCGCATCACCGGAATCACTTCGGGAAGGATAGTCGATTACGGTATTAAAGATTCCTTTAATATGGGCTGTTGCATGGCTCCGGCAGCCTCTGATACGATCGCGCAGAATCTGCAGGACTTCGGGAGAAAGCCGTCGGATTATGACAAGATTTTTACGGGCGATCTGGGGACGGTCGGACAGCAGGCGCTGATCGATCTGCTGAACGCAAAGGGGATTGAGATCGCCGCGCAGCATGATGACTGCGGCATGCGTATGTATGACAGCATCCGACAGAAGACGGAGGCGGGCGGTTCGGGCTGCGGCTGCTCCGCGGCCGTGCTGTCGGCGTATATCCTTCCGCGCATTGAATCAGGGGAGTGGAAAAGAGTCCTGTTCGTGCCGACGGGTGCGCTCCTCAGCAAAACTTCGTTTAACGAAGGGCAGACCGTGCCGGGCATCGCGCATGCGGTTGTGATCGAAAAGGTGTAAAAAATGTTAGCGGCAGTTGATGTGACAGGTCAACTGCCGATTATTTTACCACTCGCCCTGTGAAACGGAAAGCACTTGACACCTTCTGTCTAACGTGTTAGACTGACAATAGATAGTCTAATGCATTAGACAAACGACATGCGGCGAAGAACTGTTTGAGACCGGAACGGATCGCTGCGGCGGGCAAGGAGGGCGAGTATGCCGACACCGAAGGTTTTTGAGAGTGAATATCGTTTTTGTTTGATCTTATGGGCACATGAGCCGATTGCAAGCGCTGAGCTTGCGCGGCTGTGCAAGGAGGAACTTGGCTGGTCGCGCACGACGACGTATACGGTCATCAAGCGTCTGAGTGAGCGCGGCGTGGTAAAAAATGAGAATGCGGTTGTTACTGCGCTGGTCTCTCAGGATGAGATTCAGGCGGCGGAGATTGACGAGCTTGTCAATAAGAAATTCGGAGGTTCGCTGCCCGCGTTTATTGCCGCGTTTACGAAGCACCAGAAGCTTTCCAAGGAGGACGTGGAGAGCGTGCAGCAAATGATCGATACATACAGGGAATAGGAGGGTGCATGGATGGAACGTTTCTTTTTAGAATTGCTGAATCGGGCGATCTGTGCGGGCTGGCTTGTTCCGGTGGTCTGGCTTTTGAGAGTGCTGTTGAAAAAAATGCCGAAATGGATTTGCTGTCTCTTATGGGGGATGGTGGCGGTGCGTCTGCTTATTCCGATTCAGATAGAAAGCACGGTTTCACTGATACCGAGTGTGCAGACGTTCACTCCTGATGTGATGTATACCGAGAAACCGGAAATACATACGGGAATCGGAATACTGAATGAGACGGTCAATCCGGTTATTTCCGACCATTTTGCACCAAAGCCGGGGGACAGTGTGAATCCCATGCAGGTGCTTACGACCGTGGCTTCCTGGGTATGGCTGGCAGGTGCAGCATTCCTGCTTCTCTATGCGGCAGCGTCCTATCTGCGGCTGCGCATTCATGTGAGAACGGCGGTTCCCGTGAGGCAGGAAGCAGGATACAGAAGCATTCCCGTTTTGGAGAGCGAACGGGTGGATTCGCCGTTTGTGCTCGGGCTTGTCCGTCCGCGCGTCTATCTTCCGATGAAAGTAGAGGAAGTGGACAGGAATTACATTATCTCCCATGAGCTGGCGCATATCCGTAGAAAAGATCATTGGATCAAGCCGTTCGGCTATTTTCTTTTGGCGGTATACTGGTTTCATCCGCTGCTGTGGGCCGCCTATATCATGCTTTGCCGGGATATTGAGTATGCCTGCGATGAGCGTGTGGTGAAACGGTATGATGTGGAAGAACGCAAGGCGTATTCAACGGCGCTGCTGACTTGCAGTGTGCGTCGCTTTCGGATTGCCGCCTGTCCGGTTGCATTTGGAGAGGTGGGTGTCCGCCAGAGGGTCAAGGGAGTTCTTCATTATAAAAAGCCGGCGTTTTGGGTGCTGCTGGCAGCGGCGCTTAGTCTTGTGATCGTGGCTGTTTGCTTTTTGACAAATCCCAAGACGGACGGAGACGCGCAACCGGGAGACGGGAGTGCGGAGGAAACGACGGATGCGGGAGACGGAAGCGGTGCGGAGGAAACGACGAATGCGGAAAGCGGAAGCGGCACTGCGGGAGTAAACGGGGCGGGAGGCGGGAACGGTACTGCGGGAGTAAACGGGGCGGAAGGCGGGAACGGTTCAGCCGGGCCGATGGATTCGGATAGCGGGCAAAGCCCTGCAGTCGTGGCGGTTCCGGCTGAGGGCTGGTATGAATATGATCATTGTATTTATATGAATCCGCTCAGCTCTTATTTCCCGGTCGAAGGACAACGGATCGGCGGTTATCTGGAAGCGGACGGTCTGAGATGGAATGAGTTAGGGCAGCAGGCGTATCTTCTTTTTGATCAAACACCTGAGGAATATAATGCGGATACCGTATCGTGGTCATTTTTTAACAAAGAAGAATTAGAAGTGTTGTTTGACGGGATTTTTTTGCCGAATGACCGGATGGAAGCGGAACTTGAAAGGATTGGGACGCTTCCCGCGGAAAAACGCTTATGGCGTCCGTTTGAGAGCGGGAGTCGGTTGCTGTATGTGGACGGAGAACTGTGGCTGCTGCGACGTATGGGCGGCGGGGAGGTCTGGAGCATTTATGCGCTGCGCCCGGAGAGCAGTCAGTTGGATGACGCAATCGCAAAAGCGGCATGGGACTGGGCGGAGGAGACAGGCGCGTTTGGCGGTGTGACGAGGACGGAGGCCGCCGCCGAAGGTGTGACCGGAGAATTGTGGGCGATGTATCCCTGCGTCAGCTATGTCGTGCTGGCAACGGAAGGGTCAGTGGATGCAGCGACGGGAGATCAGGAGACGCTCACGGTCTATGCGCAGGTACTGGCAACAGCGTATCTCTGTGAGCAGACGGGATTGACGGAGCTTGCAGGAAGTTATGTTCCGGCGGCGATTACTTTTTTGGTCAATGAAGACGGTTCCTACACGCTTTCAGAGTATTGGACACCGCGCGACGGCAGCTATTTTGTACAGGACATTCGCGAGAAAGTTTCGGCTGTGAAGGTCGCGGATGCGATGATCGACGGACAGCAGTATATTTATGGGCTGGTGCAGAATAGTTATGCAAGAGCGGTCTCGGAAACGGGTGTGGTGGATACGTGGTCTGTCGTGGGTGGCCTGTTTGACAGGATGCAGGAAGACCGGGATGATCTTTTGGATGAAGGCGCGGACGCTGTCACGCGCATGACGGCATATCCGCTCACGGTAAGAGAGCTTTATTATTATGGAAATAACACGCTGCGCTATATCTACAGTCAATTTATGCGGGGCGGTGAGAGCGGCTTAAGGGGCGAGCTGATGATCCGTGTGCTGCATCAGATGATTTTGGAGGAGACGGCGCTTCGGATGTCGCTTACTGACGGGCAGGCATATTTTGACGCGCTGGTTGAAGCAACGCAGAAAACCTATGCGGATCTGGTGCAGTCCGAGGGCAGCGAGGCGGAAGCGAAGCAGTTTATGCGGGAATTTATGCCGGCGAGTTATCTGCTGCTTTCTATGCTGGAACGAAGAACATCCGATGCGGAGGCGGATGTTACCTATGAATATTATCTTACAAAAGAAGAATTGTTGGCGGATATTGATCAGGGGTATCTGTTCCGTTTGGATACCACATTTCAAAAAACAAAGCTTCAGACAGGAAACGTATATACGGCGCCCTATGTCAGTATGGGAGTCTGGCCGTTTTATGTTCACGAAGACAATATCGTCAACTTAGAGATTGCGTTTTCTGATCTGATCAGGAAGCCCAACAAAAATATCTTCCCGGTGGAAGAACAGATTATTGTTGAAGTGGTTTCACCGGACGGGCAGAGCGTATACCGTTTTGAAAAAGTGGGAGATGAGATTATAAAGGACACTTCCGTGCAGGAGCAGATTCCCGTGACGCCGGGCGAATGGACGTTAAAGATCCGTTTTGCCTACGTCTGCGGAGAAGCGCCGGCTCATCTGAAAATCGCGGCGGCTTATGAGAGCCCGACCGAGGAAGATCTGAACTGGCTAAGGAAGGAAAGACTGGCGAACAGGGAGGGGTTATAAAAAAATTGGCGCATTCGCGCCAATTTTTTTATAATGCCAGCAGTTTCAGGAGATTCTCTTTTGCCTGGACGCCGATCGTGCGGCCGATTTCCGCACCGTTCTTAAATGCGATAAAAGTCGGAACGGACATCACGCCGTAGCGCTCCGCAAGCGGCATGGACTCATCGATATCGACTTTTACGACCTCAAACGTATCATAGGTTTCGGAAAGCTCTGTAAGCACCGGAGCCATCATGCTGCACGGACCGCACCATGTTGCAAAAAAATCCACAAGCACGGGCTTGTCCGACTGTAATACACTTTTCTCAAAATCCGCTGTGTTGACAATCTTAGCCATAAACATCCTCCATTTCTGAACGGAATGCAGGTCTGCGATTCCGCTTGTCTGACTGTTTGAACGTAGTTTGTGTCAAAAGGCGCTCATTTATCCTGTTTCACTCCATTATCGCACGTGCAGAGTAAAAAATCCAGTGCCGCTTGCAAATCTGATATTGAAAAAACAGCGCAACTATACTAATATGGAAAAGAACAGAAATGCTCCGTGGGCAAAAGCAGTGTCCTTCGGTGTGGAAAGGAGTCGAACAGACAATGGAAAAAAAGAACTTGGACTGGGCAAACATCGGTTTTGGCTATCATCAGACAGACAAGCGTTACGTTGCCGAGTATAAAAACGGCGCGTGGGGCGAGGGAAAGCTTGTGGATGACGCAAATGTGGTATTAAGCGAGTGCGCCTGCGTGTTTCAGTATGCGCAGACCTGTTTTGAGGGACTGAAAGCATACACAACGGAGGATGGACACATTGTCTGCTTCCGTCCGGATATGAATGCAAAGCGTATGGCGGATACGGCAAAAAGGTTAGAGATGCCCGTATTTCCCGAGGAGAAGTTTGTGGAGGCTGTCTGCGAGGTTGTGAAGGCAAACGCCGCATGGGTTCCGCCTTACGGCACTGGCGCGACTTTATATATTCGGCCGTACATGATGGGAACCAATTCTGTCATCGGTGTAAAGCCGGCGGAAGAATATCAATTCCGCATTTTTGTAACCCCTGTAGGACCTTATTTTAAGGGCGGCGCGAAGCCGTTGACAATCCGGATTTCCGATTTTGACCGTGCGGCGCCGAACGGAACAGGCAATATCAAGGCGGGCTTAAACTATGCGATGAGCTTACATCCGATCATGGAGGCGCATCGGGCGGGCTTTGATGAGAATATGTATTTGGATCCCCAGACAAGAACGAAAGTTGAGGAGACGGGCGGTGCGAATATTATTTTTATCACGAAGGACGGCAAGCTGGTAACACCAAAGTCGAACAGCATCCTGCCCTCGATCACGAGACGTTCCCTGCTTTATGTGGCAGAACATTATCTCCACATGCAGGTGGAGGAGCGCGAGGTGCTCTTTGAGGAAGTACCGGAGTTTGTGGAGTGCGGTCTGTGCGGAACGGCGGCGGTCATCTCTCCGGTCGGCAAAATCAATGACCACGGAAAAGAGATCTGTTTTGCAAGCGGCATGGAGCGGATGGGAGAGACGATCCAGAAACTGTACGATACGCTGACCGGCATTCAGATGGGAAATATCGAAGCGCCGGAAGGATGGGTAAAGACGATCCTATAATAAGGGACGTATCGCGTGTTTTGGGTACGAAGAAATTTCCGAATATAATAGAAAAGCATGAATATAACCATCCCGATACCAGGGGATATTCCCACAGGTATCGGGATGGTTTTTTGTTGAAAGAAAGCTCCAAAATGGAGGGAATTGATAGAAAAACTACGATATTAATTTTGTTGTGACACACAGAAAAATGTGGGACAAGATATATGTAGTTTGAAAAGACGTGACGGGGAAGATGAAGAAAGGGGGCAATGGGATGATGTACAAAAAGTGGTTATGTGCCATAATAGTGGTGGGATTACTGTTCAGTTTAGATGTTAATGTGCAGGCGGAGAAGTTAGAAGGGACATATGAAGAATTTCTATATGTTATGGGCGAAACACCGATAGCAGCGGAAAAAGAAAATAAAAATGTTGAGGAAGAAATATATGTCGATCAGTATTCTAGGGAAGGGATTGTATCTTTTGCCGCGCAGGAAAACACAAATCCGAATGCTGCATGGGTGATATCGGTTAACTCGCTTTGAATGATGCCATTACTGAGGAAGGACAGGAAAGATGGTATGCTTTTGCTTCGGGGAATATTCTGTTGGTAGGTCAAATAGAGTCTGCGGACAGGGTGGAACATTTTGCATATATGGCAGAAGAGGGCATTTACTTTGTTGCTGTAAGAAGTTATTCAGGATATGATAGTGATAATCCGTATACGCTTGGCGTTGTGCTGTCAACTTATTATGATGCTCAAGAGGTGGATGATCGGGCGCAAGACGCCTATGTGTTAACGGCGCCGCAGTTTCATGTGACTGGTACGATTGATAATCAGTTTGATGTGGATGTTCAAAAGTATAAGACATCGGTTAGCGGTAGATTTACAATCTTATTAGAAAACAACCTTATTATTTTGATTATCTTCCAAGCGGAACATATTATTTTCGGGTAT
Source organism: uncultured Lachnospiraceae bacterium (assembly GCA_947176965.1). GTDB lineage: Bacteria > Bacillota > Clostridia > Lachnospirales > Lachnospiraceae > DLAJ01. The sequence goes on along the minus strand of CAMWSU010000029.1, from coordinate 22,621 downwards.
ATTGCAAGAGTTTTAGTGGAGACTATCGATCGACCTATACCCTTAGCGGGGATGTTTCGGAAAACTGACGGAGCAGTATTATGAGTATAATGCCAAGAAGCTTGAAGGGTATCGTTCCGCTGAGGAGATGGTCAATGAGTCTGCGGCGAACATTCTTGATCGAACGGCGAAATCGCCAAACCGCGTGCGTCCCGTGACGGAATACGAACGGGTAAGATGGGCGGCTGGAAAAGCAGTAACAGGAAAAGAAGATGAGGAGAATGCGATCGCGGCGTGGCGAAATTGCTTTTTGCGATTCGGTAACGGAGGGAATAACGGCAGTCTGCTGGCTGAGAGCATGAACGATATTCTGCTTCGCTATGCCTCCGGAGACAGCCGGGATCAAAAACTCCTTGATTAACTGGAACAGTGGAACCGGCCGATCGTGGAAAATGCCGAGGCTTACTGGAACACGCTTTCCCGCATGTAGCAGATGATACATAATATAAAAAAAGACTTTCACCGGTGCGAAAGTCTTTTTTTATGACAATAAATGTTTATGACTCATTCACATCTTCATAGTACGCTTTCACGCGGATGCTCTGATTATAATCCCCGAATTCGTTTCCGAACAGCGTCATGCCGCCGCAGTTCAGCGTATTTTTTGGAACGGAAAACGTCAGGTTGATGCTGCTGTTATAATCAATATGCAGATCCTCGATCGTCACGTTCGATATTTCGTGCGTGCCGTCGATAAAGGTTCCGTTATGATTGATGATCAAAGTTTTCAAAAGACCATATTGATTTAAGAGCTCCGGCCACCACTGCGGGGAAAGCATTCCTTTTCTGGAGCCGTAATCGCCGGGGCTGATCCATGTCCCGACGGAGATATCATTGATCTCAAAATGAATGTCACTCGGATAATCGTCGTTATTTTCCGGACATTCGGAAGAAATTTCAAAAGAAATCTGCAATTCTGTCAGCTTTTGCCCGGCGCGCAGTCGGTTCGGCAGATTGTATCCGATGCTGCCCCAGCCGATCCAGAGGATACCTGCCTTGAACCGTTCGGGATAAGAAAATACGCGGGGATCGTCCAATTCCCCGATGATACTGTTTAACGTGGCAAGACCGCAGGTCGGATGAACGTCCGCGGACGTATACTGCCCGATACCAATATCATCCTGATAGCATGCGCGGGCGGTATTCTGAGGTGCGAGATCGACGATCAGGCGGCTGTACCTTGGGCGGATCAGCTTCATGATGCCGCGTTTTCCGGAGGTCGTCTGTACTTTGACAAGTCCCGCACTTTCCAATTTGCTGACGTGAAGTGAGATTGCGCTGTTTGTCAGACCGAGTGCCTCGGCCAGATCATTCATGCTGAGATGATCGTTCTCATAGATCAATTCCATGATGCGCAGCCGCATTGGTGTGCTCAGCGCTTTGAAAATTTCTGCTGCCTCCTGTAGAGAACCTGCATATAACATGGCTGCCTCCTTTAATAGCGCGGCAATATGCCGGTAGACATGATGAATAGTGCTTAAATTTCATTATAGGAAAAGAAAAAGGTTAAGTCAATAGAAAAGTAAAAGCCGTTTTTGACTAAAAATCGTTAAAAACACAAAAATGCTGTGATTTCTAAAATATCGCGCAAAAAATAGTCAAATTGCACAAAAACATAGGGCAAATTTTTTCGATAAAAAGAGAATATGATTATTGATTTGCGTTCTTTGGTGTGGTAAATTGTAACTATAATTAAGCAAAAAAAGAAAAGGTTAAGCGAAAATTGAAATAAATTGGCATAGTAATCGTTTAAGTAGCCTATAATTGAGTGTATATTAAAAGTTTCACTGAAATAAACATGCAATTTGTATAATAAACGGTGGAAAAAACGCCTTTGATTATGCATATTATCCGGTAAGTGGTCTTTTACGGAAGGAAACCACAAAAAAAGCCGGCAATAGAGAGAAAGAACGGAGGGACGAACATGTTTAAGCTTTACATTAATCCGGCAAATCAAAAAGGCCACATTAACGCTGAGATTCAGGGACATTTCTCGGAGCATCTCGGAAGATGCATTTATGAGGGGATTTACGTCGGGGAAAATTCTGATATTCCGAATACAAACGGCATGCGAAATGACGTTGTGGCAGCATTAAAGGAGATGCATGTTCCTGTACTGCGCTGGCCGGGCGGCTGCTTTGCCGATGAATATCACTGGATGGACGGCATCGGACCGAAGGAAACGAGAAAGAAAATGATCAATACCCACTGGGGCGGTGTTGTCGAGGACAACAGCTTTGGTACGCACGAGTTTATGGAGCTTTGCAGACAGCTCGGCTGCAAGACCTATGTCAACGGCAATGTCGGCAGCGGCACGGTGCAGGAGATGAGCGAGTGGGTTGAGTATATGACGTTTGAGGGTGTTTCACCCATGGCGGATCTGCGTGCGGCAAATGGCAGCAAAGAACCGTGGAACGTTGATTATTTCGGCGTCGGCAATGAGAACTGGGGCTGCGGCGGCAATATGACGCCGGAGTATTACGCGAACCTGTATCGAAGATACCAGACCTATGTCCGCAATTACCGGTCCGACAAGCATATTTTCAAAGTATGCTGTGGACCGAACATCGATGATTATGGCTGGACAGAAGGCGTAATGAAGACAACATTCCGCTGCGAAGAGGGGCAGCATGGCTTTATGGATGGATTATCCCTTCATTATTATACGCATCCGGAGGGATGGATCAAGAAGGGAAGTGCGCTCGACTTTGACGATAAAGTCTGGTATAAGACGATGAGCAAGACCCTGTACATGGAAGAATTGATCAAGCATCATACCGCGATCATGGATCATTATGATAAAAAGCATGAAGTCGGTCTCATCGTGGATGAGTGGGGAACGTGGTACACCTGCGAACCGGGCACCAATCCGGGCTTCCTCTATCAGCAGAACACGATGCGCGACGCGCTGGTGGCGGGCATCAACCTGAATATCTTTAACAAGCATTGCGACAGAGTGAAGATGGCGAATATCGCGCAGATGGTAAATGTTCTTCAAGCGGTGATCCTGACCGAGGGCGAAAAAATGATCCTGACCCCGACGTATCATGTATTCCACATGTATCAGTGCCATCAGGATGCGGAGCTGTTAGAAAGCTATATCGAGACGGAGACGATCGGTTTAGAGGATGAGTATCAGGTGCCCAACTTAAACGAGTCCGTATCTCTCGGCAAGGACGGTAAGATTCACATTACGATCAATAACCTGTCGGTCGAGAAGGATTATGAAGTGGAGAGCATTCTTGCGGATACAAAAATTGAGGCTGTCTGCGGGACGATCCTGACGAATGAGATGCATGCCCATAATACGTTCGAGAATCCGAACGTGGTACATACGGAGAAGTTTGAGGGCTGCACATTTAAGGACGATCGGCTCAACTTTACGATTCCTGCATGCAGCGTGCTGCATTTGGAAGTGACGAAAAAATGAGCTGCGCTCATTAAAAAAATCGTTTAACATTTTTGGGAGATTTCAAGAAAACAGCTGTTTTCTTTTAGAGTATGTTAGGTAATCAAAGATTACCTAACATACTCTTGGGGGTTTTAAGAAAAGAGAGGTTCCACAGTAAGGAGGTTCGTATGGCACGGAAGGAATGGAAAAGAATTGCAGCGCTGGTATTGGCGGCAGTCATCACGCTTGAGGGGGCGCAGACCGGAGAAATGCCGCAGGTATCTGCAGCTGCGGATGAGACGTCCGGCTCGGTAGAGATGCCTGCAGCGGGGGGAAATTTCAGCGTAGAGAGACTGACATCCAATTATACGAACATCAGCGCAAACTATACGGCACCCGTATACGGCGGCGAGCAGATTCGTTTTGTAATGGACGAAGTCTTAGAAGAAGCGTACAGCGACAAGATCGCGGCGGATAACAGAGGCTATGAAAACGGGGTTGTCGATCTGCACGGCGGCGATACGGTCAGCGTAAAAGTGAATGTGCCGCAGACAGGGCTTTATTGGATAGGGTTTGACTATCTCTCCTATGACAGCTCGATCCTGCCGATCGAGTTTTCGCTGATGGTGGACAATACTTATCCTTTTTATGAGATGAGGAATCTTAAGTTTGAAACGACATGGGTGTCGAAGGAGGATGTGGAGCTTGACCGTTACGGCAACGAAATCGTGTCGCTTCCGGACAAAAAGATTCAGTGGGAGAGCAAGTATCTGATGGATACGAGCTACCGCTATTCCGAGCCGCTGCTTGTAGAACTGACTGCGGGCGAGCATACACTGACGTTTACGGTCAACGAGGGGACGTTCCTTCTCGGCAATATCACGCTTGACGCACCGCAGAGTGTCGCAGCTTATACAGGATCGCAGAAAGCGGAAGGAAGTGAGCTGATCACGATCCAGGGAGAAGATTTCTATGCCCGCAACGACTCCTCCATTCATGCGGTCGGCGAGTATGATTCTTCTTTATCACCGCTCTCCTCAAAAGATACGGTATTAAATACGGTGGACGCCGATTCCTTTAAGACGGCGGGACAGGAGATCACGTATCGTTTCCGTGTAGACAGGGCGGGCTGGTATTATATCGGCGTGAATTATCTTCAGTCGGAAAAAAATGATTTTCCCGTGTTCGTGGACTGGCGTATTGACGGACAGATACCGAACACTGCATTTCAGAGTTATTCTATGGCATATACGACCAAATATAAGACCACATCTTTAAAGGATGATGACGGGAACCGCTTAAGCGTCTTTCTGGAGGAGGGACAGCACACCATTTCCATTACGATCAGTGCGGATAACCTCCGGTACGCTTTGGAAAGAGTTGATGAGATTATGAGCGGTATCAACGATCTGTCGCTTGAGGTGACGAAAGTAGCCGGCACCCAAAAAGATAAGTACAGGGATTTACGACTCACAAGATACATACCGGATGTGCAGGACCGCCTGTACAGCTGGGTGGACGGACTCTACGAGGTTGCGGATATCGCCACGCAGTATGTCGATGTGAACGATCCCGAAGATGTGGCGGCATTTGCGTATCTGATCATTGCGGCAAAACAGCTAAAGAGTCTCGGAGATGAGCCGAACGAGCTGATTTACCGTGTGGCAGAGCTTTCCACGAGCGTCAATTCCATTAATACACAGATTGCAAATTTTATAGATTTGATCAATGACAATAACCTTGCGATCGACCGCATCTATATTTATCAGGAGGGTGCGAAGCTGCCGAGAGGCTTGAATTTCTTTGAGGGAATTTGGATGTCCTTAAAGAGATTCGTTTACTCCTTCTTCGGACAGTCTTATTCGGCAAGCAATACGGATGCGTCCCATCTTCAGGTGTGGGTAAACCGTCCGAGGCAGTATGTTGAGATCATGCAGAAGATGATCGACGAGCAGTTTACGGTACAGACCGGCATAGAGGTGGATCTATCCATCATGACGGATGCCAATAAACTTGTCCTATCGAATGCATCGGGAGATACGCCGGACATCGCGACGGGTATTAATTACTCGATCCCGTTCGAGCTTGGTATCCGTGGTGCACTGGTCGATCTGACAAAGTTTGATAATTATCAGGAAGTTTTCAGTAGATACAGTGAAGGTATCTTGGTTTCCTCCGTGATCGGGGACGGCTTCTATTCTCTTCCGGAGACGATGAACTTCTATGTTATGTTCTGCCGTACTGATATTCTTGAGAAGCTGGGGTTGGAGGCGCCTGAGACGATCGATGAGATGATCGGCATGCTGCCCGACCTGCAGATGAGAGGACTGAATATTTATTATCCGACCGCGTCCATGCTGGTGATGCGTAACTTCCACGGTACGACGCCGCTGATCTTCCAGAACGACGGCACGCTGTACGGAAGAACGGCGATGGATGTGACGGTGGACAGCGAGGAGACGATTGAGGGCTTTACACAGCTTACCGAGCTGTTTACCCTTTATAACATGCCGGTGGATATTCCGAACTTCTATCAGCATTTCCGGAACGGAGATTTACCGATCGGTATTGCGGATTTTAACTCCTATAACCTGATCTTAAATGCGGCACCGGAGATTGCCAATTCGTGGGAGATTTCCCTGATTCCGGGAGTGGTAGATGAGGAGACGGGAGAAATCAAGCGCTATATGAGCGGCGGTGCGGAAAGCACGGTTATGTTCCACTCGAACGATGAGAGAGAACAGCAGGCGTGGGAATTTATGGATTGGTGGTCCAGCACCGAGGTGCAGGCGGAGTTCGGACAGCGGTTACAGATTATGTACGGTGATGAATACATCTGGCCGACCGCAAATCTGGAGGCATTCGGAGAACTGCCTTATCCGACCAATCATAAGCAGACGATCATGGAACAGGCGTCGAATATTCTGGAAGCGCCCCGTCTGCTTGGAAGCTACATGCTGGAACGTGAGCTTTCCAACGCATTTAACGATGTGGTAGTCCATGGAAAGAACTTGCGATCCAGAGTGGACGATGTCGCCAAGGCGGTCAACAGAGAGACGCTGCGTAAGCTGGAGGAATTCGGTTATATTGACGCTGACGGCAATGTGCTGAAGGAATATTTGATACCGTCGGTGGAACAGGTTCGTGAGATCATGGGACGGTAAGGGGGCGGAGACATGTTCAAAAAATCAAAAGTAGGCAGTAAGTCGCATTTTAATAAAAACGGTTACTTCTTTGTGTTTCCGTATGCGGCGCTGTTCATTGTGTTTATACTGGCTCCGGTCATCATGGCGGTTATTCTGTCATTTACGAACTTTAACGCCATTCAGTTTCCGGAAGCAGTAGGTCTGCTGAACTATATCAATCTGATCACGAGTGATGATGTGTTCATGCAGTACGTATTACCGAATACCGTGAAATACGCGTTGATCGTCGGTGTCGGCGGTTATGTGCTGTCGTTCCTGCTCGCATGGGCGCTGGCGAATATGACGAAGGTTCCGCGTACGATCTTTGCATTGATCCTTTACTCACCGAGTATGACAACCGGTGTCGCGATGACGGTACTTTGGAAGATCATGTTTACGGGAGACCAGACGGGCTATATCAACAGCTGGCTGATGGATATCGGAGCGATCAACGAGCCGATCATCTGGCTCGTCAGCACGGATTACCTGCTTCCAATCGTCATTATTATCGGTTTGTGGTCGAGCATGGGTGTCGGATTCTTAGCAATCCTCGCCGGACTCTTAAATGTGGATGAATCCCTCTACGAGGCGGCGGCGATCGACGGTGTCAAGAACCGCTTCCAGGAGATGATCTATGTGACGATCCCGAGCATGAAGCCGCAGATGCTCTTTGCAGCGGTCATGCAGATCGTAGGAGCGTTCCAAAACGGACAGATCAGTACGCTGCTTGCGGGAAATCCAACGCCACAATATGCGGCACAGCTCATTGTCAACCACATTGAGGATTACGGATTTATCCGATATGAGATGGGTTACGCGGCGGCGACCTCAGTCGCATTGCTTTTGATCGTACAGGTATTCTCAGTCATATCCAAGAAGCTGTTTGGTGAAGAATAAGAGGGGAGGGAGAAAAGATGGCTGCTTATAAAGGACATAGAATGAACCCGGATAAGTTTGAGAGGGGACAGATCAAAATATACCTCTTTGTCGTTCCTCTTGTGCTGATCACGGGACTGCCGATCGTGTTTATTGTATTCCATGCATTTAAGCCGATGGAAGAGCTCTTTGCTTTCCCACCGAAATTCATCACGACGCATCCGACGTTAGATAATTTCCGAAAGCTGTTCAAGGCTTCGCGCTCCGCGGGAATTCCGCTGAGTAAATACGTGTTTAACAGTGTTCTGATCACAGTGGTGACGGTGTTTGCATCCCTGTTTTTCTCTACAGCGGCGGCATATGCGCTCTCGAAATTAAAATTCAAGGGAAGAAGCGCAATGCTTTCCATCAACCAGTTTGCATTGATGTTCGTTCCGGTTGCGGTCATGATACCGAGATACCTTGTCGTTAATAAGCTCGGACTCATTGATTCCTACTGGGCGGAGATCTTACCGCTCATTCCGTTACCGGTCGCACTGTTTTTGGTGAAGCAGTTCGTCGATCAGGTGCCGGATTCGCTGATCGAAGCGGCGTACATGGACGGGGCGAAGGAGTTTCAGATTTATCGCAAGATTATTCTTCCGATGATCAAGCCTGCAATTGCAACGGCTGCCATCCTTGTATTCCAGCAGGTGTGGACGAATTTAGAGGCGGCGAATTATTACATAAATGACGACGGTTTGAAATCGCTTGCATTTTATATGAGTACATTGACAAGTACCACGACAACCAATACCGTAGCCGGTCAGGGTATTTCGGCAGCAGCCTCGCTGATCATGTTCCTGCCGAACCTGATCCTCTTCTGTATCCTTCAGAAGAACGTGATGAACACGATGGCGCATTCCGGTATCAAGTAGAAATGAGAGGGTAGACCATGAAAAAAATGAAAAAAAGAATCATTTCATTGGCAGCGCTCCTCATTGCCTTTGCGGTGTCGGCGGATGCGATCATCGTGCAGGCGGACGCGCCGTACAAGACTTATACGGTGGACGGCTACGGATATGTGTTGGAGACACAGACGGCATATCTGCCTTATGAGACCATTACAAAGGTTGGGGAAGAAGCATTGAATGCCCCGACAGATTTCACCCTGCTGGACGATGGGTATATGTATATTCTGGACAGCGGAAACGCGCGTGTGGTCGTGTCCGATATGGAAGCGAACCTGATCACCACATTTGGAGAAGGCGTGCTGGTCAATCCGCGCGGTATCTATGTAACACCGGAGCACATCTGTTATGTGGCGGATCGTGACGCAAGATCCATTTTCGTGTTTGATGAGAACGGAGAGCTCATGCAGACTTACGGGAAACCGACGGCGCCGCTGTACGGAGAGACGCAGGATTTCCTGCCTCTTAAGGTCATCGCAAATGAATCGGGGACCATGTATATCATCTGCGAGTCCAATACGAACGGCGTTGTGCAGATCAGTCCGGTGGAAGGAGGAACGTTCCTCGGATATTTCGGCACAAACGGCACGGATCCTTCTCTTTGGAACATTATCTGGCGTTCGATCCAGACGGAGGCGCAGAGAGCTAAGTCGAGGGGCAATATCCCGGCAACACCGGATAATATGGCGATCGATGAAAAGGGGTTAATCTATACCGTCACAAGAGGAGAGGGAAGAGCCACCTTAAAGCGACTCAATATTGCGGGCATCAATATGATCGAACCGGATTACTATGAGCCGGTACCGGCGGCAGTTGCGGTCGGAAATCATGATAACGTGTTTGTGGCGTCGCAGATGGGCTTCATTTATGAGTACAATAACGATGGCGACCTGCTCTTTGTATTCGGCGGCAGTGATGACGGACAGCAGAGAATTGGTTTAAGTACCAAAGTCGAGGCGATTCAGGTCGGGATAGACGATAAGATTTACGTGCTTGATTCCGATAAGGCGCAGATTCAGGTATACGAGCCGACTGAGTTTACGAATTATCTGCATGAGGCGCTGTATCTGTTCTCAAAGGGGCGCTATACGCAGAGTAAGGAGCCGCTCACAGAGGTGCTCAAAATGAACAACCTCTTTGATTACGCTAACATGGCGATGGGCAGGGCGCTCTACAAAGAAGAAAATTACAGCGAAGCGGTGTATTACGCAAGACTGGCAAAGGATTACGAGGGATATTCCGATGCGTTTTGGGAAATCCGGAACAACTGGCTAAAGCATAACCTTGCGACTGTTATCATTCTCCTTATTATCCTGTTTGTGCTGAAGAAGGTCATAAGCGTACTCGATAAGAAAAAGCACATTCTTGATAAGCCGCGGGCAGCGATGCATAAGGTCGGCGAGGTGAAGATCATAAAACAGCTTCGCTACATGTTTTACTATATGAGACACCCGATTGACGGCTGCTACGGCATTAAGCGTGAGGGACGGGTTTCCGTGCTCAGTGCCAATATCCTGCTTGTGATTTTCATGCTGTTCTACATTATTAACAAGTATTTTTGTGGATTTTTGCTGAAGTATGTGCGGGAAGGCAGTTACGATATTTTTTCGGATATCGGAACGATCGTGGTTATGCTCGTGTTGGTAGTCGGATGTAATTATCTGATGTGTACGATCAACGAGGGCGAAGGAAAGTTCAAACACATTTACTGTTCGTTTATTTACAGCTTAGGACCGTATCTTGTGTTTATGCCGTTTATCTTCCTGCTTGGGCATGTCGTAACCTTTAACGAAGCGTTTTTTGTTCAGTTTGCGAATCTGTTCATGTATGTGTGGATCGCGGTGCTGATCTTCATAGCCATTAAGGAGATCAATAACTACAAGGTCAAGGAGACATTCAAGATCATCGGACTGACAATCTTTACGATTTTGATCGCGTGTCTCTTAGCATTTATCATTTATGTACTGTGGTCGCAGGTATTTGACTTTATTCAGTCGGTATTCGGAGAGGTGGTGTATCGGATTGGCAGCTAAATCGAAAATGAAAAAAATATGCAGTCTGGTCATGGCGGTAATCCTTCTTCTTTTTGTCCCCGATATGGGATGCGGCGTAACCTTGCAGGTGCGGGCTGCGGAGAGCATCAACGGACATCAATTTGTGACGGAGAACGCACGGTACGCACTCTACATGAATGAGGAGGATCTTTCCGTTGTCGTAGCGGATAAGGTGACGGGAGCGTACATGGAGTCCGCCATCAGCTATGACGACGGAAACAATAATAACACATGGCTCGGCGCCATGAAATCGGCGGTCGTGCTGACGATGATCGTCCAGAGCGACGATACGAGGCAGGCGGATCTGATCAATGACAATGTCACAAAGACGATCACCTATACTTCTAACGGATTTGCGGCGGATCTCTACTGGAACAGCTACAAGCTTGGTATGAGGCTGGAGGTCAGTCTGGAAGAGGACGGTCTGGTCGCAAGGATTCCCGATGAGTCCATCCGTGAGGACGGCGATGAGTATCTGATCGGAACGATTTCCATTTATCCGTTCATGGGCTGTTCCTATTTGGACGATAAGGAAGGCTACCTCTTTATTCCGGACGGAAACGGGGCGCTCATTTATCTGGATGACAAAGAAGGGCGGTTCAACAGCGGTTATACCGCGATGGTATACGGTACGGATGTCGGCTTTCAGGAGACGGTCGTCGAAACCCTGCTGCATGATCGCTATAATATGATCAATGACGCGCAGCAGGTTGCGGCACCGGTATTTGGAGTTGCGCATACGGGCGATGGGATCGCGTACCTTGCGGTCATCGAGGAGGGCGCGATGCGTGCCACGATTGAGGCGAGTCCGAACGGCGTGAACGTCGATTATAACCGTATCTATGCAAAATTTGTGGAGCGGCGGCTTTACACGCAGCCGACAAGCAATAATTCGAGCAGCGGCTCTTTCAAAAAGGCGGAAGACAGCAGAAGCCATTCTGATCTGCAGATCCGTTTTATGTTCCTCTCGGATGAGGAGGCGAATTACTGCGGCATGGCGAATGCCTATCGCGACTATCTGACGGCGAGGGGACTGCTGCGCAGCGCAGAGGATTCCTACCGGACCAGAATCGATTTTCTCGGTACGGAGCGCGAAAACTGGATGATCGGGACCACGTCGGTCGTGATGACGACTGTGGATGACATCCGCGAGATGTATGAAGATCTGGAGACGGCAGGCGTTACGGATATTTTCACCGTATATAAGGGCTGGCAGAAGGGCGGTCTCTACAATGTGCCGATCTCCAAATACAAGGCGGATGGCGGCATCGGAGGAACGTCAGACTTAACAAAGCTCATACAGGAAGCGGCTGCGGATGGAATTCAGATTTACCTCTATAACGATGCGATGCGAATCAATCCCGATGAACAGAATGCGACATTCAACGTGATCAAGATGATCAACAAGCGCCGCTTTACGGAGGATACGCATAAGGATGTTTATGAGGAAATGATGTATTTAACGCCGTCAAGGAGCAATACGCTGCTCGACAAATTTGCGGCGAGCTACTTTAAGAAGGGTGTTGATACGATCTGTCTGGCAGGTGTCAGCAATACGCTGTTTTCCTACAATTACAGCGGTGAGTTTTACACCCGGTATGACTGTGCGGAAAGTTACGAGAGCATGGTGAGGGACTTGGATGAGGAAGCCGCGCTTGTGCTGGAACAGCCGTTTGCTTACCTCTGGCAGTACACAGATGCGTACCTTGATATGCCGCTTTACACCTCAAGCTATATTTTTGAGGACGAGAGCGTACCGTTTTTATCCATCGTATTAAAGGGCACGATTCCGGTGTATTCCGAATATGTGAACTTTGAGGCAAATAAAAAGGAGTTCTTCTTAAAAATGGTAGAGACCGGAACCTATCCGTCCTTCTACATCACAAAGGAAAGCTCCGCAGAGCTGATCTACACGAATTCTTGTGATATTTACAGCTCGGAATACAGCGTATACCGCGATACGATCATTGAGTATACTTTAGAACTGCGGGCATTGAACGCAAAGGTGGCAGGTGCGCACATTGTCGGACACGAGATGCTCCCGAACGATGTCACGAAAGTCACTTACGATAACGGAGTTACGATTTACGTCAATTATAGTCGTGCTGCTCAGACGGTTGACGGAAACACAGTTGAAGCAATGTCGTATAAGGTGGGTGAGTAAATGAGTAAAGAGAAAAAGCAGAAGAAACCCAAGATCAAGCTCGGAAAGCTTGAAAAGAGAGAGGCGAGGATGGGGTATCTGTTCGTCGCACCGTGGATTATCGGCGTGCTGCTCTTTTTGCTGATACCACTCGGACAGTCGTTCTATTATATGTGGTTCAATATCCGCATCACTCCGCTCGCCACAGTATACAATTATGTGGGAACGCAGAACTTTACGCAGATTTGGCTGGAGAACCCCGAGTTCCCGCAGCAGCTGGTCACATACATATGGCAGACGATCGTACAGGTCCCGGTCATCGTGGTGTTTGCACTGTTGATCGCCATAATGTTGAACGGAAAGATAAAATGCCGCGGATTCTTCCGCTTGATCTTCTTCCTGCCGGTCATCATTGTGAGCGGACCGGTCATGAATATGCTGGTGGAAGAGGGCGCAGCGACGATCCCGAGTATGAATGTCCAGTCCATTGTAAATGCGTTTGATCAATTTTTGTCGCATTCGCTGGCGGAATCGGTCGGAGAGATCTTCAGCAATATGATCATGACGCTCTGGTATTCAGGCGTACAGATCCTGATTTTCCTCTCGGCGTTACAAAAGCTCGACCCCGCGCTGTACGAAGCGGCAAAAATTGACGGTGGTTCCAACTGGGAGTGTTTCTGGAAGATCACGCTGCCGACGATCAAGCCGATGATCCTCTTAAATGCGGTCTATACGGTCATCTTCTTGTCGAGCAATGAACAGAACAGCCTGATCAATATGATCGAGTCGGCAATGTTCTCGGGCACGAAGGAGAAGGGCTACGGATACGCTTCAGCCATGGCATGGATGTATGCGATCGTCATTACCCTGATCGTGCTGTTGTTCTTCCTGCTGCTTGGTTCGAAGAAGGATGCTTATGACAGGCAGATCAAAAAAGTCAAGAGGGCAAAGAAGAAAGAACTCCGCATGGAGAAACGGATAGAGAGGAGGGGAAAGAGAAATGTCAAGAAGCTCGAAAAAGCAAGAAAAAAGCGCAAATACAAAACCTACGACGGCTCTGGGGACTATTAAAAAGAACTTTACGAGAGAAAAGATTCACCGCTTTATCTTCGGAACAAAGGAAAAACAGGGCGCAGGAAAGCAGATTGTTGTATACGGCTTATTGATCTGTATCGGCTTTGTATACCTTTACCCGATGCTCTACATGTTCAGCACCAGCTTTATGAACAGGGACGATCTGCTGGATACCTCGGTGAAATGGCTGCCCAGCACGCTGTTTTTCGCAAACTATACGGATGCGGCGAAATCCATGGATTTTTGGTCCACGTTCTTCAAGGGAATCATCATCGCCGGACTGCCGACACTCTGCAATGTGATGATCTGCATGTTTATCGGTTACGGTTTTGCGCGGTATGATTTTAAGGGCAAAAAGATCATGATGGGAATTTTGATCTTTTCCTACATCCTGCCGAGCCAGGTCACGATGATTCCGACCTATGTACTCTACAACAACATGGGTATTTTGGGAACTTTATGGACGTTCCTGCTGCCGGCGATCTTCGGAAACGGATTGAACGCACCGATCTTTATCCTGATTTTTTATCAATTCTTCCGGCAGGTGCCGAAGGTGTTGATGGAGGCGGCGTCGATTGATGGTGCGGGGCATTTTAAGTCCTTTTTCAGAATTGCGATCCCGTCCGCATTCCCGGCGATCATTACAGTCGTTCTGTTCTCGTTTGTATGGTATTGGAATGAGTCGTACTTAACGGAGCTGTACGTGCGGGGACTTACCACGAAGAGTAATTGGACGAATCTGGTGATCGAGCTGAAAAATTTCGAATCTACTTTCGAGACAAAGGCAAGCGTGGGGGCGATGGCGACAAATTTGAACGAATCTGTCAAGATGGCTGCAACGGCATTATCCATATTGCCTCTTCTGATCACTTACCTTGTGTTACAACGGCACTTTGTTGAGAGTATCGACAGAGCCGGTATAACAGGCGAATAAAAAGATAAAAAAAGATAAAGGAGGAAAAAAATGAAAAAGAAATTATTAGTGGGAGTAGCGCTCATGACGTCGTTGATGCTGGCACTGACAGGCTGCGGCGGTAAGAAGGGCGGCGGACCTTCCGGTAATGTGGATGAGAACGGCGTAACGACTGATGAAATAACGCTGACCTTCTGGCATTACGAGGATGAGACGACGATCAACATGTTGGCGGAAAAGTTTATGGACAAATATCCGAACATCAAGGTAGAAACGCGTGTGATTGAGGATATGAGTTCGGACTTGTCCGCGGCGGCGGCGGCCGGAAATTTTCCGGATGTATTCGAGGGAACGGATTCCGATACGGCGCTCGCAAATCAGTACTGGCTGGATATTTCCGAGTATTTTGACAATGACCCGGAAAATGACAACCTGATGGCGACGATCAAAGAGTACGGTATCGGCTGCTTTGATACTGACGCGAGATACGCAATGCCGATGGTATATTGGCCGAGCGGAATCTTCATTGACAGAAACGTCATCAACACCCTGAATCTTCAGATGCCGAGAACGGATTGGACATGGGCGGAGATGATCCAGCTCATTAAGGATGCGACGGTCGATACCGGAAGCGGTATGAAGTACTTTGGACTTGGGTTCTACAACAGACTGGATTCCCTGTACGGCATTGCAGCATGTTCTCCGGAGGAGAGAGCATTAAAGGGTGAGTTCGGTTTTGACGGCACGGATTTTGACTTATCCTATTGGGCAGTCGGCGAGCAGGAATTCTCCGACTTAAAGCTCGGCGGATATGTGGCTCCGTCCCAGGAGACACAGGAAATGGAAGACTGGACGGGCAACTGGGATGCATGGTTTGGTGAGACCGGACACGTTGCAGTATTCTCCGAAGGCTTTTGGACCTATCAGAACCTTTGGGGACTGGAAGGCTATCAGGAGAGATTCGGTCTTGACATTGTTCCCTATGTGACCCCGAACGTTGTGGATGAGAAAGAGCACAACGTCATTTCCACGATGTATATGGGCGGTGTGTCCACCTCCTGCAAGTATCCGTATGAGGCATATCTGCTCTTAAAGTGGATGGGTTGGGGCATTGAAGGCTGGAAAGAGAGAATTGCAATCTATTCCGATACCTCCATCACAAACGCAGCCGGCACGCCGTTAAAGAATGCGCAGATGCCGATGCCGATCACGTTGGATCAGGAAGTTTGGGAGGGCTATAAGGCTCTGTTCCCGCAGGATGCCGATCACAAGCCTTTCTGGGATGATTATTTTGCAAGCGTGACAAGACCGGTTCCTTACGGCTGGTACAATATTGCGGGCTACTGGAACTTCTGTGATCAGTACTTTAACAAGATCGGTATTCATGATCTGGTAGATCAGGGAAAGGCAAAGGCTGCCGATTATGTGGAGGAAGCGACCGAGCAGGCAAACTATTATCACGCAGAGGCAATGATTTCTTATTTCGGACCGGGCGGCTATAATGTGTTATCCGAGGAAGAGCTTGCGAAGTATCAGGCAGTGGTAGATTCCTTCGCTCAATAAAGGAATCGGAAACGATTCCTTGAGAGAAGGTTCTATATAAACATTCAAAGGGAGGAAAAAAAGAATGAAGAAAAAATTATTGGCGATTCTTCTTTGCACTGCTATGACGGCAACAGTGCTTTCCGGATGCGGCGGAGGAGACGACAAGAACAAAGACAACACGCAGGATGATGGCAATACGCCTGCCGCTGATGCGGGAGATGACACAGACGCTCCTGCGGACACCAATCCGGAACCGGCTGAGGTAACGCCGGAAGAACTTCCGGACGCATTTTCGCATATCACATTTGATGAGGGTGCGGGCGAGAGCTATGTCGCTGTTACGCAGACAGAGAATGTGGGAGACAATGACGGCGCAACCTACGGCATTGAGCCGACGGATGTTACGTTTGCTTATGCGGACGGTCCTGTCGGAAACGCACTGTATGTGGACGGCAAGTTTGGTCTTGACTTAAAGTTAGAGCCGACCAATACGGATGCGTGGACAGTATCCTACTGGATGAACGCGGACAGACTTTCCAATTTCGGTCCGACACTGCAGATCGGCTATGACATCGGTAAGGCAGCGGATGCAGGCAACAATGTCACATGGATGAACGTGACCCAGACCGATTTCCCGGGCTTTAAGGCATTCCCGATCGTATGGAGCCGTAACGAGGCGAGCGACGCACAGGACGGCACGGACTGCTGGCCTTGGATGTGGGGCTTTAAGGGCGAGGACGAAGCGATCACCGGTAAGAAGGAATGGGTGATGGTAACGGTTGTCTGCTCCGGTGAGGTGCAGAACGGTCCTGTCGGTTCTACGACCGCAGGCGCACAGTACTATGTAAACGGCGAGCTTGTATATGATTCTCAGGAATGCTTCTCCACCAATGGCGCGTCCATGGGATGGGAAGGCGGATATACATGGGATGCAACGCTTGCTCCGAACATCATGAAGCCGGGATCTTCTACGTTTGAGTCCTATTTCGGTATTAACTACTGGGATACGATTTTCAAAGGATTTATCGATGATCTCTATGTATTTGATTCCGCACTTTCCGCAGGACAGGTAGCATCCCTGTATGCACTGGGCAATCCGAACGTAGAGTCCGTAGCGCCGGAAGCTCCTGCAGAGGAGGAGCCGGAAGAGCCGGTAGCGAGAGATCACAGCGATGTAGAGACGACCGGTACCGTAGTCGGTGCAAAGGATTTCTCGACTCCGTTCTGGACAGAGTTCTCCGAGATCTATGCCGTAGCGAGCGGTGAGTCTACAACGATCAACTTCACGAACTGGTCCAGCGGCTTAAACAACTGGAATAACTTCGTTGTTATCCTTCAGAGCACGCCTGACGGCCATTCCGCTGAGGACAATGCAGATTACGCAGAGTACGGCGTTGTTCGTGCAGATAACTGGGGCTGGGGCGGAGGCTATGACAACATCGCTACAGCAGAATGTGACTGGAACTGGGATACGTTCGTTGATGATGTTGACGGTGCGAGCGTTGAGCTGACCGTTACGAACAACGGCGATACGGCGGATGTTGTGGCAGTCGTTACTTCCGCAGCAGGAGAAGTTCATACGCAGACATATACCGGCATTGCTGTAACGGGCGATCTGTATTTCTGCTTAACGGTTGACGGTTCCTTCGTTGACGTTCAGTAATCAAATGCGTCTGGAAAGACGCAAAGTGACAGCATAGGGGTTTTATGATCCCTGTGTAAGTTTCAAATCAAGCTGAGGTAACACTCCGGATGACGGACACGACCGGAATCCGGAGTGTTTTATCTTAAGGAAGCGCTGATTAAATCAGCACTTCCTTTTAGAGCCTCCGGCGGATGCACACGGATTTGCAGAGGAATTTGCCGCTTTACGGCGCAAATCCGGTGGGGGAAACGCTTTCATCAGCGTTTCCATAAAGAAACACTGACTAAATCAGTGTTTCCTTTAAAATCCAGATGTCTGTGTGCGGCGGATTCCGTGGACGGACATGTGTATTTTATGGTATGGTATCAATAAGAGAGCGGGAGGTTCACAATGAGCGAAAGAGACAGAAACGGTGTGATCACGGAGTATAATCAGCCATGGATCGAGCAGCGCGCCGATCCCTATGTGTACAGGCATACGGACGGAAGTTATTATTTTACGGCATCCGTTCCGGCGTATGACCGTATCATCCTGCGAAAGGCGGACAGTCTGGAGGCGCTTGCCAAAGCAGAGGAAACCGTTGTCTGGACAAAACATGCGTCGGGACCGATGAGCAAGCATGTCTGGGCGCCGGAGCTGCATTATCTGTTCGGAAAGTGGTATCTGTATTATGCGGCGGGCGAGGAGGAGGATATTTGGAAGATCCGTCCTTATGTGTTAGAATGTCAGGGTGACGATCCGATGCGGGATGCGTGGAAGGAATGCGGTAAGATGCAGCGCTCCGATGACGACATCTATTCGTTTGAGGCGTTTTCCCTTGACGCAACAGTCTTTGAGAACAAGGGCAGCTATTATTATATTTGGGCGGAAAAGGTCAGCGTCGGCATTCAGATTTCGAACCTTTATATCGCGCGGATGGAATCGCCGACAAAGCTTGCAACGGCGCAAGTGCTTTTAACGACGCCCGATTATGACTGGGAACGCGTGGATATTTGGGTGAACGAGGGACCGGCAGTGATCAAACGGGACGGACGTATTTTTGTCACCTATTCCGCAAGTGCGACGGGCGAATGCTATTGCATGGGCATGCTGAGCATCGACGAAAATGACGAGATCCTTGACCCGCGGGCATGGAAAAAAGAACGGCAGCCCGTGTTGTGCTCGGATCGGGAAAAGGGCTTTTACGGGCCGGGACATAATTCTTTTACGAAGCTTGAGGACGGTACGGATGTGTGCGTTTATCACGCGCGCACCTATGCGGAGATCGTCGGTGATCCGCTTTACGACCCGAACCGTCATGCGATGCTGATGAAGGTCGTGTGGGATGAAGACGGAAGACCGGTGTTTGATTATCGGAATAAGGTTGTGTAATAGGAAATTGCGAACGCCTTGACAGATGATGAGACTTCCCCAATATGCAATCCAACGCAGGCACGCTCTCGCTGCAATTCAATCGCAGCGGTACATAACATGCGAAAATACCGCATGTAAGTACCGCCGCTAAAATGAATTTCAAAGAAATTCATTTATAGCGCCTGCTTATGGATTTGCATATTGGGGAAAACCTGAAACGTGAAGTAAGGCGATTCGCAATTGCGTATTGAGAGTAAAGAGAGAAAAGAGGAAAAGAAGAGGAGAGGTATGGGTATGGGACAGGAAAAAAACAGACAGGCAATTGAGGAAGCAAGGACGGCGCTCGGCATCGAGTTTGGCTCCACGCGGATCAAGGCGGTGCTCGTCGGAGAAGACAATGCGCCGATCGCGCAGGGCGGTCATGAGTGGGAGAACCGTTTGGAGAACGGTATTTGGACATACAGCCTTGACGATGTATGGGCAGGATTACAGGACTGTTACGCAAAGCTGGCGGAGGATGTCAAAAAGCAATATGGCGTAACGCTGACGAAGGTTGGCGCGATCGGCTTTTCCGCAATGATGCACGGTTATATGGCATTTGACAAGAACGGCGAACTGCTCGTGCCGTTCCGTACATGGAGAAATACGATGACGGAGGAAGCGTCGGCGAAGCTGACCGAAGCATTTTCCTATCATATTCCGCAGCGGTGGAGCATTGCCCATCTGTATCAGGCAATCTTAAATAAAGAAGCGCATGTGCCGCAGTTGGATTACATGACGACCTTGGACGGTTATGTGCATTGGAAGCTGACCGGTGAGAAAGTGCTCGGCGTCGGAGAGGCGTCCGGCATGTTCCCGATCGATCTTGCAACGAAGAATTATGACGCCGGTATGATGCGCAAATTTGATGAGATGGTATCGGGAGAAGGATTTTCTTGGAAGCTTGCCGACATTATGCCGAAAGTGCTCCTTGCGGGTGATCGGGGCGGCGTGCTGACGGAGGAAGGCGCGAAGCTGTTAGATGTGAGCGGCAATCTGGAAGCGGGCATTCCGTTATGTCCGCCGGAGGGAGACGCGGGAACAGGTATGACGGCGACAAACAGCATCACGCCGCGTACCGGAAATATCTCTGCCGGAACGAGCGTCTTTACGATGGTCGTGATGGAGAAGGACTTAAAAAAGGTGCATGAGGAGATCGACCTTGTGACAACTCCGGCAGGAGATCTCGTCGGTATGGTACACTGCAATAACTGTACTTCCGACTTGAACGCATGGGTGAATCTCTTTAAGGAAGCACTTGCAGGCTTCGGCTGCAAGCCGGATATGAACGAGATTTATGGAACGCTGTACCGCAAGGCGCTTGAAGGCGATGCGGACTGCGGCGGTCTGATGGCGTATAATTATTTTTCCGGCGAGACGATCACGGGCTTTGAAGAGGGACGACCGCTGTTTGTGCGCACACCGGATGCGAAATTTAATCTTGCGAATTTCATGCGCCTGCATCTGTATACGGCACTCGGCGCGATCAAGGTCGGCATGGATATTCTGACAAAAGAAGAAGGGGTGCAGATCGACAGCATGCTCGGCCACGGCGGACTGTATAAAACGCCCGGTGTCGGACAGCGTATCACGGCGGCTGCGTTAAATACGCCGGTTTCTGTGATGGAGACAGCCGGAGAAGGCGGCGCATGGGGCATGGCGCTGCTTGCATCCTACATGTTAAACAAAGCGGATGCGGAAACGCTGGATGATTATTTGAACAATAAGGTATTTGCGGGAGATAAGGGCGTCAGGATGGAGCCGGATGAGAAGGACGTGGCAGGCTTTGACGCATTCATTGAGAAATATAAGAAAGCGCTGCCCATTGAACGTGCGGCGGTGGAGAATTTCTAGGAAGGAGCGGAGTCGCTATGTTAGAGGAATTAAAGAAAAAAGTGTATGAAGCCAATATGGAGCTTCCGAAATACGGGCTTGTGACATTTACATGGGGCAATGTGAGCGAGATCGACCGTGAGAGCGGATTGTTTGTGATCAAACCGAGCGGCGTACCCTATGAGACGATGAAGCCGGAGGATATGGTCGTAATGAATCTGGATGGCGAGCGCGTGGAGGGGAAATATAATCCGTCCTCGGATACGCCGACGCATGCGGAGTTATACAGGGCGTTTCCGGAGATCGGCGGCGTCGTACATACCCATTCGTCATGGGCGACGAGCTGGGCGCAGGCGGGCAGGAGCATTCCGTGCTACGGGACAACGCATGCCGATTATATTTACGGCGAAGTTCCGTGTCTGCGCGTGCTGACGAAAGAGGAGATCGACGAGGCGTATGAAAAAAATACGGGACTGCTGATCGTAGGCGAGTTCAAGAACAGGGGACTTGACGTGACGGCGGTTCCCGCTGTGTTATGCAAAAACCACGGTCCGTTTGCATGGGGCAAGGATGCGGTTGAGGCAGTACATAATGCGGTCGTGCTGGAGGAAGTTGCGAAGATGGCGGCACGGGCGGAGCAGATCAACGCGCGGGTACAGCCCGCTCCGCAGGAGTTACAGGATAAGCATTATTACAGAAAGCACGGCGCAAATGCGTACTATGGACAAAGAAAGTGAGAGAAGAACTTCTAAAGCTCACGCCAATGGGCGTTTCGCTAAGAAGTTCTACGGTTCGCAGGCGACCTTTCTCTCACTGAAGATTTTCAGAAGAATCCGCAGGCGGATTCTTCGCGGGAAAATGAGAGCAGGATGGATACGGAGGCGGCAGCATGGCGGATTTATCGACCGTGAGGGTATGTAAGCGTTGTCTGTTACGGGAATTTGATGAGAACGAATACCGTGAAAAACTGGAGCGTTATATCGTCGGTCTGGATGATGACATCAAAGCACCGGAGGCGCTCTATGAGAACCGGCTTTCTACCTGTAAGGAGTGCGAAAAGCTTTCAGAGGGAACCTGCCTTGCCTGCGGCTGTTATGTGGAGCTGCGCGCCGCGGTGAAGGCGAGCAGATGCCCGCATAAAAGGTGGTAGATTGAAAAATCAAAAATTTTCCAATTTGCAAATTTGTGCTGACGCCCAAATTCACGGGCTGTTGGCAGCATGGAGGATTAGTGTGACAGGAGACAGAGTGCAGATGAAGCAGGAGCATTGTGCAAACACCCCGCCGATGGGGTGGAACAGCTACGATTATTATGATACGACGGTGAATGAGGAGCAGGTCAAAGCGAACGCCGACTATATGGCGGCGCATCTGAAAGCATTCGGATGGGAATATGTTGTTGTCGATATCGAGTGGTATGCCTATGACGCCGGCTCCATGCGGGAGCGGTATCAGTATATTCCGTTTTGGAAGGTCGAGATGGATGCGTACGGACGGCTTCTGCCATGCCCGCAGCGTTTTCCTTCCGCAGAGGATGGGAAGGGGTTTGCGCCGCTTGCAGATTATGTGCATGCACTGGGAT
>CAMWSU010000028.1 GCA_947176965.1 uncultured Lachnospiraceae bacterium | reverse complement strand
TGAACGGGTATGAGGTCAGCGGAGGTGTCACAACCAATTCAAACAGTGCGACAGCGACAACTTCGTATTCGCGTCCGGCAACAATCAAAGCAAAGGCATGGGTATCTTATACGTATGGTGATTTGTTTTTGGAAAATGATTCACCAGTTGCAGAGGTGAACATCGGGGGAGTGTCCGCCACGGCTGTAGTACCAGTCTCGGGAGGAACGGTAACCGGTGGCAAAGGAGAACACTGGGTTAAGGCATCCGGAGACTGGCATAAAATAACCAGAGTTGGAAACTCAAAAAGTTAACAAATTTATTTTTAGCGGCGCTCCATCGTACAGATGCAATTCTGTACGATGGATTTGTCCGTTTGTGAGTTTATGGATACCGTAGTGAGGGATTGTTATGAAAAAAATGATATTTCAAATACTCATCATATCGTGTGTAATTGCGCTATCCGGTTGCGGCAAAGAAAATCTGCCGAATACCTATATCGAGGGAAGCGATTTCCAGTATATGCGGCAGGGCTCCTCCGACTATGTTCCGGAGATGCAGAAGGGGGAGGAAGGATATTATTTTCGAAACGGCAGCTTCATTTATTATTTGGACGAGAAAACGGATACGCTGTTGCCTTTGTGTAACAAAGCGGATTGTCTGCATGACCGTGAATCGGATCCGGAGAGACAGGAGGTCTGCAACGCGTATGTGGACAATGAATTTGACTACTCGAATTGCAGGGGAATCGCATACTGCAATGGATATCTGTATTGTCTGTCTATAGATAGAAGGAAAGATCCATTGCAGCAGACTACAACATTATACCGTCTGGCTGCGGACGGATCTGCCAAGGAACAGGTTTTCCGGTGGGACGATGTCGGCTTTGAAGACTGGATTGTTCACAGGGATACGCTTTTTTATGTGGAGCGGATTTATCATTTGACGAAGGATGGAGAGGAAGAGGATGAAGAAGAATTGCAGGATCAGCTTACCATTAAATCACTGAAGCTGACAGGGGGCATGAAGCAGCCGGAAACAATCTATGTGCTGGAAGAGGAGAATGTATTCTATTTGGGATGTAACTGGCCTATGGCTTATGGCAATTATTTTTATATCATCATTTCCGGAGGGGAGTTCGGGGAAGGAGAGGGCCTCTATCCTTATCAAAAGACATTTATTTACGATATAGAAAAAGGAACATTTACCGAGCTTACCTATGAAGGAATGACAAAGGATGAAACGATTCTTGGGGTGACATTCTGGCAGGACCGGATTTTGTTTGCACCGCGTGTTTATGATGACGCGGATATAGAAACTTCTTATCTTGGGACGGGTGATATTTATATTGCGGATCTTGACGGCACGAATGCGGAGGTTTTTATGGAGGATGTGCCGATGGGATATAATATCCGCAGCGATGGCAGATACCTGTATTTATCGAACGGGGTTATGGCTACCATGGCGGATTGGGGATACTGGGACTATCATGAGAAGAAGACTTTTTGGGTGTATGATGAAAGTCTTGCGCTTGTAGATACCTTGTACCTACCGCCTAAAATGAAAGATTTCGGCACTCCTCCCATAGGGGACACAGAGCGGATGTATACCATTTATCAGGATGACAACGGCGGCTGGGGCGTGCTGCGTTTTGATAAGAGTAAGATCGGAAGCTGCAATGACGCGGAGATTGAGCTGACGGTGATTCCTTATAAATAGTCTGGGAAGAGGAACGATCAGTTTCATGGATGACGTTTTTGGGAGGTTTTCCCAAAAACGTCATTTTGCTTTCTTTGCTATTTTTTTATACTTTACTTGAGTTTGATTCCAATACTTCATGAAAACAGGAAATATTTCTAAGGAAATACGGATGAGACCAGTGTTTCCTTAAACAGGGGAAGGAGGTGGTCGAAAGCATTGCGAGCAAATTGCAGAACCTTGTAACAAATCAAATGAAAAATGTAAAGGAGGAAAGAACCATGAAGAAAGTTGGAAAGAAGTTAGCAGGAGCGGTACTGATCTTGTCGCTGGCAGTAGGATACACCGGAATCCCGGCGAGTGCAAAAGATATGCTGAACGGGTATGAGGTCAGCGGAGGTGTCACAACCAATTCAAACAGTGCGACAGCATCGACCAATTACTCGCAGCCTGCAACGATAGAGGCAACCGCGACGGTGTATTTCGTTAACGGTCCGTTAAGTCTGCATAAAAGCGCAGGTCCAAATACTGCTTCGATTGGCGGGGTGTCGGCAACGGCGTATGTACCAACTCCGGGTGGAAGTGTGATCGGCGGGAAAGGAGAGCACAAGGTAACCGCAACAACAGGGGCTGTGTGGAGTTATACCAGCCGCACAGGATACACGGATTGATTTGAGAAGTAAACAATGGCAATCCATAGTACCGGAAGCTGCATTTCGTGCTATGGATTGCTTTTATAAAAAGGATGATGCTGTGGGATGTGCTTATGACTGTTTTATGAATAAATCAGGAGATCAAAACCGTTCCTATCAATGAGGATGTTGTTTATGAAAAAAAGAAAGTTCTATTTGTTTGTTACTGCATTTCTCCTTACCCTGTCCGGCTGCGGCAAAGAAAACCTGCCGAATACCTATATCGAGGGAAGCGATTTCCAGTATATGCGGCAGGGATCTTGGGACTGGGCGCCTAAAATGCAAAAAGGAGAAAAGGGATACTATTTTCGGCAGGGTGAATTTGTCTATTATCTGGATGAAGAAACCGGAGAATTTCTGCCTCTCTGCGCCAAAGCGGACTGTCTGCATGACCGCGAAACGGATCAGGAGAGGAGAAAATCCTGTAATGCCCACATGCATTTTGCTGAGTTTTCAAGCGACTTTTCACAGGGAATGATGTATTATGCCCGGTATCTGTATTGCCTTACGGATAAGGGATTTAACGAGGAGACAATCCTATACCGCCTGTCCGAGGACGGCAGCAGGAAGGAACAGGTTTATAGCTGGTCGGGGGTCGGCGTAGAGCAATGGGTGATTCACAGGGGTGTTTTCTATTATGCGGAGCACTTCTATACCTATGACGAAGAAGGGGAAATGGAAGAGCATTATGCGCTGAAAGCGCTGAACCTGACGGGCGCCATAAAGGAGCCGGAGACAATCTATGCATTGGAGCAGGAGAATATATTTTATTTAGGATTCAATTGGCTCAAGGCATATGGGAATTATCTTTACTTCATTGTTTCGGGAGGCGAGGATAAAGGTGAGGGCGAGTTGTCCGGCTATGAAAAAACCTTCATCTATGATATTGCCGGACATGAAGTAAAACAACTGACCTATGAAGGGATGCCTGAGGAAGAAGATATTTTGGAAATGACGTTTTGGCAGGATCGGATTTTATTTCTGCCAGATATCTATGATCCGAACGATATGAAAGGTTCCTATTTAAGAACGGGTAAGGTATACATCGCAGATTTGGATGGATCGAATACAGAGGTTTTTATGGAGAATGTGCCGATGGGCTATAATATCCGCGGCGACGGCAAATATGTGTATCTGACCAATTCTTTCATGGTGACAATGGGGGATTTGGGCTTTATGGAGTATGAAGGGGAAAAGACATTTTGGGTATATGATGCAGACCGGAATCTTGTGGATACCTTTGTCCTGCCGGAAGAGATCAGTCTCTTCGGGACTCCGCCGATCGGAGATGAGGAGTGGATGCTGATCACCTATCAGGATGACAACGGCGGCTGGGGCGTGCTGCGTTTTGATAAGAGTAAGATCGGAAGCTGCAACGGTGCGGAGCTTGAGCTTGAGGTCATCCCCTATCATTAAGATTAAGCCGGAGAGGGATTATGGGAGTTTTCAAGTATGAATGGGTAAAGCTTGGCAGGAAGAAATTGTTTTTACTGATTTCCTTTGTACTGTTTGCGGGGAATCTGCTGACCTTATATACCTATGAGAAGAATACGACCGCATTTTTCTATGTTTATGAGCAAAAAGAAAGCTATCAGGATTATCTTGCCGGAAGGGAAGAAGCGGATACGGATGGCTATTACCGGCAGGACAGGGAGGCGCAGGAGAGCTACATCGCTTCTTATCCGGTCTTTATCGGCGAGATGCAGGCGCGTGCCGACCGGATGATGGGCACTGCTATTTTTGCAGATCCTGAAAGCTATGTATATCGGAATCTGATGAAAAGCTGCGCGGATTTTGCACCGTTATCTGAAATCGTGCTTCAGGCGGATAATTGCTTTGGAATCCGGGAGTTTACGGGTTATCAGAACGGGATGGTGTTCGTGCTGGTCTTTTTGGCGGTCTTAAGTTATTATGTGCTTTTTTATGAACGGGACATGAATCTGCTGCTGCTGTTAAAGGGCAGCAGGAACGGGCATATGCCGCTTGCGGCGGCAAAGCTTACCGTGCTGGTTCTGTCCGCGGTCTTTTATACGGCTCTGCAGGAAGGGGCTTCGATTCTTCTTTTGGGATGGATGTACGGATATGGAGATCCGGGCAGGGTGCTCCAATCGGTCTCACTGTTTCGAAACTGCGCATATCCGCTGACGGTGGCAGCGGCGCTGCTTGCCATCGTGTTGATCCGTATGAGTATTGCGGCAGTCATTGCATGCCTGTTTTACGGGCTTGGCATGCTTTTTAAGAGTGCGCCCTTCGTTTTCCTGATCTCGGGCGGGGGGCTTTTGGCAGAATATTTTTTCAGCCGGATCTTTTCCATCAGCGGGACGTTCGGCGGTGTAAAGTGTATCAATCCGTTTTACTGCTGGAATATGAAATGGGTACTGGGTGAATATTTTAATCTGAATTTGTTCGGTTATCCGGCGGGTAAGAATATCTGCGCGCTTGCTGCGGCGGTTTTGACGGCGCTTCTGTCTGCGGCAGGAGGGCTTTTTGCGTTTTGTAAAACCTGTCAGGTGAAAAAGGAGGGACGGCTGGAGCGGCTGCTGCGGTGGATACGCGGTCTGACCGCTTTCTTAAACAGACGGATCAGCCTGCTGTATTATGAGTTTTATAAGATGCTGGTTCAGCAGAAGAAGGGGATCGTCCTGTTGGTGCTGCTCGCATGGTGCGTCAATGAATCGGCAGATGTGTTTGAAATGCAATATTACGCGGTCGCGAAAACGGCGTCCTATCATTATTATATCGATCGTCTCGGAGGGCGGATCACGGAAGATACGCTTTTATTCATGGAGCAGGAGGAAGCATTTTTTACAGAGGCCCGGCAGGGATTCGGAGGCGCGCTGTCCAGGGAGGATCAGCTGAGGCAGCAGGAACTGATTGCAAAGGCGGATATGCTGGAGGATGGTTTTCATATGGTAAAAGACCAGTTGGAAGCATTGAAAGAGAAGCCCGGAAGTCTCTTAGACAAGTATCTTTTGGATGAAGTGTTTTATACGGCGCTATGGCAGGATACCGGAACCGATCTGGCATTATGGTTTACGGGATCGGCGATCCTGCTGTATCTGATCAGCGGCATCTATACGATGGATGAAAAAAAGAAAATGAGTTTCTTGATCAGATCGACGCGCTATGGAAGAAAGCGCATTGACCGAAGCAGAAATGTCTGTGCGTTTCTCTGTGCGGGTGCTGTATTTCTGCTGATGGAGCTGCCGCTGCTTCTGCGGTATTTTAAGATCGATCATTTTGCAACTGTGGCACAAAGGGTCTGCGATATCACAACAGGGAATTTTTCAAGCGGAGTATCACTCGGCGCGCTGCTGCTGCTTCTGTTTTTGCTGAAGGCGCTGAGCTTTGCGGCGGTATGCTTTGCCGGACTGAAACTTTCGCGGGCGATGAAAAGCGAAATGCCTGCCCTGCTTACCGGAATCGGCATCGCAGGCGGCATTGCGCTCATTCTGCACCATTTTGAGGCGGACATCGCCACATTGTTGATGAAAGTGCTGTAGACCGCGGTGAGTCGGAAAGGATAGAAAGAGGGACGTATGGAGTTAACGCTTAGTGGAATCGAAAAGAGCTATGATCGGGGAAAAACCTATGCGGTAAGAGATTTTTCCGTCAGCTTTACACCGGGGGTTTATGGATTGCTCGGTCCGAACGGGGCGGGAAAAAGCACATTGATGAATATGATCACACAAAATCTGCGTCCTGACTGCGGAAAGATCACGCTGGATGGGACGGAAGTTGACAGGCTCGGTGCGGATTACCGCGGACTGATCGGTTATATGCCGCAGCAGCAGGGAGTGTATGATGATTTTACCGGTGAAATGTTTTTGTGGTATATGGCGGCCTTAAAAGGAATGAAAAAGGGGGAAGCCGGGAAGAAGATTCGAGAAATATTGGATATTGTCAATCTGCGGGGGGACAGACATAAAAAGCTGAAATCGTATTCCGGCGGAATGAAACAGCGTATTCTGATTGCTCAGGCATTGCTGAACGATCCGAAAATCCTGATCATGGACGAGCCGACTGCCGGACTTGACCCCAAGGAACGGATCAGAATCCGTAACTTTATCAGTGAGATCTCGAAAGACAAAATTGTACTGATCGCAACGCATGTCGTATCGGATGTGGAATATATTTCCAAGGAAATCCTGATCATGAAATCAGGGATCGCCGTGAAAAAAGGAACACCGCAGGAGCTTTTGGGCGACATGGAGCATCATGTGTTTGAGGTTTTGGTGACGCCTGAAGAGCAAAGCTTTTATGAGAATTCAGATTGGAAGATCTCCAATGTTATGCTGACGTCCGGAAAGGTGTGTCTGCGCATCGTTTCTCAGCAAAGACCGGAAATCGGAGAAATCCGTGAGGCGGCTCCGAATCTGGAGGATGTGTATCTGCATCTGGTTGAGTAGAGGGGATATCACATATCATAATTTGAAAGGAAACCGGTTGATTATTTTTCGAAATATGGTATGATACTATTGGCGGTGAGCCTTACCGCAGAGTGTGACTGCCAGAAGCGTTAGCAACTTTCATGGAGTTACTATACAAATGGCTATGTGGAAACACATAGCCATTTTTTTGAAATGGAATCAGGATTCAGACGAAAAAAAGCAGGTAGCAAAGCGAACAGGTTCGCTTTGATGTTGGCAGCATGGAGGATTGGCATGGAGGATCATATAGTCAGAGCTACAGCGGCGAATGCACAGCTTCGCGCATTTGCCGCAACAACGAAAAATCTTGTGGAGACAGCAAGACAGTATCATGATACAAGTCCCGTTATTACGGCGGCGCTCGGCCGTCTGCTGACGGCGGGCGCAATGATGGGAAGCATGTTAAAGGGCGACCGGGATGTGCTCACGATTCAGGTGAAGGGAGACGGTCCCGTGGAGGGACTCACCGTAACAGCGGACGCGAAAGCGGACGTGAAGGGCTATGCCGTACGTCCCCAGGTCATCCTGCCGCCAAATGCCGCAGGAAAGCTGAATGTGGGCGGCGCGGTTGGCAAAGGAGTTTTGCGCGTCATCAAGGATATGGGCTTAAAGGAACCGTATGTCGGACAGGCGGCATTGCAGACGGGGGAGATTGCCGAGGACCTGACGTACTATTTTGCGGTCTCCGAACAGGTGCCGAGTACGGTCGGACTTGGCGTGCTGATGAATAAAAACAATACGGTCAGGCAGGCAGGCGGCTTTATCGTGCAGCTCATGCCGTTTGCCGAAGATGCGGTGGTCACCCGTTTAGAGGAAAACTTAAAGGGCATCCGCTCCGTTACGGCAATGCTGGATGCGGGGGACACGCCGGAGCGGATGTTAGAGCAGGTGCTTGACGGGCTGGAGCTGTCCGTCACAGATACGATGCCGACCGCATATCGCTGCGGCTGCAGTAAGGAGCGCGTGGAGCGCGCCATCATCAGTATCGGAAAAAAAGATATTACGGAGATGATCGAGGAAGGAAAAGAAATCGAGGTAAGCTGCCAGTTCTGCGATCAAAAATATAAGTTCGGTGTGGAGGAGTTACAGTCCATGCTGTCAAGATGCAGATGAAACGATTAGTATGTATGACAAATGGAACGTGTGGAGCGCGGGGGCATTACTCCCCCGCATTCTCTGTAACACGCGCTTTGTTCAGGGAGGTTTCAATGGCATCCAACAGAAGCAGACTTGTGTATTTCGAGTCGGTGTCATAGGTGATGCCCTCTAAGGTCTGCGTTTTTACGATCTGTGCGGAAAGTTCGGCAAAGGCAGGCTCCATTAACGGGTAGAGCGTGGAGATGGTCTCGCTTAAATTCACCATGCGGATGGAGTTGATATTGTCTGCATCGACATAAACCTCAATATCCACCGTGTTCTCTCCGAGCCGGACGCTGGTCGTATAGACGCCGGGATTGTAGGTCGCCTGCGCGCTGTCAGTTTCCTTCTCTTTTCTTCCCGGAAGAAACATGACGAGCATCAGGATGATGAACAAAATGCCGAGAAGAACAAAGATGGCGGTATAAATGACTTCTTTTTGGTGCAGTACAACGATTCTGGTTTTATTGCTCATGACGGGATCTCCGTATAAATTGTTAGTATAGTGTATTCGGCGTCATGCGAAAATAGAAGTTTAAGAACGGGAAAGGATGGAGCATATGAGTAAATACACAAGAGACGATATTTTGAAAATGGTCGAGGAGGAGGATGTGGAGTTTATCCGGCTGCAATTTACGGATATGTTCGGTACGCTTAAGAACGTGGCGATCACGGCAAGTCAGTTAGAGCGGGCGTTAGATAACCGCTGCAGGTTTGATGGCTCCTCGATCGAGGGTTTTGTCCGCATTGAGGAATCCGACATGGCGCTGTATCCAGATCCGGATACCTTTGTGATCTTTCCGTGGAGACCGCAGCAGGGCAAGGTTGCGCGCATGATCTGCGATATTCACTATCCGAACGGAGAGCAGTTTGAAGGGGATCCGCGTTATGTGTTAAAAAAAGTCATAGCCAAGGCAAAGGACATGGGCTATACCTTTGATGTCGGACCGGAGTGCGAGTTTTTCCTGTTTGATATGGATGAGGAGGGACGTCCGACGATAAAGACGTCCGAGACGGCGGGATATTTTGACTTGGGACCGGCCGATCTTTCAGAAAATACAAGGCGGGATATGGTTTTGACGATGGAGGACATGGGGTATGTCGTGGAGGCGTCCCATCATGAGGTCGCGCCCGCGCAGCATGAGATCGATCTTCGCTATGACGAGGCGCTTCGGATCGCGGATGGGATCATGACCTTCAAGCTCGCAGTCAAGACGATCGCGAGACAGCACGGCAGGCATGCGACGTTCATGCCGAAACCGAAATACGGTCTGCCGGGTTCAGGTCTGCATATTAATATGTCGCTGTCCAAGGACGGAAAAAATATGTTTAATGACGGCACGGATGTGCTCGGTTTAAGTCGTGAGGCATACTATTTTATCGGCGGTATTATGAATCATATTAAGGGAATCACGGCCATCGCCAATCCGACGGTCAATTCCTATAAACGCCTTGTGGCGGGATATGAAGCGCCGGTTCATATCGAATGGCAGGGGAACAGCAGAAGTGCCATGCTGCGCATTCCGGCTGTTTTGGGAGAGAATATCAGGGTGGAGCTGCGAAGCCCGGATCCGACCGCCAATCCGTATCTGCTGCTGGCACTGTGCCTGGCGGCAGGCTTAGAGGGAATTGAAAAAAAGATCATGCCGCCCCCAAGCGCGGACAGCGTTTCTCATGAGGTGCGTGAAGACGGAAGCAAAACGCAGGCGGAGGCGCTTCCGTCTTCATTGATCGAGGCGGTGAAGTGCTTAGAGCAGGATACTTTTTTATGCGAAACGCTCGGCAGCCATATCAGTGGGAAATATCTGGAAGCAAAAAAGAAAGAGTGGCAGGCGTATTGTACGCAAATCACCGGATGGGAGATCGATCAGTATCTTGACCGGTATTAAGCGCATGTCCGAATGTCTGACAGGAAACGACAGGGGGGATGCGTGTGATTCAGATTATCGTGGTCATGCCGAAATCGCAGGATGCCGACAGTGTCAGACGCATCCTGATGAAAAACGGGTATGCCAATGTGTTTGCGTGCAGCAGCGGCGCAAAAGCGGTCAGCCTGATGCACGAATTTGACGACGGTATCGTGATCAGCGGCTATCGGATGGTCGATATGATGTATTCCGATGTAAGCGCCGATATGCCGCCGGGGTTTCAGATGCTGCTTCTGGCATCCAAGGATGCACTATCGGCAAAACAGGAGCAGGGCATCGTATGTCTTTCCATGCCGCTGAAGGTGCATGAGCTTTTGGATACGCTTCAGATGATGACGCGGGGAATCCTGCGCAGGCGGAAAAAAGCAGGCGGCAGGGCAAAGGGAAGAAGCGAGGAGGAGCGGCAGATCATCCGGGAGGCGAAGGAGCTTTTGATGACGCGGAATCATATGACGGAGGAGGAAGCGCACCGTTATATCCAGAAATGCAGCATGGACAGCGGGACGAATCTGGTGGAGACGGCACAGATGGTGATTGCGGTGCACTTAAATTAGAATGGAGCAGGGTGAGAGGAAAATGGAGCAGACGGTAAACAAAAGTGAATCCGTAACGCAATATGAAAGAATGACGAAGACGCCGATCCCTAAGCTGGTCGTGAAGCTTGGGATTCCGACGACGATCAGTATGCTTGTGACGCATGTCTATAATATGGTAGATACTTTTTTTGTGGGAAAGCTGGGAACAAGCGCATCCGGCGCGACCGGTATCGTGTTCGGCTTTATGGCGATCCTTCAGGCGGTGGGCTTTATGCTCGGACAGGGCGCGGGCAGCCTGATCTCCAGACGGCTCGGAAAAAAGGACGCGTCCTCCGCCGGCGTGTATGCATCGACAAGCTTTTTTCTTGCGCTTTTTAGCGGCGTGTTGATCGAGATCCTAGGGCTGTGCTTTTTGGATCCGATGCTGAAAATGCTCGGAAGTACCGATACGATCCTGCCGTATGCGAGGCAGTATGTGTGGTACATTCTTCTGGCCAGTCCGTTTATGGTCGCAAGCTTTGTGATGAACAATATTCTGCGCTTCGAGGGCAAGGCAGCCTATGCGATGTGCGGACTGATGGCAGGGGCAATCCTGAATATGGGCTGCGATCCGCTGTTTATGTTCGTGTTTGATATGGGAATTGCGGGAGCGGGACTTGCGACGGCGCTGTCCCAGTGCATCAGCTTCTGCATTCTGCTGTTTATGTTTTTAAGCGGCAAGACGCAGAGTCGTCTGTCGATCAGAAGTGTGACGCGCGATATGTCCCTGCTGGGGAATCTGCTCGCGACCGGACTGCCTGCGATGCTGCGGCAGGGAATGAGCAGTATCGCCACGATGCTCTTAAATCATTGTGCGAAAGAATACGGAGATCCCGCGGTTGCAGCAATGAGCATTGTCAGCCGCATTACGATGCTGATCTTTGCGGTGGGCTTGGGCGTCGGTCAGGGCTTTCAGCCGGTGTGCGGCTTTAATTACGGGGCGGGCAAGTACAAAAGGGTGCGCAAAGCATATGGTTTTACGCTGGCACTTGCTACTGTCATGCTGGGGAGCTTTGCGCTTGTCGGTTTGCTCACAGCGCCTTGGGCGGTGCGGGTATTCCGGAATGATGACAGGGTTGTAGAGATTGGTACGCTTGCGCTGCGTCTTCAGTGTGGGGCGTTGTTTTTTCAGCCGTTGATGGTCATGACCAATATGCTGCTGCAAAGTACCGGAAAGAAACTGCTGGCGGCGTTTACGGCGCTGCTTCGGAGCGGACTTTACTTTATTCCGGTGCTGCTGATCCTTGTGCACTATCAGGGCTTGTTCGGCGTGCAGGCAGCGCAGCCGATTGCGGACGTACTGGCATTTCTGACGGCACTGCCGATCGTCATTTGGTTTTTTGCGCTTCTGCCGAAAGAGGATGCGGATGCCGCGGAAAAACTGGCGGCGTTGACGTTTGATGATGGGCCGAGTGCGGGCACGACCATGGAAGTGTTATCGGTTTTGGAGGAATTTCATGAGGTAGGAACGTTCTTTCTCATCGGACAGAATATCAACGAACAGACAGAAAAATCCGTGAAGCACGCCTTAGAGCTTGGCTGTG
The DNA here is from genome assembly GCA_947176965.1 of uncultured Lachnospiraceae bacterium. Taxonomy (GTDB): domain Bacteria; phylum Bacillota; class Clostridia; order Lachnospirales; family Lachnospiraceae; genus DLAJ01. Next base: position 18,967 of record CAMWSU010000028.1, on the reverse strand, counting down.
AGATAGAGAATCATTCGTGGAGTCACTCTGCCATGCCGGAGCTTTCCGCAGAGCAGATGCGGGAGGAAGTTGCAAGAACGACACGGGAAATCGTGCGTTTAACGGGCAGGGAGCCGATTTTTTTCAGACCGCCGTACATTGCCGTTTCGGATGAGATGTATCGGCAGATCCCGCTGACTTTTATCGCGGGGGTTGACTGCGAAGACTGGAACGATTCCGTCAGCGCGGAGGAACGCGCCGACCGGATACAAGAGAATGTAAGGGACGGCGCGGTCATTTTGCTGCATGATATGGAGGGCAATCATCAGACCGTGGAGGCGCTCCGGCTAATCATTCCGCGGCTGCGCAAAATGGGCTACCGCTTCGTCACACTGGAACAACTTTTTCGGGAAAAGGGCGTTATGTTAAATGAGGATGTACCCGTCGAAGAACGGCGCTGTCTCTGGTATGCAGAACAGACAGAGCGATGGTATGATCCCCAGGCGCAATAAGCCCGTTAATCATCCCATGGCCGGAATATCTGGCGAGATCGATAGATTCCGACGAGCATAAGGAACAATGCCGCAATCTGTAACATAAGGCTGAACGGAACCGTATCTTTGATCAAAAGAGCAACACAATTCGTGAAAAGCCCGGTCAGCAGTACCGGATCCGCACCGCGCCGCCGGGGATCTGCGGGTTCACCGTTTTGCTCCTTCAGGGTGGCGATGATGGCGTCTGTCCGCGTGATCGTGCTCAGCATTGCAAGAATGATGATCAGGATTACGGGAAGAACGTAATATGCAAGGCGGATGCCTTTTGCGGCCGCAAGTGTTTCCAGTAAAAAGCAGATCAGCTCGACAATGGCTGCAATCTTAAACAGGAAGCGGATCTTTTGATAATGCGCAAGCTTGGATTCCACGTCGCTGTACAGAAGAAACGGCTCATCTGATTTTTTCTTGCGAAGAAAGATCCAAAAACCGAATTTGCCCAGATATTCAATACCCGTATCCCGCATCAGCTCCAAATAATCATTGCTGACACCGAAAAAGCTGTCGCTCAGATCGATCTGGTATTCATATTCTCCGGGAGTACAGGTGTCAAAATGCCAAAAACCCGCGAAAAATCCGGTCATGGCATATCCCTCCTGCGCAAGCTGATTTAACCATGCGATGTCGTCGTCTTTATGATAGCATAGTCTGAATTTGATCATGCCGATGCCTCCTCAAAATCTATTTTCTTCCATCAGTGCCGCGTTTTGCAGCAGCTCTTCCAGACGGGCTTTTTCCGCCCGGAACGCTTCTGCCCCCGCTTTGGTGATGAGATATTCCTTTTTTTTGCGTGAGTCGGTATCCTCGCTGTACATGGTGATCCATTGCTTTTTGACAAGCGCCTGTATAGCACCGTAAAGTGTGCCGGCGCCAAGAACGACCCTGCCGTCGGTCAGTGCGGAAACCTCCTGTATGATGCCGTAGCCGTGATTGGGCTTACGGACTGCCAACAGGATATAAAAGAGGGATTCCGTAAGCGGTATGTTTTTTTCCATGTCGCATCATTTCCTCTTTTCCAAATAGTTTGTTATGTTTTTAATTTTCGTCATTCCTTTTACTGAGAATGAAGAATACCGCCACTAAGAAAAACTGTATCACAGACAAATATTGTGTGTTATTGTTAAATAGATTGATGACAGCGGCGATAAAAAAGCAAAATGACGCAAACAAATAACAATAATGGGAAAATTGTTCTTTCTCTTTCATGAAAGTCTCCCTCCCTTCCATATTTCAACATTTATGAATAATTGCGTTTCACAATTGTCCATTTTCACCATCTATCGAGTGATAACGGGTTTTCCGTCAGCATCTAATAAAGGAGTCAATCCTCCTGCATATCCCGACTGAACAAAAAGGTAATTTACCCCTGTTTCCTTATCAACGAGTACCATCTTTAAGCCTTTGATCAGTGCATGATCCTCTTTGAATACGACTTCAAACCGATTATAGCTGCCCATTTCAAGCCCTCCTTCACCAATCTCAACGACTGTTACTTATCAATTCTTGGTGTCAACCAATCTTTTCCTGTAACTGTCGTACCTTACAAAAAGTTAATATATCGTCGATCGATATATCGTAGTATTAATATATCACCACCCGATATATTTGTCAAGCATCTTGATAGAAATCGGAGTGATAGGTGAATATAGGGTGGGAAAAGAATAAATTTTATGCTGCGGCAGATGCTATCTAAAGAAACACTGATAAATCAGCGTTTCCTTAGAATCTCCGGTGGATGCGCACGGAAAACACGTCATCTGTGTTTCCGTAAGAAAGGAATGGATGATATGAATTCACTTTGGTCTAAGGCAGTTCAGCTACCGCATTTTGAAGCGTTACAGGAAAGTAAAAAGACGGACGTGCTGATCATCGGCGGAGGCATGGCAGGGATTTTGTGCGCCTATTTCCTACAGGAAAAAGGCGTGGATTATATGCTTGTGGAAGGGCGCAGGATCTGTTCCGGTGTGACAAAAAATACGACCGCAAAAATAACGGCACAGCACGGACTGATCTATGGGAAGCTGTTAAAACATGAGGGACCGGAAAGGGCAGGAATGTATCTTGCGGCAAACTTAAGAGCCGTGGAAAAGTATGGTCAGATTTGCCGTGAGATTGACTGTGATTTTGAGGAGAAAACATCGTATATTTATTCGAAGGATGCTCCTGAGAAGCTGGAAGAGGAAGCAGAAGCGCTGCATCAGATCGGATATGAAGCAAAGATCGTTGAGGTGCCGGAGCTGCCGTTTCGGACGGCGGGTGCCGTTGCGTTTGCGCACCAGGCACAGTTTCATCCACTGAAATTTATTGCACAGATTGCAAAGGGACTTGCGATTTATGAGAATACGTTTGTGACTGCGGTCAAGGATCATACCGCATTTACGGAGAAGGGGGATATTACATTTGAAAAAGTCATTTTTGCAACGCATTTTCCGAGCGATAATAAGCACGGCATGTACTTTATGAAAATGTATCAGGAGCGCTCGTATGTCCTAGCACTTGCGGGGGCGGCACCGATACACGGCATGTATTTGGACGAAGCAAAAGGCGGATACTCGTTTCGTAATTATCAGGATCTGCTTTTGCTTGGCGGCGGCTCGCACAGGACGGGGAAGGACGGAGGAAAGTGGCAGGAATTGAGGAATTTTGCAAAGGAGCATTATCCGGGCGCTGCTGAGAAATATGCATGGGCAGCACAGGACTGTATGACCTTGGATCAGATTCCTTATATTGGCGTGTATTCTAAAGGAATGCCGGACTATTTGGTGGCAACAGGATTTTGCAAGTGGGGGATGACTTCTTCTATGACTGCGGCGATGATGCTGTCTGAACTGGTTACGGGGAAGGTTCCTTCCTGTCAGGAAGTATTCTGTCCTTCAAGAAATATGTTAAAGCCGCAGTTAGCCGTGAATGCATGCGAATATCTGGCAAATCTCATCCACTTTTCTAAAAAGCGGTGTCCGCATTTAGGATGCGCGCTAAAATGGAACCCGGAGGAACACACATGGGACTGTTCCTGTCATGGGTCGCGGTTTCAGGAGGACGGCACGCTGCTGGATAATCCGGCGAAGAAGAATTTGCGGGACGGGATTTAGCGGCTATCTGATTCTTCAGGACTATGATACGTCGGTGACATTTTTCTGTTTTTAGATGGGTGGATTTATTTCTTCCCTTACTTATCACTGTATGCTATAATTCACATAACAGGAAGGATGTGATTGTATGGGATTGGCAGAGTCCGAAATGAAAAAGGATGAAAAAATCAATGGAATCATTTTTAATATGTCGCCTTCACCAAGTTTTCATCACGGTATTGTTAATGGCAATATCTATACAATTATAAAACAGGGTCTGAAAAACAGTTTATGCCTAGTATCAATTGAAAATCTGGATTATCAATACCACCCGGAGGAAAATGATGATTATTTGTGCCCGGATATCATGATCATATGTGACCGAAAACATTTGAGAGGCGGATCATACAGTGGTGTTCCCAAGTTTATTGCTGAAACCTTGAGTCCTTCCACAGTCAAGCGAGATAGAACGGAAAAGAAGGATATCTACGAAAAAGCCGGCGTGGAAGAGTACTGGATTATTTCACCACAAGGTTCTGTGGAAATATATTATTTGGACAATGGAAGATACGTTTTGGATCAGAGTTATATGCTTCAGGAGAATAAGGAAGAAGCGTACTATAATGCTGACACGGAGATTTGTCTGAAAGCGTTCCCGCATATTAAAATGACACTGGGTGAGATTTTTGAGGGTGTGAATTAAATCATGAAATGATTCTCTGTAAAACGGAGATATAGTACGCAATATCAAAGAAGCTTTTTCTATGAAAGAAGGAAGAGCTTCTTTTTTTGCTGGGAAAACGGCTTGATTTAGGTTAAAATATGAGACTTTGATTACAGCAGCATAATCTCACGAAATAGATTGGAATCATGGCACGAGTGTGTTAGAATTCCAAGTGAATAGGATATAATTCTGGATAAAAAAGTATGGGTGTCTGTTTCTGTATCGGAGGTTAGAATGCTGTTTGTACTCATCAACTGGATTTATGTGTCTGTCACCTCATTTTTGCTTGGGACGGCGTTTTCAGGAATTGTTAAGCGGTGGTTCGGATGGGAAGTGAAAAGCACGTCGGAGACCGTGTTTTACGGTCTGATCTGGGCAACCGTATACGCGCAGGTGTTCAGCCTGTTTGGGGGCGTCGGCGCGCTTGCAAACGGAATCCTGCTTGCCGCCTGCATTGTGATCGCGCTTGTGTGGAGAAAAACAATCAAAAGCGCGCTCACACAAAGCATAAAGAGAAGCGGCAGAGCGCACGGCGCCGTGGTGTTTATGCTCGTCCTGATCTGGGCGTACTGTACGTCCAGAGGCTATATGCATTATGATTCCGATCTGTATCACGCCCAGAGCATCCGGTGGATCGAGGAGTACGGCGTGGTGCCGGGGCTTGGGAACATTCATGTCCGCTTTGCCTATAACAGTTCGTTTTTTGCACTGTCGGCGCTTTATAGTATGAAGTTTTTAGGCGGTCAGTCGCTTCATGCCGTCAACGGATTTTTTGCGCTGCTCCTGAGTGTGGAGGTGTTGAAAGCGTTTCGGATGAAGCGGATTCGGACGGCAGGCGGCGAACGAAAACTTCTGCAGAAAGGCTTTGGCTCGATCGGGAGTGAACGGATGTTTTGTCTTTCCGATTTTGCGCGTCTGGGCGCATTTTACTACCTGACGATCCTCTACCGCGATATTGTCGCGCCCGCATCAGATTATGCGGTCATGTGCGTGGTCTTTTTCATCATCATCCGATGGCTTGTGCACCTCGAGCAAAAAGAGAAACAGATCGCTCCTTACGGACTTCTGTGTGTGGCGGGCGTCTATGCCGTTACATTAAAACTCACGGCGGGGTGCATCCTGCTGCTTGTCTTAAAACCCGCAATCAGTCTGATCAAAGAGAAAAAGGGGAAGGATATTGCTGTTTATATTGCGATGGGAGTGCTCGTCCTTGCGCCGTGGATGATCAGAACGGCGCTCATATCGGGTTATCTGCTCTATCCGTTTCCGGCGCTTGATGTGCTTACCGTGGACTGGAAGATTCCGGTCGAGGCAGCGATGCGCGATGCGGCGGAGATCAAGACATGGGGGCGCGGATTAAATGATGCGGCGCTTGTTTCCGTGCCGGTCACGGAATGGTTTCCGCATTGGTTTTCCACCATGCTGCCGACGCTCGGAAAGTTGTTTCTATTAGCTGATTTTGTGTGCGCGGCGGTATTTGCCGGGCTTTTGGCATCAGCGTTTATCCGGTACGGAAAGGGCAAAAACAGGGTGCGGGACTGGGATGAATTGTTAGTGCTTGCCTGCATGGTTCTGTCTTTCGGATTCTGGTTGTTTTCCGCGCCGCTTTTGCGGTACGGCTATGCGTATGTGCTGCTTGTCATTATGCTGACGGTGGGCATTCTTTATCGGAGGGTCAAAATCCCCGCGGCGGCGCAGCGGCTATGCGGCGTGCTGATACTTGCGTTTGTGGCAGTCAAGGCGTTGACGCTCGCAAGATACGCATGGAGTGTGTCAGATGAGCCGTACTATATCGCCCAGCAGGATTACGGGACTTATGAACTGGACAGTTTTGAGGTGAACGATGTGCGTTTTTATTATCCGGTGAGCGGTGACCGCGTCGGATATGAGGCATTTCCGGCAATACCGCTAAAAAAAGAAATCCTATTTCGAGGAGAGCGTTTCGAGGACGGATTTCGTGGGAAATAAAAAAGCTGCCGCATGAACGAATGAAAATTCGCAGTGCGGCAGCTCTTATTTGTGAGGCAATTGCTTTTCTATTTATTTTTGAGCAGATCTCGAATTTCTGTAAGGAGCTTTTCCTCCGCGGAAGGTTCCGGCGCTTTTTCGGGTTCTTCTTCTTTTTTGCGCTCGAACCGGTTAAAGGTCTTTACGACGAGGAATAAGATCAGGGCGGTGAGCAGGAAATTGATGACTGCCTGAATAAACACGCCGAGCGTGATGCTGGCGCTGCCGACCGTTAAGCAGATGCCGGAAAAATCGATGCCGCCGATGATCATGCCGATGATCGGTGTGATGATGTCATTGACAAGAGAGTTGATGATTGCCGTAAAGGTACTGCCCATGATGATACCGACAGCCATTGTCATGACATTGCCCTTCGAGATAAATTCCTTAAATTCACTTAAAAATTTTTTCATATGAGTATGCCTCCGTTTGTAATCTGGTGAATGGTATCAGTGCAGCCGCACATGAACCGGGAATTAGAAAAGCGCCGGCGGTCAAGCATTCTATCGAATTCTCATGTGTTTGCAGTAGATGCTGACCGAACCGAAATTCGGTTCTCCTCCCCGGAACCGGCACTTCACGCAAATTATAGCATGGCGGGCAGGAGTGTTGCAACCGATTCTTCATGGTGGGGAGATTATGTCTGCTGGATTTTTGTAAGGCTGTTTTTTCATGAAAAAGGCGAGTGAGAATAAAAAGTGGGGTATAAATTTATAAATATAGTATGGACATAAAATATAAAGTATGGTATCATACGATTAAAAACGTGGGTCAATATAAGGCGAGTACTGCATTTGCTTAAGATGATTGTAGAAATGTAGCAATAGACCGCATTGTTCTTACTTAAATACCCCTTTGTTATAGTTCAGTGCTGATAGGAAGGAGACAAATAATGAAAAAAGTCGTTTTTAAGCCTAGTTTTACTGTTAAGAATACCGCGAAAGCACAAAGTCTTGCAAAGTTGCCTGTGGGGGCAGAGATTTTGAAGGGACATCATCAGGCAGCCGGTACTATTAAGCATAAGCATCAGGTTGCATTTTAAGCATCAAATAATATAGTAACTCAAGCTATGGCAAAGGGGCAATTTAGAATATGAGCAGAGAATTATATGGCAAGCTTGAAGATTATAATACACGTTTTTTTATTGGCAGTATTGAGGATGGAAATGGAATAGAGGTTACGGCGCTGATGGAGGGAACTATCCTACAGAAAGCGAAATTCCGGTGTTTTGGATGTACTTCACTTCGAACAACAACATATAGTTTTCTTAATGAACTCATAGGAAAAGATTTGGGCAAAATCGTTATGGAGTATGCCGGCTCAGGTCATTTTGGATGTATGTGTCCTAAAAGCGCTATATTGGGTAAGTTGTTGGGGAAAGAGATAGACTGTATTGAGGAAAAACAAGTGTATCTTTTTAGCAATATCGTAAGATATGACGTGGAAAATGCAGTTTTACTTTATAATATTTTTACTGTTGATGAAGTGAAGAAACGATTCGATATTGAACAGCTTAGTTCCGAAGAAAATATGCGTCTCCTAAAAATATTAAAAAGAGTGATAGAAGATTATAAGGCAACTATCGGATACATGGAAGGTATATAAAATATGGAAAAAACAAGAATGATAAGTGATTTGCATGATATTTACGAAAGATGGATAGATGATATCGAGTTAGATATACTTCTGACTAAAAAGTGCAACTTAAACTGCATTCATTGTTTTTTGGATAATAAAGATGGGGAGATGGGCATTGATACGATACGAAGGATAGTGAGCGATGAATTTTTCGTATTACATAGCCAGAATAAAAAGAGGGTTGTCAATTTGAGTGGCGGCGAAATATTCATGAGGAAAGATATTGGAGAAATTTTTTCTTTGTTTAGAGACTTGAATGTTTCAGTTGGATGTGTTTCAAATGGCTTTTATATATCAGATGATTCAGTAGAATTGTTGGAGGAAAACCATATTGATTTATCATTAAGCATGGATGGCGTTAATGAAATACATAATTACTACAGGAGAAATGATATTTCTTTTAATAAGCTGGAGTACGCAATTGAACGGTTGTTGAAAAGTAAAGTTCGGTTTGGTGTAGTCTGTTCTGTTTCAAGAATAAATAAAGACTATATAGAGGAAATAATTAAATATTGTATAAATAGAAAGATCAGAAGCATTAGATTTCAAGTTGTAAAACCAGAAGGAAATGCTTTGGCTATGCAGGAAGATAATTTAATATTAGATGATTCTGAAAAGCAGGAATTGTTCGAAAAGTTATTACATTACTGTGGCAAATATGTTGCAGATATCAATATCACTGGATATGGAACATTTAAGTCTGAATTACGAGAGCATGGATGTAAGTTTGGATTGAAATGGGGAAAGACGTGTCATTCTAATACTACGCCATGGCCTAAGTCGTTCGGAATTGATACTGCGGGAAATATTATTCAGATTCATCCATTTCATAGCAATGAATTTTGGAAGATTGGTCATATTGATGAAGGGCTATTCAATGTAATTAGTAGATATTATGCCTCGGACAAGCATATTGCACTGCTCACAACATTAAAGGAAACATATGAAGAGAATATTCTTAAATCGCCTGAAGAATTTATTTTTGAAGATTTATATTTAGAGGATAAGGTAGCTGAAAAAATAGCAAGCAGCTGCAAGAGGTAATTGAGATGGCACAGTATCTTTTGAATGAATTGGTTAAGGTAGAGGATAATACCTTGATCATGGATGGGATTGAAGTGTTTGAGTGCAATAAAGATGGTTTAGAGATGCTAAAAGTAATGTATGATTTCACACAGCAAAGAAAGCCGTTTTCGTTAAATGATATCATGGAATGCCTGGAAATAGAGCGGACAGAAGACAATGTTTTTGCAATTCAAAATACAATAAATTATTTGAGAGGATGTTTTATTATTAATGAATGCTAAGATAACGTACAAAACTGCGATTAGGTTTGTCCTAAAACTATTTTCCTATGCTAAATTGTTGACGTTCTTGATGTTTTTTATGGTGCTTGGCAACACGATTTTTATGTATGTAGTACCAATCTGTACTGAAAAAATCGTCGATGGTTTATTGGCAGCAAAACAGCCGACAATATCCTATGGAATTGTTATAGCGTATGCTGTGATTTTGCTGATTTCTGTGCTTTCGGCAAATGTGGAACGTTTTATTGCGATAAAGCATAGCGAAGTGATTGGCGATCGATTTAGAAAAGATTTTTTTCAAATTATGTTTGAGAAAAATTATGTAGAATTTAATCGGAATTCTTATGGAGATATGGAAACTGTGATGACCGCATGTGTTGAGGACATCAATGATGCCGCGTATTGCTTCATAGAGACCTTGATCGTATATCCTATAGGCATCATTTTGGGTACTGTTTATATCTCAAGTATTTCCTTGTGGCTGATACTGATTTTGCTGATACAATTGTTCTTAAATTATATGATCATGCATCGTGGCAGCATGTTGCAAAATAAGGTACAAAAGGAAAATTATCAGGCACGGAGCAGATATTTTTCGGTGCTGTCCGCGTTGTATCATGCCTATGAGAATGTCCGCCTACTGTTTCTTGTTTCAAATTCACAAAAAAAACATGACAGAGCGAGCAATGAATTTGCTCAGGCGAATGTAAAAATGGCAAAAGTAAATGCCATTCATATCTCTATGCTATTGGAACTTTCTGATGCAATTTTAAGTATTGCTGTTATCATAATGTTTTATTTTCTAATAAGAAATGGAGAAGGATCTATCGGATCCTATATCGCATTTGTTGCTATGAAGGAAGCAATCAGTGGAAGCTTCAATGGCTTTATAAGATTAAAGGCGAATAAGGCAACGTTCGACGCTGCTCTTGAGCAAATTGACACGATTGAGTCTTTGGAAGATTTTATGAAACATGAGAATGCTCCTGAAAAAGACTTAATTAACAGCGTAAGCAGCATCAATCTTGCTCATATTACATATACCTATCCGGACAGCAAACAGCATTTTCTGTTTGATATTGAATTTAAGAAAAATAATTGTTATTTGATTGTCGGAGAAAATGGCGTTGGAAAATCAACGTTTATCCGACTTTTGACAAAAATGTTGACGGGGGATAAGAATATCAATACAGATGGAATCGTTATAAAAGTATTGCCTCAAAACATTCAGTTGTTTGATGAAAGTATCATAGATATTTTGATTGACAGCAAGTCGCATTTTTCAGAAGAAGTTGCCTCTCAACTGGGGGTATTGGAGTTGATAAACGAGATGAAACAAAATCAGGACACAGAAGAGAGTGTTATTAGTTCACTGTCCGGAGGGGAGAAGAAAAAAATACTTTTTTCTTTCATTATGGGGCAATCTTTTGATGTGCTTATCCTGGACGAGCCCTTTGCAGAGATTGACATGGGATCTAAAGCAGCACTGGCGAATATCATTAGCAACAGTTATAATGAGAGCATCGTAATTGTGATCACGCATGAGATTCCTGATGTGCTAAAGGAAAATGCAACGATGATCCGCTTGGAAAAACAGGACGGGGTTTCTCGATTTGTGCGGTCCCACGACTAAGCGGTTATTACTGGTTGTCCCGACTTTAAGACAATATCGACAGGATGGAGCACGCTTAGGCAACGAGGAAGTTCCTGTAATGGGGATGGAGCGAAGGGCTGAACAATCAATCAGTTGAAGTATGTTCCGCTTCGTAGCAGGGGCAACGTCTGTCGATAACGTCAAAGGCAGCAAAGGCAAAAGGGACAAAAAGGAAACAGCACATGGACACAAGCTGACAACTCCCGTTTAGGGCAGGGAACTGAGATCCACCTCGAATTTTAGGGACTCCGGAAGTCGATTTGGCTTAAGAAACATAATCTCATACCAAGGCAGATAGATCACGCCGTCATCTTCCTCAATGTTCCCTTGGCAAAACACATAGGAACGTTCGGCACGCCATACGCCGACCTGACGCACTTTATCCAGAGCAGCGTGCTTTTTGTAGTCCTTTCCGGATTTCACCTCCACCAGTTCAATATGCAGGCCATTCTGAACGACAAAGTCCAACTCGCCATATTTTTTGGCATCGAAAAAATGCAGGGACAGTCCGGCACTTTTCAACTGCTGGGCGATGACATTCTCCAAGATACTGCCCATATTAATCTCTAAGTCGCCCTGCAAAATAGAAAATTGAACGTTCTCCATACAGGCGGCGCACAGCAGCCCAACGTCGCCCATGAATAGCTTGAAAAGGCTGTGTTTTTCATTCAATATCAGTGGAGCCCGAGGCTCAGACACGTTATAGCAAGGTAGGGCTACTCCGGCATCCGCCAGCCATTCGAAGCTGTTGGCATACCGCAGCTGCCGACCGTTGGTGTCCACGTCGGTAAGGATAAACCGGCGATTCTTGGCGTTGAGCTGGGAAGGGATACTATCAAAAATGGCTCTGATCTTCAGTTTGTCATTCCCATGAGCGTACTTGGAGATATCCATGCGGTATAATTCCAAAATATCGGTCTGGAGAGCCGCTACCTTGGCCACATCGTGGGTGTCTACATAGAGTTGGACGACTTCCGGCATACCGCCCACCACGATGTAGCTGAGGAATAGTTTTTTCATTGTCTCATGAACGGAAGGAGAGATCGGCATCAATGTGTCAAAGCTTTTGTGTAAATAGTCCACCGTGGATGGTTGAACACCGTTAGCCCACAGAAATTCTTCAAAGTCCATGGGGTACATTCGATACAATTCTTCAAAACCGACCGGATAGGAGGCGACCTCTTTGTGGCGTACCCCCATGAGGGAGCCGGATTCAATATAATCAAATCGTCCATCTTCTACCAGAAATTTGATGGCAGTGCGGGCCTCAGGACACTCCTGTACTTCATCCAACAGGATCAGCGTCCGGTTTGGCTCCATGGGTTTTCGGGCATAGGCGCTGAGGTTAGTGATGATGGTGTCGGCGTCCAGACTGCCGGAGAAGATGGCGGTGGCATCCCTGTCAGTAATAAAATTGATTTCGACAAAGTGTTCATAGTTTTCACGGCCAAATGCCCGGATCAGCGTAGTCTTGCCGATCTGACGCGCGCCGGTGACGCACAGAGCCTTTTTTTTTCGCTGTTTTTTCCAATCTAAAAAGTATTCGTATGCTTTTCGCCGAAGCATGCCGCCGCCTCCCTTGTGTCAAGATGCAACATATAGGTGATTGTAACATAATTCCAATGTTTTGACAAATTATTTGTAACAAAATTCTAATATATGAAACAACAGGATGTAACAAAATTCTTTGCTCACAAAAATGGGCAGTTATTCCACTGGATGGCCGCCTATTAAGTCGGAATAGATATAATCCCTTATTTCACAAACAAGATACTTAGTATGTTTGCTCCCATTCATTTCTTATGATTCCGTATAAAGTACAATCATGGAATCCGTCTTGATTCCACTAACGGCTGCCAATCTTGTAACCTAATTCACCTTTGAAATCATATTCTGAGATGATCGTGATACCAATCGAGCCAATCATTTCACCATTTTTTAGGTACATTCCCCAGTAATAAGTGGAATCATACTGATAGTTATTAACCCATTGTTGAATCATGTTCTTTGTATCATCTATTGTTTTATGTGCATCCCACCGCAAAAAAACGTGTGACTTTATCATCACCTGTCCAATTACGAAACATCATTTCCGCATCGGTAAGTTCGAGTCTCCGCAATGTCAATCGTGTAGTTTCAACTACACTGGCTTTGAAGACTTTACATTTTTCTAAATTTTGAAGGTGTTATGCCTTCTATTTTTTTTAAATACTTGAATGAAGTAGACAGAATCAGAAAATCCTGTCTGGCGGCTGATATCTTCAATAGATAAATCCGTTGCTTTCAGAAGATATTTGGCATTGTAGATGCGTAGCTGTGTTATGTACTCATGTGGTGCAAAACCGGTATACTCTTTAAAGCATCGAGTCATATGCGTTCGGCTTAGACCGAAATGATGAGATAATTCATCCGCAGTAAGGTTTTTCATGTAATTTGCCTGTATGTATGAAACTATTTTTTCAATAACTTCAGAAGTATTGCGAGTTTTGCTCTGGGCAATCAAAAGGTTTGTCAGAAGCATATAAAATGTGCAGGAGACCTCATATTCCATATATGAGGAAATTTTTTGTGTGCATTGTAATAGGTGCATTTGTAAAGGTTCGAAGTTTGAGAACATAGCATCAGAAAATTTCACATTGCCGGACAGTAAGTAGGCTTGAACAAGCGGGGCCGCGGGTGCGCCGTTGAAATCGAGGCATGTGCTGACCCAGTTATAGCTGCTGGTCTGATAATAATATTTTTGACGACAATCGATCAGGCGGCCATCTCCCTTTTTAAGCAGATAACTTCGTCCATTATATTTTAAGTAACCTTCTCCGTCTAATATATAACGGATCTCATAAAATTCCTGATTATTTCCTTCGATGTAATAGTCATAAGATGCTTTCAAAAGGGAAAAAGACTCGGGATAAATTAAGGTTTCTTTTGCTTTGCTGCTTACAATAAAGTTGGGCAGGATTTGTTCTGTTCCATAAGCAAAAGAAAAGAAGGATATTGTTATCTCGCCCAAGCGGTACGGTATTGATGCGTTGTCCCAAATGGCTCAGGCGGTATTTGCTTCATTACTGATTGGTTTAATATTTAAGACGATTGGGGAGCAAGGACAAAATTTGGTGGGGGAATATAAAATCTTTACTTATTTTATTGAATTGGGGAGCTTTTCCATGAAACAGGTTGGGGCTTCTATTGGCATAGCAGTTGCGTGGGCATTAAAGGCGCCGCCGCTTGTGATGTTTACAAGTGCTGTGACGGGGGCACTTGGAGCCAGTATTGGCGGTGAAGCAGCAGCACTTGTTTCCGCAATTGTGGGTGCAGAATTTGGTAAAGCGGTATCAAAGGAGACAAATGTTGACATTCTTGTTACACCGGGAGTTACGCTTTTTGCCGGAGGATTGACAGCGACTTTTATAGGTCCGGCGGTAAAGCTGCTGATGAGCGGAATCGGATTGGTAATTATGAAAGCTACTGAACTGCAACCCTTTTTCATGGGAATGATTGTATCAGTAATTGTGGGGCTGGTTCTAACATCACCGCTTTCCAGTACAGCACTGTGCATTATGCTGAATTTGTCCGGAATATCCGCAGGTGCGGCGGCTGTTGGCTGCTGTGCACAGATGGTTGGATTTTCCGCGACAGGTTATAGAGATTGTAAGATGGGCGGAGTAATGGCAATGGGACTTGGTTCTTCCATGTTCCAGTTTCCAAATATATTGAAAAATCCTTGGATTCTATTGCCGCCAACTCTGTCTTCTATCATTATAGCGCCAATTGCTACCTGCATCTTGAAGACAACCAATACATCGGCAGGTGCGGGTATGGGTACTTGTGGATTTGTTGGTCAGATTTTTACATTTACGGATATGGGGATAAATGCACGATCTATTATATCGGTTGCGTTATTGCATTTTGTTTTACCGATTTGCCTGTCTTTATTTTTTGATTGGATTCTTAGGAAAAAAGGGAAGATAAAAACTGGAGATTATTATTTTGAACTATGATTTATTTCTTCTTGAATATTACATATTACGATAGAATATGGGCTGTATAGGGTGTTCATTTTGGGGATATAAAGACACAAGTAGAATTTTCATATCCAATTAATATATGAGCGCAGCATGTCACATATGAAGCGAATAAAAACGGAGCACACTGCATATGAACCGATTTATCCCGCGCGAATATGCTATAGTAAGGGGCTGCGGGCGTGATTTTTTTCCCGCGGCGGTGAGGTGGGAGTCGGAAATCGGTATGAGATTTGTAAAAATGCAGGGCTGCGGGAATGATTATATTTATCTTCATGAGACAGCGGGATTACCGAAGGATAAGAGTGCGCTTGTAAAAAAAATGTGCGACAGGCATTTCGGTATCGGTGCGGACGGCGTGATCTTTATTCATATCGGAGACGGCGTCACGGCGGATTTCGAGATGGAGATCTACAATGCGGACGGCAGCTATGCCGAGATGTGCGGCAACGGGATTCTCTGCGTCGGCAGATATGTTTATGAGCAGGGACTGACCGATAAAAGAGAAATGAACATCGCCAGCGGGAGCGTGGTGCGCCGGGTGTGGCTGTACCCCGACAGCAATTCCACGGTGCGCGTCAATATGGGAAAACCGGAGCTTTCCTGTGAGCGGATTCCGGTTCTTTTTTCCAAAAAAAGAATGCTGTGTGAGCCGGTTCGGATCGGTGAAAAAGATTACAACATGACCTGTGTCAACATGGGCAATCCCCATGCGGTCATCATGACGGACCGCGAGAAGATCTTACATGAGCGCGTGGAAGGGGAGCCGCTCATCACGAAGCGGCAGCTTTTATCGTATCTGCCCTATGATCTTGGCGAGGAAGGAGCGGCAATCGAGCGAGCGGCGATGTTTCCAGAGCGGACGAACGTGGAGTTTGTGTGTCCGATCGATCAGCATAACATTATCATGCGTGTGTGGGAGAGAGGGAGCGGAGAGACCTGTGCCTGCGGAACGGGGAGCTGCGCCGCGGTGATGGCATGCATCATAAACGGTTTGACGAAAAACACTGTAACTGTTACACTGTTAGGAGGAACGCTTTATGTGGAATGGGATGCGGATTCGGAGGAGATGTACTTAACCGGACCTGCGGATACCGTGTATGCGGGGGAGATCGAGCTGTCCCATTTTCTATAGGAAGCGACAACGGGAGGAGACGTTATGGTAAAGGTCAATGAAGATTACTTAAAACTGCCGGGAAGCTATTTGTTTTCGACGATCGGGAAGAAGGTCAGCGCTTATACGCAGGCCAATCCCGACAAAAAGATCATCCGTTTAGGAATCGGCGATGTGACGCTGCCGCTTGCCCCGGTCGTCATAAAGGCGCTGCATGAGGCAGTGGAGGAACAGGCGGACGCGGCGACGTTTAAGGGGTATGCGCCCGACTTAGGCTATGCGTTTTTGCGCGACGTGATCGCAAAGAAGGATTTTCAGGCGCGGGGCTGCGACATTGCGGCAGATGAAATTTTTATTTCCGACGGGGCAAAGAGCGACTCCGGCAATATTCAGGAGATTTTTTCTGCGGACGCCAAGATCGCGGTGTGCGATCCGGTTTATCCGGTCTATGTGGATTCGAATGTGATGGCGGGGCGCTGCGGAACCTATGACGAAAAGACGGAACAGTGGAGCAATATCGTGTATATGCCGTGCACGGCGGAAAACGGTTTTGCGCCCGACCTGCCGAAGGAAGTGCCGGATTTGATCTATCTGTGTTTCCCAAACAACCCGACCGGCGCGGCGATCACGAAGGACAGGCTGCAGGACTGGGTGGATTATGCGAATAAAAACGGCGCAGTCATTATTTATGATGCGGCGTATGAAGCATATATTTCAGAGGATAACGTACCGCATTCAATCTATGAGTGCGAGGGTGCGAGAACATGCGCGATCGAGATTCGTTCTTTTTCCAAAAAAGCAGGATTTACGGGACTCAGGCTCGGCTGCACGGTCGTGCCGAAGGATTTAGTCTGCGGGGGCACGGCGGTGCACGGACTTTGGGCGAGACGGCACGGTACGAAATTTAACGGCGCACCCTATATTGTGCAGAAAGCGGGCGCGGCAATCTATACGTCCGAGGGAGAAGCACAGACAAAGGAGCAGGTTGCCTATTATATGAAGAATGCCGCATATATCAGGGAAGGTCTGAAAGAGGCGGGCTATACTGTGTACGGCGGGATGAATGCGCCGTATATCTGGCTGAAAGCGCCGAACGGCATGACGAGCTGGCAGTTCTTTGATCATCTTTTAGAGAAAGCCAATGTGGTCGGCACGCCGGGCTCAGGATTCGGACCGAGCGGCGAGACGTATTTCAGACTGACGGCATTCGGCAGCTATGAGAATACGGTCGAGGCACTTGAGCGGATCAAGCAGCTTTAGTGTGAGAAGTACTTCTAAAACTCGCAGCAATGGCTGCTTCGCTAAGAAGTACTAAATCTCACACAGGAGAATGCCCAAATTACGGGCATTCTCTGCACAGATCTGAGATTACGCGAAGTGGAATCTTAAATGTGGTGAGAGAAAAGAATTGTGCGGGAGGTGCGGAGAGACCGCGCTTCCCGTTTTGATCTACTTATAGGAAATTGCACGCCTACAGGAGTTTCGCGCCGGCGAAACTCCGAAAGAATGCTTCGCACTCTTTTTTAACGCATAGGAAATTTCGTAGTACCAGAAGAATCGCTAAAGCGATTCTTCGAAAGAACGCGCAGCGTTCTTTTTTAGCGGCGGGAAAATGGCAGAATATAAAGGAAACACTGATTTGATCGGTGCTTTCTTATCGTAAAGAGGGAGGAAGAAATTATGATTACAGACAGCTTTGACAATCAATCGGCGGCAATCATCGATCCGCAGAGAAAAAAGGACGCTCCGGAGGTGAGCGCCTGCATCGTTACATTTTCCAACGTGATCGAGCAGTTTGTTCTGGAGCATTATAACTGTGAGAAGATCGGGTCGCTCTGGTCCGCGAGTGGGGAAACACCGATTTGGCAGCTAACGTATCATGGGAAGCGCTTTGCTTTTTATAGGACTTATATCGGTGCGCCCGCCAGCGCTGCGTTATTGGAGGATGCGCGCGTGGAGCTTCAGACGGATAAGTACATTGTGTTCGGCGGCAGCGGCTGCCTGAATAAGGAGATTGCACGCGGAAAAGTAATGGTGCCGACCGAGGCGTACCGCGACGAGGGGACAAGCTATCATTATGCGCCCGCAGCCGATTATATCAAGATTAAAAATACGGACATCGTTGCCGCGTTTATGGAGGAGAACGGGATACCCTATGTGAAAGGAAAAACATGGACGACCGATGCTTTTTATCGGGAGACTGTCAAAAATTTTGAAAAGCACAAGGCGGACGGCTGTATCTCAGTAGAGATGGAGAGCGCGGCGCTTCAGGCGGTGTGCGATTTTCGCGGGCTGGATTTTTATGTGTTTTTTACGAGCGGCGATCTGCTCGATGCGCCGGAATGGGATATGAGGTGCGAGGAAGGCGAGCTTGCGGGAACGCAGCATGATGTGGGACATTTTAATATTGCCTTAGCGCTGGCGGATTATGTGACGGAGTAGGCGGGGAATCGGCAGGCGGAAGTTTTCTAAAATAAATAAAAAGAACCCCATAAAAAAGAAAAGCGCCGTTCGTATCTATTATGGAAGGCGCGGGGAGGAGGAGCTGTGACAGAGCAGGAATTTGAACAGGCGGTCGTTCGGATCCGCGACGGCGACAAGGACGGTCTCAAAGAGATTTATCTTGCCTATGTCAAGTTCATCTATGCCGTGATTTACGAGATTTTACAAAATAAGGAAAACACGGAAGATGTGACAAGCGAGTTTTTTATCAAGCTGTGGGACGTGGCGGAACGGTATGAGCCGGGGCGCGGACACCGCGGTTATTTAGCAACAATTGCTCGCAATATGGCGATTGATTATATCAGGAAGCACCGGCGGGAGGTCTTGAGTGCGGATCCTGATCTTGTCGGCAGCGGAGGCGGCAGCACCGGAAGCGTGTTTGATGCCCAAAGCGGCAG
>CAMWSU010000027.1 GCA_947176965.1 uncultured Lachnospiraceae bacterium | reverse complement strand
GGCAAAGACATTAAAATCACAATATATCGTATGGCGTTGAAAAGGGTTAGTACCTGTGCGGATGCTTTTCAGAGAGGGAATCAGAGGAACGGGGTTGTTCCGTGGTGGGAGATTCCTAAGCGAAGGGCGGGGAACCTGCCTTGGAGCCGTGTATGTTAAATACACCGTAGATCCGGCGATAACGGATATAGAGCAGGGCGGAGAAAAACCGTCAAGCAGGGTGGCACCGCCGATAACCTTCGGTCCCTATGATGGGATCGGAGGTTTTTTTGCGCGATAAGCAGAGCTGCTTATCGCAGACAGGGAACAATGAAAAAAACAATAGAAAGGAGCAGTGTAAAAAAATGGCAGACAAAAAGCTGGTAGAAGCGATCACTTCCATGGAGGAGGATTTCGCACAGTGGTATACCGATGTGGTGAAAAAAGCAGAGCTCATCGACTACACGAGCGTAAAGGGCTGTATGGCGTTTCGGCCTGCGGGCTATGCGATCTGGGAGTTGATCCAGCAGCAGTTAGACGCGCGGTTCAAGGAGACGGGGGTACAAAATGTTTACCTTCCGATGTTTATCCCGGAGAGTCTTTTGCAAAAAGAAAAAGATCATGTGGAGGGCTTTGCGCCGGAAGTTGCATGGGTGACATACGGCGGCGGACAGCAGCTTCAGGAGAGAATGTGCGTCAGACCGACCTCGGAGACTTTATTCTGTGATTATTATAAAAATGTGGTGCATTCGTACCGCGACCTGCCGCAGCTGTGTAATCAGTGGTGTTCCGTGGTGCGCTGGGAGAAAGAGACAAGACCGTTTTTAAGAAGCCGTGAATTTTTGTGGCAGGAGGGACACACCGCTCATGCAACGGCGCAGGAGGCGGAGGAGCGCACGATTCAGATGCTCAATGTCTATGCGGACTTTGTGGAGCAGGTGCTTGCGATCCCGGTCATTAAAGGGCGGAAAACCGATAAAGAAAAATTTGCCGGAGCGACGGCAACTTATACGATTGAGGCACTGATGCATGACGGAAAGGCATTACAGTCGGGAACGAGCCACAACTTCGGGGACGGCTTTGCGAAAGCGTTTGGCATTCAGTACACGGCGAAGGATAATACGCTGCAATATGTACATCAGACTTCATGGGGTATGACGACCCGCTTGATCGGCGCGATCATTATGGTACACGGAGATAATTCCGGTTTAAAACTTCCTCCGTTAGTTGCGCCTACACAGGTGATGATCATTCCTATCCAGCAGCAAAAGGACGGTGTGTTAGAGGCGGCATCGAAGCTGGAGGCTGAGATCAGGAAAGCGGGTATCCGCGTGAAAACGGATGTTTCGGATAAGAGTCCGGGATGGAAATTTTCGGAACAGGAGATGCGCGGCATTCCCGTCCGCATTGAGATCGGTCCGAAGGATATCGAGGCGGGACATTGCGTGGTCTGCCGCCGCGATAGCGGAGAAAAGCTTACGATCGCATTGGAAGATGTGGCATCGAAGCTGCCCGCTCTTTTAGCGCAGATACAGCAGGATATGTTTGAGACTGCACTGCGGCACAGAGAGGAGCATACTTACACAGCCGTGACGATGGAGGAGTTTGAGAAGTGCTTTACGGAGAAGAGCGGTTTTGTGAAAGCAATGTGGTGCGGGGAGCAGGAATGCGAGGACATCATCAAGGAAAAGCTGGCCGTCACGAGCCGCTGTATGCCGTTTGACGAAGAGAAGCTTTCCGATACCTGCGTCTGCTGCGGGAAACCCGCAAAGAGGATGGTATACTGGGGCAAGGCGTACTAAAAAAGAATGGCGCAGATGCGCCATTCTTTCGAAGAATCGCTATAGCGATTCTTCCGGTACTACGAAATTTCCTATACGTTAAAAAAGAATCCGCTTCGCGGATTCTTTTGCGATGAGAATATATCTGTAGATAAAGAGCAGGGTCGTGATGTATCGGTTACATCACAACCCTGTTTTTTCCGCCGTGCTTTCCGCGGTATAGATTGCTGTCTGCCTGTGTGATCGTTTCTTCGATCGTCATGCCTTTCTGGTAAATCGCAATGCCGAGTGTGAGCGTACAGTGAATCCATTTGCTGCTCGATTCAAAAATATGGTGTTCAACATGATGCCGGATGCTCTCGGCGATCTGATAGGTCTGATCATGCGTGCTGTTGCTGATGAGGATGAGAAGCTCCTCGCCTCCCCATCGGCACACATACCCATGCTCGCCGACCTGCGCTACCGCGATCTGCGCAATGTCATGCAGGGCAACGTCGCCGAAATCGTGTCCGTAAGTGTCATTGATCTTTTTGAAATCGTCGATATCGCCCATGATGAGCGAGAAACTCAAATTGGATTGTAATGCCTGGTCGATAAACATCTGCATACTGCGGCGGTTGTAAAGTCCGGTCAGCGGATCTGTGTTTGCAAGCTGCTCCAGGATCGTATTTTGATGCCGCAGCTTTGCGTGCGTCCATTTGATCTCGAAGACGTAGATGAGCGAAAACAAGATCAGAAACAGAAACGTACAGATCGAGTTAAACGTATAGATAGAAAATTCGATCACCGGGTTGTCGATAGTGTAAAACGGTTCATTATAATAAGATAGAAATTTACAGGAAAGAAACAAGATCGATGCAGCGATCGCATTCTGCGTGGCGATGACGAGCTTGCGCCGCGCTGTATTAAGTGTATAGCACACATAGAAGCCGACGGGAATCACGCCAATGATATATTGTGCAAAACCGAACTGCCAGCCGATGCATAATGTGGCAACAAAGGAATGCAGAATAATTTCAAAATAGGTGATATAGTATAGCGGCAGATAGTTTTCCTTGTTGATCAAACGTGCGCTGAGCAGATAGGTAGCGACGCTTGCCGTATTAAAAAGATATAACGGCGTGATGCGCAGAGCGATAAACATGCATAGCAAAAAAGCATGCACACATGCAATGGAATAAATCATGAAACTGAATTTTTGCCTGTTTGTGATCTGCTCTGTTCCGTTTAATACATTTTTTGCGTATTCCAATTTTTTTTTCATCATCGTATCGTTCATTCAACTAAATGCAGAACCTGAAGAAGCAGCAGCCATGCCAGGCCATAGTAGGTGATAACTGCGATCAGGTCGTTAATAGTAGAGATCAGAGGACCGGAAGCCACGGCAGGATCCACGTGAAGCTTGTGGAAAAACAGCGGGATGATCGTTCCCATCAGGGAGGAAATGATCATTGCCACAAGCAGGGATAAACCGATGCAGCCCGATACCGCAAAGGAAAACATCGGGGGTCTTCCCTTGACAAAATGGATGTAGAAACCGATCAGGGTAAAGGATAAAGAGCCAAGTAAAAGCCCGTTTACCAAGCCGATGCGAAGTTCCTTTAACACAAGCTTCAGCCGCGCTCCGCGCTCTAACTCCTCATCCACAAGAACGCGGATGGTAACGGCAAGCGACTGCGTACCGACGTTTCCCGCCATTCCCAAAATGAGGGATTGAAAACTGACGATCAGCGTCAGCTGGGCGATAACCTGTTCAAACATGCCGGCGACCGTGGAGACGAACAACCCCAAAAACAGCAAGGTGATCAGCCATGGAATTCTTTTTTTGATGCTCGCGCTGAGCGGCTCATTTAGTTCTTCCTCTTCGGTCAGACCCGCAAACCGCGCGTAATCCTCGCTCATCTGCTCATCGACGACTTCGACAATATCCTGCGCGGTAATGATGCCGAGCAGACGCTTGTCGTTGTCAAGCACCGGGATGGAATCTTCGGAGTAATCTTTTAACTGCTCTAAG
Organism: uncultured Lachnospiraceae bacterium; assembly: GCA_947176965.1. Taxonomy (GTDB): domain Bacteria; phylum Bacillota; class Clostridia; order Lachnospirales; family Lachnospiraceae; genus DLAJ01. Next base: position 27,331 of record CAMWSU010000027.1, on the reverse strand, counting down.
CAGTCGTCCACCGTCTCTGTCGCATACACATACGGGAAAGAGGTCGTAATCAGGGAGGAAAGCGCCACGTTCTGCCTTGCGATGATCAGGTCGGGCAGGTCGATCGCGCCGCAGAAGACACCGTTGTCATCCGTCACATAAATTGTGGAGATATTGTCGTTGTCCGCCGCCTGCTCTACAAGTGAGCGCATCGCCTGCTTGATCGTGAAGTCGTTTCGGATGACGACAAAATTGGTCGTCATGTGGCTGCCGAGTTCATCTTCTTCATAGGATTGAATGAGGTCAATATCCCGTCTGGTCTGCGCGTCAATGAGCCGGATCAGCTCATTGCTCTTATCGTCCTCCAATTCATCGAGCACGTCAACCGCGTCATCGGCGTCCATACTCTCAATAATGTCCGCCGCTTTTTCGGCGTCCAGCTCCTCAATGTACTTTGCGACGTCATCTTCCAGATAAGAGAAAATGTCCGACACCGCATCGACGCCGAGTACGTGGTAGAGCCGTTTGCGCTCTAAGGGTGTCAATGCCGCCAGCACATTGGATATATCATTATCGTGGTAGCGATTTAACTGCTCGCGAAGCTCTTCCTCGGGCAGATCGCTCTGAATGAGACGGATCAGTTCCGGCTCATAGTCGGGACGCTCCGGATCTGAGTATATAGTTTTATCTGCCATTGGTATAACTCCTGCTTTTTCATGAATCATTGATGACATAATAACCCAATTATGCTAATTATATCACAGATCACAGTGATTTCCAAACCTATTTTGCGTTTGGGTGTGATTTGCAGCGATTTGGGCATGGATTGTAAAGTTTTCTTATTTTATGAGAAGTTGACTATGGAAATTACACGCAGGCTGACGTAAAATAGAATCAGTTGTTTTATTTTTTTATGAAGGAGAACGGATATGAAAATTTTGGTGATTAATTGTGGAAGCTCGTCGCTGAAATATCAGTTGATCGACAGCGATACGGAACAGGTGCTGGCTAAGGGGCTTTGCGAGCGCATCGGCATTGAGGGCGGCTGCCTGACGCATCAGGGTGCGGGAAAAGAAAAGGTGACGATTCAAAAGGACATGCCGGAACATACGGTTGCGGTACAGATGGTGATCGAAGCGCTGACGGACAAAGAACACGGCGTGATCGCATCGCTTGACGAGATCGGCGCGGTCGGGCACCGCATCGTCCATGGCGGAGAGAAGTTTGCAGGCAGCGTGATCGTGACCGATGAGGTCGTGCAGGCGATCGAGGAGTGCGCCGACTTAGCGCCGCTGCACAATCCGGCGAATCTGATCGGCATCCGGTCCTGTGAAAAGATTATGCCGGGCGTATTGCAGGCAGCAGTATTCGATACGGCGTTTCATCAGACGATGCCGAAAAAGGCATATCTGTACGGACTGCCGTATGAGTATTATGAAAAATATAAAGTGCGCCGTTACGGGTTCCACGGAACGAGCCATGATTTTGTATCCGCGCGCGCGGCGCAGATACTCGGAAAGGACAGAAAAGACCTGCGCATCATCGTGTGCCACCTCGGAAACGGAGCAAGCATTTCCGCGGTCAAATACGGGGAAAGCGTGGATACGAGCATGGGCCTAACGCCGCTTGAGGGACTGATCATGGGGACACGCTGCGGGGACATCGATCCGGCGGTCGTCAGTTTTCTCGGGGAAAAAGAGCAGCTTTCTTATCAGGAGCTGTCCGATGTGATGAATAAGAAGTCCGGCGTGCTCGGCATGTCGGGAATCTCCAGCGATTTCAGGGATTTGGGAGCGGCGGCGGATCAAGGCGACGAGCGCGCCAAAATGACGCTGGACGCATACGCGTACCGTGTGGCAAAATATATCGGCGCGTACACGGCGGCGATGGGCGGCGTGGATGTCATTGCGTTTACGGCGGGCGTCGGGGAAAATAATATCTCCATGCGTGAGATGATCGGTGAATATCTTGGATTTTTGGGTACAAAGGTTGATCATGAAAAAAATAATCTGCGAGGCGAGGAAGCCGTTATCTCAACGCCGGAGAGCCGGGTGAGCATGATGGTCGTTCCGACGAACGAGGAGCTTGCCATTGCGCGCGAGACGCTGCGCCTTGTCAGGAAGCAGTAGAGAACAGCAACATTTCGTGGGAGGATACGGCATGCAGATCGAGTTGCCGCAGCAGGCTGCAAATATCATCACGACATTAGAAAGCGCGGGCTATGAGGCGTACGCCGTCGGCGGCTGCGTGCGGGACAGTCTGTTGGGAAGAGTGCCTGACGACTGGGACATTACCACGAACGCAAAGCCGAACGAGGTAAAAAAATTATTCCGCCGTACGATCGACACGGGGATTCAGCACGGTACCGTGACGGTCATGATGGGAAAAACAGGATATGAGGTTACGACCTATCGGGTTGACGGCGAATATGAGGACGGCAGGCATCCGAAGAACGTAGCGTTTACGGGCAGTCTGAGGGAGGACTTATGCCGCAGGGATTTTACGATCAATGCGATGGCGTATCGTCCGAAGGACGGGCTTGTGGACTGCTTCGGGGGAATGGAGGACTTACGGGAAGGCCGTATCCGTTGTGTCGGCGACGCACGTGCACGCTTTACGGAGGACGCACTGCGCATGATGCGCGCCGTGCGTTTTAGTGCGCAATTGTCCTTTTCAATAGAAGAAAAGACTTTTGAGGCGATGAAAGCGCTTGCGGGAAATCTGGAAAAGGTCAGTGCGGAGCGGATACAGGCGGAATTTGTCAAGCTGCTGTGTTCGCCGAATCCAGACGCGCTGCGTCTGATGTATGAGGCGGGATTAAGCGCGGTGTTCTTTCCTGAATTTGATGAATGCATGCGGACGGGACAGAATCACCCGCATCATTGCTATTCGGTGGGAGAGCATATTCTTCATGCGATGAAAGCGGTGCGCGCCGACCGCGTGCTGCGTCTTGCGATGTGCTTTCATGACATCGGAAAGCCGTATACAAAGGAAACGGATGAAAACGGCATCGATCATTTCCACTTTCATGCCGTGATCGGAGAGGACTTGACGAAAAAGATCCTGCGCCGCCTGAAATTTGATACGGATACGATCGTGAAAGTATCCGGGCTTGTGCGGAATCATGACAGAAAGATCGAGCCGGATAAACGGGGGATGCGCCGCGCGATGGCGGATGTCGGCGCGGCGCTGTTTCCCGGTCTCTTTGATGTAAAAGAGGCGGATATCGCGGCGCAGAGCACATACAAGCGGGAAGAAAAACGCGAGCATCTCGCGCGGCTGCGGAAGGTATACGATGAGGTTCTGCGCGATCGGGAATGCGTCTGCTTAAAAGATCTTGCCGTGACGGGGCGGGATCTGATCGACATCGGTATTCCGGCAGGGCCGGGGCTCGGCGCGATCTTGAAGGAGCTTCTTCAGATTGTTGTGGAGGATCCCGCGTGCAACACAAAGGAATACCTGCTGGCTGAAAGTGTAAAAAAGAGTACACAAACATAAAATATCGGTACATATTTTCACCTATGTTGTCATATATTGGGATATGCGATATGGTGGAGGTAGCCGGTGTGAATGACCGAATTGTTAATATACTGGAACAATATGACGTGACGCTGCTCAAGACTTGGAAAGGAAGAAGCGCGCTGTTATGCGATACGGAGCAGGGCTTAAAGATTATTCGGGAATATACGGGGCCGCTTGAGAAGCTCTGCGTGTTAGAGGCGCTTTTACAAAACCTGCGGGAAGCGGGTTTTTTGTCCGACTGCATCCTGCGCACGAAGGAAGGTGCGCTGTTTGTGCGGGGCAGGGACGGAAACGCCTATATTGTCAAAGATTATTATGAGGGGCGCGAGTGCTCGGTGGGCGATTCGTCCGACTGCGTGCGCGCAGTCAGGCAGCTTGCGCAGCTTCATCTTCATTTATCCGTTCCGACGAAAGAGAGCATCCGTCCGCTTGTGCAAAAACCGTCCGATCAGGAAGAAGCCTGTGCGCCGGATGAGGAGGAAACAGGCAGTTACCGGTTCCGTATGTTTGACCCGGTGAGAGAGTATGAACGGTATAACCGTGAACTGAAACGGATTTGGAAGCATCTGCGCAATAAGAGCGATAAGACGGATTTTGAGGTATTTCTTCTGCATCATTATCCTTTTTTTATGGAACAGGCAGAGGAGGCGCTTACGCTGTTTCGGAGCGCGGATGTGGATGCGTTCTACCGGCAGGAGGAACAAAAGGGAGTACTCTGCCATGGGGACTTCCAATATCATAACATCCTGTTTACGGATGGGGGCGCGTTTGTGATGAATTTTGAAAAATGTATCATGGACGTCCGGATCCGGGATTTTTATCTATTTTTCCGGAAAGTTATGGAAAAAAATAATTGGAACATTTATACAGGCAGGCAGCTTTTGGAGGCGTATGACGCCGTCCGTCCGATCAGTGATGCGGAGAAAAATCTGCTGGGCTTAAAACTCTGCTATCCCGAGCGTTTCCGCAAGGTTGTGAGCTATTACTATAACAGCGGAAAGGCATGGATTCCTGCCAAAAACAGGGAAAAAATCGACCGTCTGCTCGGGCAGGAGGATGCGCGTAAGAGCTTTCTAAAAAATCTGTCTGAGGCGTAGCGCAAGCGGGTAGGATTGTGCTATACTGTTCTCATGAAAACGAATCGAAAAAAACAAAAATTTATAAAGATGACCGCGGTCTGGATGGCGGGTGTTCTTTTGCTTATGGGCTGTGCGTTCCGGGGAGCGGGGACACCCGATACGCAGACGGACGTAACGGTCGGTAATCAGGAGCAGGTGACTGCGGCGACGGCGCCGCAGTCACCTGGCTATGACAGTGTGGACACGGCGATCGTCATCCGCTATAACACGGAAGAAAAAACGATCTCTCTGCGGAATTTAGAGACGGGCAGACAGTATACGCTCGCCTATGACGGAACGACCAGACTCTCGGACAAAAACGGACAGGTCTTAACGATGGCGCAGATCAAGGCGGGAGAGCTTGTGGACGTCACGTTCCGTTACCGGAGCAAGACGCTTGTGTCGCTTACACAGTCGCGGGACGCCTTTGTGAAAGAGGGACTGACGGACTATGCGCTTTCGGAGACGGGAAGATCGATGACGGTAAACGGCGTGCAGTACCGGCTTGCGGATGATCTGGCGATCCTTTCCGACGGAGAGCTGATCGAGCTGATGGATCTTAACAGTGTGGACGCACTGACGCTGCGCGGCTTCGACTATGAGATACACAGTATCAGCGTTGACCGCGGGCACGGATATATCAGGCTCAAAAACGACGAGTCCTTTATCGGCGGCTGGATCGAGGTCGGCTCCGAAGTGATCGCGCCGATCACGGAGAACATGCTTCTGACCGTGCCGGAAGGCAGCTATGAGGTGTCGGTTTCGGGAGAGGCAGGACACGGAACGCTGTCTGTTGCAGTCTATAAAAATCAGGAACAGACGCTGGACGTCGGTGATTTTGCCGTGGAAGTCAAGGAGGGAAAGGTCTATTTTGACGTCATGCCTGTCTCCGCCACCGTCTATGTGGACAGCGAGAAAGTGGATATTTCCGGACCGGTGTCCCTAACCTACGGCGTGCATTTTCTGATGATCCGGGCGGACGGCTATGAGACGATGGTGAAATATTTAAGTGTCGGACAGGAGACGGCTAGCTTGGCGATCACGTTGGAGAAAGCGGCGGATTCGGACGACGATGATGACGATCAGAATTCCGGTGACGGAAACGACACGGGCAGCGGGAACGCTGCGGGTGGCGGAAACGAAGCAAACGGCAGTGGTACGGGTACGGATCATGGCGGACAGGCTTCGGAGCCGGAAGTGGTGACGGCGGATGACGGGACGGTGTTCTATGTACTGGTAACGGCACCGGAGCAGGCGGAGGTTTATGTGGACGGTATTTATGTCGGTATTGCGCCGATACGGTTCAAGAAGGTGCCCGGAAGCCATGAGATTACGCTGCGCCGCATTGGGTATCAGACGCGCGCATATACGATACAGCTAGATGACGAAAAGAAGGACGTTACCTATTCATTTTCCGAGCTGTTGGCGACGGAATAGATTATTAACGGAAATCACTATTTTTCCTTGACAAATGTTGGTAAAAAAGCTATAAATATGTATAGGCATTCTGAGGGGTGTCATAATACTATCAAAAACAAAGCTCAGTAAGAGGAGGAGTTCGTCAATGAACAAGACAGAGTTAGTTGCAGCTATGGCTGAACAGGCAGGATTATCTAAGAAGGATGCAGAGGCAGCGTTAAAGGCTTTCACGGACGTTGTAGCTGCTCAGCTTAAGAAGGGTGATAAGATTCAGTTAGTAGGCTTTGGTACATTTGAGGTTGCTGAGAGAGCAGCTAGAGAAGGCAGAAATCCGCAGACCGGTGCGGTTATGCCGATCGCAGCTTCCAAGGCTCCGAAGTTCAAGGCTGGTAAGGCATTAAAGGATATGGTAAACGCATAAGAATGCACCCGTTCCTTTGAAACGACTTGAGAACGGAAGACGGCTGATGAGAGGACTTCATTAGCCGTTTTTTCTTTTGGCAAAATGGGAGGAGAGAATGTATGCGGCTGGATAAATATCTCAAGGTGTCCCGGCTCATTAAGCGCAGGACCGTCGCAAACGAGGCGTGCGATGCGGGCAGGGTTGCGGTCAACGACAAACCGGTGAAAGCGTCTTATGAGGTGAAAGTGGGCGACGTCATTGCGATCCGGTTCGGCGATAAAGAGGTCCGCGTAGAGGTGCTCGCCGTACAGGAGACGGTGCGAAAGGAAGACGCGTCGGGGTTATTCAAATATATATAAGGAAACGCTGATTAAATCGGTGCTTCCTTGGAAAAATGCGATTGATTCAGGCATTTGATCAGGCATAAACAGGAATCTCCCGAATATATTTTTTTATAGAAACAGGTGCATGGCTCATACGATCTGTGCTTGCGGATATAAAAAATGAAGGGAGGTTCTTTTTTATGGAGGACTTGAACCAGATGCAAAAAATGCCTCACAAAATGGTGGTAGGAAACCGCAAGACGATTGCGCTTACGGGCGTCACGGATGTGCTTGCGTTTGACATTCACGAGATCCTGCTGGAGACTTCCCAGGGAATGCTGATGATACGGGGGAATAATCTGCATGTCAGCAGGCTGACACTTGATAAAGGGGAGGTTGATGTGGACGGCCGGATCGACAGTCTGGCTTACTCGGATGCGCCCGCGTACGGAAAAAAGCAGGAATCCCTGTTTTCCAGATTGTTCAAATAATCCCGAAGAAGGGCGCGCTATGAGTGAGAGTATCATCAAAGAGGCGGTGTTTTCGCTGCATTGCATCAGCGTGGGCGTGTTGATCACCTTTGTGTACGATCTGCTGCGTGTATGCAGGATCTGCGTCAGGCACAGCCGTTTTTTGATTTCCGTAGAGGATTTTTTGTTTTGGGCCGTTTGTGCAATTTTTATATTTTTGGTGTTATATTGTGAAAATGACGGAATCCTGCGCTGGTACTGCATTGCGTGTGCAGTCGTGGGTATGGAGATCTATAAAAAACTGTTCAGTCCATATATTGTGCGTTTTATGTCAACAGTTTTGAAAAAGGCCATACATGTTGTGGCGTGGATGATAAAGAAGCTGTTATTTCCGCTCAGGATGCTGTTTTTGGGGCTTCGCGGGGTATATTTCAAAATCTGTCACATTTTCACAAAAAAGAAAAAAGAAGCTGATAGGTAGTTGACGGTTTGCATAAAATTGGTTAACATATGTATTATGTAAACAGTTTGAAAGGTTATGGAAAGGTAAGACAAATCGTATGGCAAGAAAGAGACCGGCATACCGTAAAAAGCGGCATAACCGGCTCGGTATGCTTTTGGTGATGATGTGTATCGTGATGCTGCTGATCGTAGTCAGCGTCAGCAGTATAGATCTCAAGGCAAAGCAGAGAACCTATGCTGAACGTGAGCGGAATTTAGCAGAGCAGATTGAGCAGGAACACGAGAGAACACGGCAGCTTGAAGAATATGAAAAGTATATCAGGACAGATGCGTATATTGAGGAAGTGGCAAAGAGTAAGCTCGGACTCGTATATGAGGGCGAGATCATATTCAGGGCAGACGACTAACAGACCGGAAATGCGGAGCGTTTCGGGTCTGTTTCTATGTGGTGAAAGCAAAGGCAGAGATACCTACGTGCAGGGTGCTTTGACGCCGTCGGTACTTACATGCCGTATTTCGGGCTATGGAGTTTTGTACACGCGAGTTTTGCAAAAAGTGCAAAGCACTTTTATGCAAAATCTCGCAAAGAACGCGCAGCGTTCTTTTTTTGTCAGAAAGTTAAGCAGCGCGCAGGCATGGTTTGACAAAAAATACGCCGCGCCTCCTCTATAATATACCCTTACAGACAAACCGTGCTGCGGCGCGGAGTCTGCATGTTATGGAAAGGGTATGATGGAATATGAAAAAGCAGTTGTCGGAGAAGGAGACGCAGGAGACAACATTGTTGCCTGAGTATGGACGAAAGAAACTTTTAACCTACGCGGATTCTTTTATGCGGCTTGCAAAAAGCTTTTACGGAATGGAAATCGGAGAGGCACAGGAGGACACGGATGTGAAAACCTCAAGAGAAACGTATTTATGGCAGAAACGGCTGATGGAAAACCGCGGGCTGCTTGCCGACCATTTATGTGAAATGTCCCGCATCATGACGGGAATTGCACAGGAATCGTATCATATGAAGCCGATGGGAGACCGGACGCGTTATCATATTGCAAAGGAACTAAAAAAGAGGGGAATCCGTCTGCACAGACTCTTTTGTATGACGAATGAGAACGGAAAGCTGGAGATTGCCGCTACCATGCGTGCCAGACTGCCCGAGCCGGGGGAGGAGGAATATACGGTTGCCGATATTGCGGGGCTGCTGTCCGTAAACCTTGGCGTACGCTTAAATCCTGCGGCGGGCAGCACGAGTCTCCTTGCCGACGAGCTTTCGACGGTGGTGTTTGAGGAGGAGACGCGTTACCATATTTTAACGGGTGTGGCGCGTGTCGCGAAAGAAGGGGAGCGTATTTCGGGGGATAATTATACGTTCTGCGAGATGGGACAGGGGCGCTTTGCCGCCGTGCTTGCGGACGGGATGGGCTCGGGCGAACAGGCATGCCGTGCAAGCGAGCTGGTCGTGGAGCTGTTTGAGCAGTTTTTGGAATCGGGGTTCTCGGAGAACGGGGCGGCGCAGATGATCAACGGCGCACTGCTTTCATCCGCACAGGAGACGGATGTATCGACGCTGGATGCGTGCTGCGTGGATCGGTATACGGGAGCGTGCCGCCTGATGAAGGCGGGAGCGTCGGGAACTTATATCAAGCGGGACAACCGGATTGAAATGCTCGATGCGGCAGGACTGCCGCTCGGTGTATTCGGGCAGCTCGAGATGACGGAGCTGCGCTGTGAGCTGATGCATGGAGAATATCTGATCATGCTTTCGGACGGTGTGAGTGACTGCTTTACGCGTCCGGGCGCGGAGGCACTGTTCGAGGATATGCTGGCGAGGCTGGAGGTCAGGGAGCCGGGTGAGATGGCAAACGCCATTCTGCGTCAGGCGATCTACCAGAGCGAGGGCAGGATTGCCGATGACATGACGGTACTTGTGCTCGGTCTGTGGGAAAACGGGGGATGCTGAATGCGTTACTTTGCATATCTACGCAAAATGTTGACATTTTCCCATTAATTGGAATATCATGTGTATAGAAGGGAATACTGAGGGACAGGTATGCTACATAAGATGATGGCATTTATGGCGGAATTTCATATGATCGGGCCGGAGGACCGCATCATTGCGGGTGTGTCGGGGGGCGCGGATTCCGTATGCCTGTTTTATCTGCTGCTTGCGTTAAAAGAGCAGATTCCGTTTGATTTTTCCGTTGTGCATGTCGATCATGGGATCAGAAAGGACGCAGGGGAGGATGCGGCGTATGTGAGACGGCTGTGCCGGGAGCATCATGTCGCGTTTACACTGATCGAGGAGGATGTGCCGGCCTATGCCGCCGCGCATCGTCTCGGTGAGGAGGAGGCAGGGCGCTACCTGCGCTATCGGGCGTTTGCGCAGGTGAATGCGCGTGATTATGAAGGCAGGGCGAAGATCGCCGTGGCCCATAACAAAAATGACCGTGCGGAGACGGTGCTGTTTCAATTGTTTCGGGGAAGCGGACTGCACGGCATATGCGGGATGAAGCCCGTGCAGGGCAATGTGATCCGTCCGCTTTTATGTGTGACGAGAGAGGAAATAGAGGCGTATCTCGCGGAACGCGGCATTTCGTACCGCACCGATTCCACCAATGCGGAAGACGGTCATGCGAGAAACCGTATCCGCCATCATATTTTAAGCTATGCGGAGCAGGAGGTTTGTCAGGGCAGCACGGAGCATATCAGCCGGACGGCGGACATGCTCACACAGGCGGCGGCGTATCTGGATGCGCAGACGGAGGAGGCGTATCGGGCATGCGTGACGGAGGAGGCGTATCCGTCGTGCAAGACGGATGAAAACGGAATGGGCGGCGGATGCATAACCATTTCCGCGGATGTGTTTGCGCGGCTGCATCCTTATTTACAGGGGAGTCTGCTCCATCGATGCTTTGGGAAGCTTACGCCCGCCGCGAAGGATATGACGTCCGCGCATGTGAAAAGCGTATGCGCGCTGTTTGACAAACAGGTCGGGCGCGTGCTGGCGCTGCCGTACGGCATGACGGCTGAGCGGACCTATCAGGGCGTATGTTTGGGATACAAAACCTGTTTCGGAAAAAAAGAAACCTGTGAGGATACGCCTGTTTTTTTGGAAGGGGAGAGCGGCGAGGTTTGTTTTGGAGGCCGCACATTTCGGTTTCGTGTGTTTTCCTGTGAGAAAAACAGGGACATCTTACAGACAATTCCGAAAAACATTTGTAAGAAATGGTTCGATTATGATAGAATAAAGAAACCCATCGCGGTTCGTTTTCGAAAAACAGGGGATGAGCTCGCGATCAATGCGGCAGGGGGTACCAAGAGCCTTAAAAAATACATGATCGATGAGAAGATTCCGTCAGAGGAACGGCAGCGGATACCGCTGGTCGCTGAGGAAAATCATGTGTTGTGGGTGACGGGATACCGCATCAGCGAGACCTATAAAGTGACCGCAGATACCAAACGAATCATCGAAATATACATGTCAGGAGGAAAAGAGGATGGCTGAGAGTGTCAGCGTGCTTCTCACCGAGCAGGAGGTGGACAAAAGGATCCAGGAACTCGGCGAGCAGATCAGCAAAGATTATGAGGGAAAGCAGGTACATTTGATCTGTATCTTAAAAGGCGGCAGTATGTTCCTTTGCGAGCTTGCAAAGCGGATCACGCTTCCCGTGTCGCTTGATTTTATGTCGGTGTCAAGCTACGGAAAGGATATGACGTCGAGCGGTGTTGTTAAGATTGTGAAGGATCTTGACGATCCGATTAAGGACAAGCATGTCATCGTGGTGGAGGACATCGTGGATTCGGGAAGGACATTGAGCTATTTGCTGGAGATGCTCGGAAAAAGAGAGCCGGCAAGCATCGCGATCTGTACGCTGCTCGATAAACCGGAGCGGAGAGTCACGGACGTGAAAGTGGATTATACGGGTTTTCAGATCCCGGATGAGTTTGTTGTCGGTTACGGACTGGACTATGACCAGCGGTATCGCAACCTGCCCTACATCGGTATCGTGCATTTAGACGAATAAAGGGGAAACAAGTTTCCCCCGGCGAACACAGTTCGCCTTGCAAATTTGTGCTTACGTCCAAATTCGCGGGCGGAGCAAGAATGGGAGATTATTAGAGTGAGAACAACAAAAAGAGGCAGCGGTATTTATTTCAGCATCATTCTCCTGCTGCTTGTGGCAGCAGTATGGATCAGTCAGCTGAGGAATCTGCCGAGCGATTATCCGTATGATAGTTTTATGTGGGATTTAGAGCACGGAAATGTGTATGAGATCGACATCCGGCAGAATGAGCAGGTGCCGACGGGAGCCTTACACGTAAGATTGAGAGACGGTTCGGAGCGGACGATCTATGTGGCGGACGTCGTTGAGACGGAGAAATTTCTGCGGCAGTATGACGGCGTGGATGTTACATTAAAGAATGTGCCACAGGAAAGTTGGTTTTTGAATTATGTTCTTCCGGTCATGGTCGGACTGATCGTGCTGGTGTTTATTTTTGTGATGCTGAACGCGCAGAACAGCGGCTCCAACAGCAGCAGCAACAGAATGATGAATTTCGGGAAAAGCCGTGCGCGCATGGCGACGGATACGGAGACGACGTTAAAGAATGTTGCGGGGCTTCAGGAGGAAAAGGAAGAACTGGAGGAGATCATTGATTTCCTTAAGGATCCCTTAAAATATACGAAGGTCGGGGCGAGGATCCCGAAGGGCGTTCTTTTGGAGGGACCGCCCGGAACCGGTAAGACGCTGCTCGCAAAGGCGGTTGCGGGAGAGGCGGGCGTGCCGTTTTTCAGCATTTCCGGTTCGGATTTCGTGGAGATGTTTGTCGGTGTCGGCGCTTCGCGCGTACGCGATCTGTTTGCGGATGCAAAGAGGAGCGCGCCGTGTATCGTGTTTATTGATGAGATCGATGCGGTTGCGAGACGCCGCGGAGCGGGAATGGGCGGCGGTCATGATGAACGTGAGCAGACCTTAAACCAAATGCTTGTCGAGATGGACGGCTTTGGCGTGAATGAGGGCATCATTGTCATGGCAGCGACAAACCGTGTGGATATTCTTGACCCGGCGATTCTGCGTCCGGGACGCTTTGACCGTAAGATCGCGGTCGGCAGACCGGATGTGAAGGGCAGGGAGGAAATTCTGGGCGTCCATGCGGAGAATAAGCCGCTCGCTGAGGATGTGGACTTAAAACAGATCGCGCAGACGACGGCGGGCTTTACGGGGGCGGATCTTGAGAACCTGCTCAATGAGGCGGCAATCGTAGCGGCGCGGGAAGACCGTTCTTTTATCAAGCAGAGCGACATTCGGAAAGCGTTTATCAAAGTCGGCATCGGCGCGGAGAAAAAGAGCCGTGTCATCACCGAGAAGGAGAAAAAGATCACTGCGTATCATGAAGCGGGACATGCGATCCTGTTCCATGTGCTGCCCGACGTCGGTCCGGTATATACGGTGTCGATCATTCCGACGGGAGTCGGCGCGGCGGGCTATACGATGCCGCTTCCCGAAAAGGATGAAATGTTTCTCACAAAGGGCAGGATGCTCCAGGATATTATGGTATCGCTCGGCGGGCGGATCGCCGAGGAGATCATTTTTGACGATATTACGACGGGCGCATCCAGCGATATTAAAAAAGCAACGGAAGAGGCGCGGAGCATGGTGACGCGCTACGGCATGTCCGAAAAGATCGGTGTGATCAATTATGCGCATGATGACGATGAAGTGTTTATCGGCCGCGACTTAGCGCATACGAAAGGCTACAGTGAAGTAATGGCGGGAGAGATCGACCGTGAGGTCAAGGAGATCGTGGACGACTGCTATAGCAAGGCAAAATCCATTATTGAGGAGCATTTGAATGTGCTGCACCGCTGCGCGGAACTTCTGCTTGAAAAAGAGCGCATCACCAGGGACGAATTTGAAGCATTGTTCTCTGCTTTGTGAAAAATAGACAAAAAAATACAAACGAAATTGTAATATTTGTGAATTTCAAGAATGGATTTGCAGAGAAACATTTGTTATGATACTACTTGTAACCCCCCAATACATTTTATAGTTTTTTGCTATACCCCATAAGTAAGAAATACCTTCTCTAAAAAAGACAATTGCCTCGGCAACTGTCTTTTTTACCTTTTAGGGATTGAATATCCCACTTTTTTCATATAAAATAACTAACAGAGAACGACGCAGGGCATATGTGTCGGAAACAGGCGGCATGGAGGCTGAAAATGGATTACCTAAAAATATTAAGAGCGGAGGAGCAGCTGCAATATATCAAGGATATGCGGCCTCTGCTTCGGAAAAGAGCTCTTTTTTCCGATACGACCGAAGATTATGTGACCCCGTCCCAGCCAAGAAAATATGATATGGTGCGGATCCGGTTTAGGGCGGGCTTGGACAATATCGACAGGGTCTATCTTGTCTGTAACGGCAGCAGGATACTGATGACGAAGGCCTTTTCGGATGAGTTGTTTGATTTTTACGAAACAGACTATCAGCTTGAAAATGAGCGGATTTATTATTACTTTGAGGTGCAGGCCGGCAGGATCACCTGTTACTTCGATACGCGCGGCGTGCAGAAGCAGCCGGATGAGTATTATCGGTTCTCGATCATTCCGGGATTTTCGACACCGGAGTGGGCAAAGGGTGCCGTGATGTATCAGATCTATGTGGACCGCTTCTGCAACGGGGATCAGAGCAATGACGTGCTGACCAACGAATATGTGTATATCGGCAATAAGACCCGGAAGGTGGAAGACTGGTACGAGTATCCCGATAAGATGGATGTGCATCGTTTTTACGGCGGCGATCTTCAGGGTGTGCTTGATAAGATGGACTATCTGCAGGGGCTTGGGATTGACGTGATCTATTTCAATCCGCTTTTTGTCTCTCCGTCCAATCATAAGTACGATATACAGGATTATGATTATATTGACCCGCATTTCGGAAAGATCGTCCATGATGAGGGCGAACTGCTGGGAGATGGGGCTAATGACAACATTCACGCGACGCGTTATATTGACCGCGTGACGAATCGGGAGAATTTAGAGGCGAGCAATGCGCTTTTTGTCAAGGTGGTTGAGGAGGCGCATAAGCGCGGCATGCGCGTGATCCTAGACGGCGTGTTCAATCACTGCGGTTCTTTTAATAAATGGATGGACCGCGAGCGCATTTACGAGAATGCCGAAGGGTATCAGAAAGGTGCATACATTTCGAAGGAAAGCCCTTATAATACGTATTTTGATTTTTCTGACAAAGAAAGGTGGCCGTATAACGGCAGCTATGACGGGTGGTGGGGACATGATACCCTCCCTAAGTTAAATTATGAGGGTTCCAGAAATCTGTACGATTATATTCTGTATATTGCGCGCAAGTGGGTTTCCCCGCCGTTTAACTGCGACGGCTGGCGTTTGGATGTGGCGGCGGACTTAGGACATTCTCCCGAGACCAACCATCAGTTTTGGCGCGATTTCAGAAGGGCGGTCAGGCAGGCAAATCCGAATGCGATCGTACTTGCCGAGCATTACGGCTCTCCGCGCGACTGGCTGGATGGAGAACAGTGGGATACCGTCATGAATTACGACGCGTTTATGGAGCCTGTCACATGGTTTTTGACCGGTATGCAAAAGCACAGCGACGATTACAGACAGGATATGCTCGGAAACGCCGATGCTTTTTTCGGAGCGATGCGTTATCATATGGTGAGCTTTACGATGCCGTCCCTATATGTGGCGATGAACGAGCTTTCCAATCATGATCATTCCCGATTTCTTACGAGGACGAATCATGTGGTCGGGCGGATGAATAATCTTGGTAGTGAAGCTGCGAACCGGGGTGTCAATAAGGCGGTCATGCGGGAGGCGGTCGTCATCCAGATGACATGGCCGGGCGCGCCGACGATCTATTACGGGGATGAGGCCGGTGTGTGCGGGTTTACCGACCCGGATAACCGACGCACCTATCCGTGGGGGCGCGAGGACTTGGAGATGATCGCGTTCCATAAAGAGATCATCCGTATTCACAAAGAGAATCAGGAGATCAAGACCGGCTCGATCAAGTTTTTGGTCGGGCAATATAACGTGATCGGTTATGGGCGTTTTAATCGGGAGGAACAGACCATAGTGGTGGTCAATAATAACGACCATGAATTTTCCGAGGAGTTGTCCATCTGGGAACTCGGTATTCCGAAAGAGACAACGATGAAACGGCTGTTATTTACGACGGAGAACGGATATGATACCCAGGAGGAATGGTATCCTGTCAAAAACGGCAAGATGCATTTTATACTTCCGGCTCATTCTGCGATCATACTAAAGCATAAAAATCATACACAGGAAAAAGAGAACGAAACGACGAGACACAGGTGGATTTTCTGAGGAAATCCGGTGCGGGAAACGCTTTGATCAGCGTTTCCCTAAAACCAGCCTGTGTCATATTTTACCGTAGCATTCCAAAAGATCCATTCGTCATAACCCGCATCATAAACCGCGCGGATCTGATCCTGAATCTGCTCCCTGCCATATTCGATATGCCCCCTGACCCATGTGGCGGTAAATGCCTGAAGCCAGGGGCGCACGCGGCAGTTCACCGGCATGCCGTTCTCTAAAACGGCGCAGATCGTATCATGTCCGTACTGGTCGAGCACGGCGCGGGATGCGTTTAATGCTGCCGTGACGGTGCGGTAAGGCTCGGCGTCCGGCACGTCGATCCGATAGACGCCCGCGCCGTAGTGCGAGGGGTAGATCATCGGGCAGATCACGTCCAACTTGGACGCCATGACAGCATAATCCTGTCCGACAATGTTGCGGTCGCCCGCGTTGTCGATGATCGTGCCGTATACGTCGGCGGAAACAGTGACGGAATAAGGGGAAAGCTTCTCGCGTGCGTAATCGGTAAAGGCATTGATAATATCCGATTTCGTGTAGGTTTCGGCAAGTTCTCCGAACACGACGCGATCCATTCCTCTGTCAGTGGAAAATCGAATATAATCAAACTGAATCTCGTCAAAACCGATGCGCGCCGCTTCTGTCGCGATCTCCATCAGATAATCCCACACACCCTGCTCATAGGGGTTGACCCATGCAAGCCCGCTGTTATCATGGAAAATGGTTCCATCCTCCTCGTGGAGCGCATATTCCGGAATGGCTTTCGCGAGGTAAGGATCCTTGAACGTAACGATGCGGGCGATCAGGTAAATATTGTGCGCTTTGCATTCCGCGATCAGGCTTTCTATGTCGGAAATATAAATGGCGGACGAACCGATCTCCTGTACGGTCGGCGTATTCATCTCATAGGTGACCTGTCCCCGGTCGTCCTTGATGTCAATGACAAAGGCGTTAATGTCGGTTTCGTCGGCAAGCGCGATCAGATCATGGACGCGGTCGATTCCTGCGATGGCGGCGGTGACGTATATGCCGTGGACGCGGAAATCAGGGTCGCCGGGCAGGGGCTCGGAATGAAAGGTGTCGGGAAGTGCGCCGTCAGCCGGTAAATCATCTTCGTCAGAGGGGACCTCCATACCTGTATCGCCGTCTGTTCCGGGATCAGTATAAAAAGTGTGAAAAACGCCAGTTGCAGACGTATCCGCGCAGTCTGCCGTCCGGGGCGTGATGCCGCAGACCCCGGCGGCCTCGCGGTTGATGCGCGCGGCGGCGAGCGGTGCGGAAGCAGAAGGTTCTGAGGAAGCTTCTATGGTTTGATTTCCGCATGAGGATATAAAAAGAGTCATGATCAGAAGCAGGGCAGAAAATGCGCGGCTTCTGTTTAGACCGTTATGCCGACCGGTGCCTTTATGTGGATGTAATTTGTTTACTATCTGCATGGGTATCATAGCTCCTACGTGGAAATTTTAGGCTTTTTATGTCGATATTATATACAAAAAAAGAAAAATAAGCTATACTGAACAAAGAAATTTCATAAAAAGAGGCGGATCACAATGGATATGATGGATATTGTAACGGATTATCAGCAGTTGAATCAGGTACAGACACAGGGTGTTAATTCCACGTGGAAAGCGGTCAGCAATGCGGCAAAGGCGGCGGAAAGCGCGGAGACGGAAGATAAGACAGCGGCATTTGCGGAAGCGCTGAAAGAGGAGATCGATAACTTACAGCAGCGCAATGAGCTTGAGACCGCACTTGGAGGTTCGTCCCTGCTCGGCGTGACAGAGAATTTGAATAACGTTTCGGAAATGCTGAAGACCGAGAGTGGAAGACAGGCGATCGGCGCGCTGGCGGACAACGCGATGGCGTCCATCGTATTCGGAACGAACAATTCTGATCAGAATTCCCTCCTGCGTTCCATGACACAGGTCAATACATCGGAGCAGAGTCTGGAAGAAGCACTGAAGGATGTTCTTGAGATTTTGGAATCCAAGGGCGCGAGCGATCAGACAGAGGACGAATAAAAAAAGAACCATGACCAAAAAGGTCATGGTTCTTTTTTGGCTTATAGAAAATTCCTCAATCCAAAAGAATCCGCGATGCGGATTCTTCGAAAGAATGCAAAAGAATGTTTCACATTCTTTGCATTCTTTTTTAGTGACTTTGGATCGCTGCCAGTTTGCCGGCATCCTCATTTAAGCTCTGTACCAGAGAACCGACGACGGTGACGATCTGCTGATTCTGCTCACTGCCGGCGTAAGTTTCATTCGAATGCGCGGATACCTCCTCCGTGATCGAGGAGATGGTCTGAATGCTGTCAACAATGACCTTGTTTGCGGAGGCAAGCTCGGAAACGATTGCGGCAAGTGATGCCGACTGCTCCTGAATGTGAGAGGTATTTTTGGCAATCGTATTGAAAGATTCCGCGGTTTTTTCCGCAGAGGCATTTTGCTTTTTGTTGCTCTCGATCAGATGGTTGATTGTTTCGATCATGACCTTAAGCTGATCGGAAATATTATTGATGAGGCCGGTAATATTTTCCGTTGCGGAGGTCGTCTGCCCTGCAAGACCGGATATTTCGGAGGCAACGACCGCAAAGCCGCGGCCCGCATCTCCTGCGCGCGCAGCCTCAATGCTTGCGTTGAGTGATAAAAGACTTGTCTGGGAGGCAACACTGGTGATCAGATCCGTAATGGAATTCATCTGATCGGTGTATTCGCGGAAGGATGCAAGTGCGGAAGCTACGTCGGCGCTTGCTTTGTCGGACTGCCCCGTCAGATTGATCAGGGAGGATACATGCTCCTGTCCGGTGCGGACCGCAGAAGCGGCGGAGTTCACTTCCTCATGGATCTCGTCCACAGAACGCTCCACGGTCGAGATATGTGCCTGAATCTCCTCCGTCTTGACAAGCTGGTTTTGGATGGCTTCGGCGGATTCGTTTGTGCCTGTAGTCACCTCGGACATGGAGTTCATTGTCTGTTCAACGGAATTTTGCAGCGTGCCCATCTGTGAGGCGATCGCAGTCACATTCTCCGTCATATTTCTGGAAATCTGCATTGTATGTTCGAAAAGCCCGGAGATCTTCTTTTTTTCTTCATCAATTCTTGCCATTTTCATATTTTGGAAACGGGATGTCTCATAGGATACAAGGAGGAAATTGATCGTCATGATCAAGGTAAGAAAGCCCTGTATCTCTAAAGCGACGATGTCCTGCGGAGCAAGCTCCTTTGTGAGTGCGGAGAAAATGATATAACCGATATTCTCAGCAATAACGCCTGCGCCGATCATGGTAGTATAGCGGAAATCATTGTACAGCGTGATGACGATCAGCATCGGAAATACATAGGTAAACACCAAAGCGTTCTGCGCTGTAAAGAGCAGGAACGTGTACAGGATGGCATAACCGAAAGATACGACATGTTTGATCATCGTAGTATCGCGGCGTCTGCAGTAAAAAATCCAGCTTAGGATCACCGGCACAATGGCTAAAGCGAATGTTATGGCGACATAGGTGATCGTACGATTGTTCTTGATGACCTCCATGGCGTATGCGGCGCAGATGACGGTAACAATCGCAGACAGCGCAAAACAGCAGACCCTGTTTGCGATCACCATTTCCTGCGATGAGTTGCCGCGCGGCGCATTGACAAGGGTTCCGGAAATTGATTTTTTGGACATGGGCTTATCCTCCTTATATGTAAAACTAGACTTTTTTATTTTAGCATAAATGTGCGGACTATTAAAGTAAGAAATCTGAAAAAAAGAGATATGAAAAAATACTTTTCAACGGGGGGAAGATAGAGTAGACTAAAAAAGAACGAAAAAGAATGCACCGATAGTGGATTCTTTTTGAATCACTGCGGGCGGCGGGGGAAGATTCATGCATGTAGCAATGGGGAGTATTCGGAAAAATGCAAAAGAGGGTGTGTGCTTCATCATCGGTGCCGGAGAAATCGACAATCCGGGCTGGTTTCGGAGACAGGTAAGACCAAAGGAGAAGGATTATCTGATCGCGGCAGACGGCGGCTTTGCGATCTGCGACCGATGCGGTATCCGCGTGGATGCATTGATCGGCGATTTTGATTCGCTTGACTTCGTGCCCGATCATCCGAACGTGATCCGGCTGCCGCAGGAGAAGGATGATACGGATCTGCATTATGCGGTAAAAAAAGGACTGGAAAAAGGCTATCGCACCTTTGAGATCTACGGCGCGTCGGGCGGCAGGGAAGGGCACACGATGGCAAATTACCAGACGCTCGTCTATTTGGCGCATCAGCGCGCCTGCGGTATTCTGCGCTCCATGAATGTGCAGGTGACAGCAATTGAGAATGATACGCTGCGCCTGCCTGCTTACAAGAGCGGATTTGTTTCGATCTTCTGCATGGGGGAACGGGCGGAGGGCGTTACGCTGAAAGGCTTAAAATATCCGCTGAATGAGGCGGTGGTAGTCAATGATACGCCGATCGGCGTGAGCAATGAATTTATCGGAGAGACGGCCGAGATCACGGTGAAAGACGGCACGTTGTTAGTCATGTGGGAGACCTGCGGTACTAAAAAGTCAAGCACCCCGCCGCAAACGGCAGGGCATCAAATTTGAAACGCCCCAAGGGGCGGGGTATTTGACTCTCGCGGCATTCATCAAATGGAAATGCCGGCATTTCCGCTTGACGCATTGCCCGCGGAAATAACATAAAAAGAGCGCGAGACGGGACTCGAACCCGCGGCCTCGACCTTGGCAAGGTCGCGCTCCACCAACTGAGCCACTCGCGCATAAGAGCAGGGCAATCACCTGCAAGCAGGTGATGGGAATCGAACCCACGTATCCAGCTTGGAAGGCTGGTGTTCTACCATTGAACTACACCTGCAAAAAAAATGAAATTGTAAAACCAAATCCATAAACTCAAGAACGATAATCATTTTAACAAAGAATCCTTGTTGTGTCAATTCTTTTTTTCTAAAAAAATGAATCAAAAAAATTTGAAAAAAATTCGCATCATTTTGTCAGATTTCAAGAAGATAAAAAGTATATAAGATGAAAGCACAGAATTGTCATGACCGGTCAAGGGAAACAATACGTGCATTTTATGATTTGTCATGCAAAGGAGGTGAAATTGCATGGATGCGGACGAAAGAGCAAAAGAACTGTTTGAGCGCTACGCCGATATGACATACCGAATCGCGGTGTCCTATGGGGGAACCGGGCACTGGGCGGAGGATGTGGTGCAGGAAGTGTTTGTGCGATATTTGAGAAAGCATCCCTGCTTCGAATCCGATGAACATGAGAAAGCGTGGTTTATCCGGGTGGCTGTCAATTGTTCAAAAAGCATGCTTTCCAGTGCATGGATGAAACGAAATCGTCCTCTGGAGGAATGTGGAGAGCAGGAGGCGCCGCCGGTTTTGGGCGAGCAGGAGAGCGGGCTGTACGAGATGCTGTCCCTGCTGCCGCCGAAATATCGGATCGTATTATATCTGCGTTATTACGAGGAATATCAGATCAAGGAGATCGCGGGGCTGCTGCATATTACGCCGAATCTGGTGTCGGCGAGACTGAAGCGCGCAAAAGCGATGATGAAAAAGAATTTGTTGGAGGAAAAGGAGGAGATGACGGATGAAAGAGGACGTGTATCAATCCATGTATCATCAGATACATTTGAGTAATCGACAGAAGCATCAAATATGGACAGATGTAAAAGAGGAGGCGGGCAAGCCCGCAGAAAGAAGAAAAGCGCAGCTGTCGCTGCGCGGGGCGGTCTGCGTCTGCGCTGTTTTAGTGGCATCCGGCATTACGGTGCTTGCGGCAAATCCTTCTTACGTGGACAGGATTGCGGAGGCAGTGAGTCAGTTTGGGGGACACAGGGAGGCAACACCGGAGGAGAACGAGCTGTATGCGGCATACGGCTCGGAGGCCGCTGTTACATGGGAGCTCGAAAACGGAACGATCAGGCTGGATGCGATTTTGTATGACAAGGCATATCTTTACATTCCGGTTACGATCTATCCGAATGCCTCTCTGACGCCGGGGGAGGACGTTTCATCGGAAAGCTGGTATGCAGATCTGCTCAGAGAGGCGAGCGGCGGATGGGATAAAGACGGAGTATACAGCAAGTTTCGGCTGGAAAGAGGCAGAGATACGGACCTCGCGCAAGCATTATATATCAATCCGATCGTGGAGGAGGATGGTTCCTTAACAGGAAGCTATCATGTGTCATACCAATGGGAAGGGAACGGCAGTTTTGCACAGGGAGATGTGATACAGCGCGTAAAACGCAGAATACCGAAGGACGGAACGATAACGGGAAGGGTGCTTGGAGATGACGAGAGTCCGGAGGGCTTAAGGACGTTTGAGATAGAGCTTGGGGGAGAAATGGTAACGTTTGTGGACTTAAAGCCCGAGGATGAAGTGATCGCGGAATTTCGGCTTGAGGGCGAGCCGCTGCCGCAAAAAGAGATTTCGACCGCCGGTGTCAGTCTGCCCTATGGACTCACGGCAGACAGGATCACGATCTCGCCGCTTGCACTCTATATGTACGGAACAGGGGATTCTCATCAACCGGGAGCAAAGATCATATATAATCTTTTTGTCGTGCTGAAGGACGGCACGGTGATAGGGAACTCGGCATGCATGTCAGTCTACAGGGAGGATGCAGACAGCGATTATATCTATGAGCTTTCCATGCAGCTTGGGCATGCGCTCGATCTGGATGAGATAGCGGGCGTGCGCATCACGGACCGGGGGGAGGAAATCTGTTTTATCCCGGCTGAGTAGCGTTTGTTTAAGAGGCATTGTCCGTGAGAGGGGAATGCCTCTTTCGGTTGGAGGAAGATATGAGTAAGAAAATGAATCGGAATCAGGGAATGCGCTTTGCTGCATGGCTGCTCGTACTGTCCCTTGTCGGAAGCGGCTGCGGAGCGGGAGGACAAGTGCGGCCGCAGGAAGCGGAAAACGAAACAGAAGCGGTGCAGGGAAGTCAAAATCCGCCAAAGACGGGAGCGTTGCATACGTATTACTTTTTTGAGGAGGACGGCATTGCGCTGAGTTCGGGGAAGCGCTTTCTGTACGCTGACTGGGAACCGGTGGAATTTGATGTGATCTGCATGGACCCGACCTGTAACCATCTGACAGAGGGATGCAGTGCGCGCAGCCTTTCAAGAGAGGGGGAGCTGGCGAATGATTTCTGTCTGATCTATGGGGATCGTCTGATCATTCTACATACTGTTAGGGAAGGTCAATCGGAGACCTTAAGTGAGGAAGGAGCAGAAACGATTGTTTCAGAATCGCGTGATGTTTATTCTACGGAGGTCTATGAGGCGGATCTGGATGGAAGCAATCGGCGTAAGAAGGCGAGCTTTCCGGGGGCGATCGACACTCCTGCGATGGGTCACGGCGCGGTTTTGGCGGATGGGAAGCTTTACTTCGGCGGACCGACGAGACAAAGGGATCGATACGAGAATGACATTTCCGGAGGGGCGATGAAAAGTTGCTCATGGACCAGCCATGCGCTCTATTGTCTGGACTTAGAGGAATATACCCTTGAAACATTCGCCGTTACGGAGGATGCGGAAGGAATCGGGTATATGTACCAATTCTATGAGTATGAAGGGATGATCTATGCGGTCATCAGCAATTTTAACAATGGGGTGGATTGTGCCATATGGTATCGGATCGATCCGGCGTCGGGCGGATGCGAGGAAATCTGCCGTTTTGATTCCAACACCGTTCCGGGTCTCGCAAGGTTTGAAGGGGCGATCGGAAATACGGTGTATTACACTTATGAGGATTCCAACAAGACGCTCTACGCGAGGGATATCGCTGCGGGAGCGGAGGAAAGGGAAATCATGACGGTGGATGGAGAGGACAGGCAGGTGATCGCCTTTATTTTGGACGGACAGATCCTGTTCCAGACGGACCGGTGCTATGAGGGAGAGGACCGCATGACGGAGTACGCGGTGCTCGATAAGGACGGGAATCTACTGGATACGATCCGGTATGACGAATATATCACCTTTGGCGATGTGATCGGCGATAAGATTCTTTATTACGCAACGTTTAGCGACTGCGACTGGTGGTGGGCGTATAAGGAGGATCTTGCCGACCTGCCCGAAAAAGGAGTGGGAATCGGATACTATAATGGAGCAATGCACGATTCGCTGTCACACTGAACGGAGAAATATGCACTGCATTTTGGGAGGGTGGAAATGCAATACTGTTTGGAATTGATCAATATTACGAAATCCTATAAGAAGAAGCTGGCGTTGGATCATTTTTCCTATCGGTTTGAAGCGGGTATCTATGGGCTTCTCGGACCAAACGGGGCAGGCAAATCGACGCTGATGAATATTATTACCCAGAATTTGAGAAGTGATGAGGGCAGTATCCTGTTAAACGGGGTAGAAGCGGGGAAACTGAAGCAGCATTACATATCGCATATCGGGTATATGCCGCAGCAGCAGTCGTTGTATGAGAATCTGACGCTGATGCGTTTTATGTATTATATCGCGGCGCTCAAGGGGATGAAGAAAAAAGAAGCTGATGCCCAGATCGAGCGGCTTTTGAATGATGTCGGGCTGTGGGAGGAGCGCAGCAGATATATGGGCGGCTTTTCCGGCGGGATGAAGCAGAGGGCACTGGTCGCACAGGCGCTTTTAGGGGAACCGGACATCATCATTCTGGATGAACCGACAGCGGGATTAGATCCGATTCAGCGGGCCGGAGTTCGGGAGATGATCAAAGCGCTCGCGCAGGAACGGATCGTGATCGTTTCCACGCATGTCATTGCGGATATCGAAGCAATTGCCAAGGAGATTTTGATGCTCAGGCAGGGGAAGCTCTTAGAGAAGCAGTCGATCGAAACGGGCAGGCTGAACGGGGAGAGCCTGGAGGAGCTGTATATCAGACTATTTGGATAATGACGCAGGATTGGAAGATCAAATTCATTTCAATCGGCAAAGATGGAGATTATAATGATAAAAAATGAATGCATCAAACTATTCAGAAACCGGGTATTTCTGGTCTGCTTCGCGGCAATGTTTGTGTTTTACGGATTTTATCTATATTGGACATTAGTACTGTATCATCCGCCCGGTCTTGTGGAACGGGCGCCGGCTTCTGATTATAACGAGCTTGCGGAGGAACTGTCATCTCTAACGGATGAAGAAAAGCTGGCACTTCTCACTGAGCGGCGCGGGCAGATGGAAGAGATGGGATCATCCATGGTCGGCTCTTTTCAATTCGGTATGACGGAGCTTGTGTATGAGGAAGTGTGGAATGAGGTATACCGTGCAGTTCATTATCAGGATATTTGTGCCGCGATCATCAGCAATGCGAAAAAGCAGGAGAGCCGCCTGGATCGGGGGAATTATGGGACACTGGAGCGGCGGTATCTGGAGAGCTGGCTTGGGAAAACGCAGGCGGTCTATCAGCGGCTTACGGACATCATGCCGGCATCCTGCTCCGCCCGGGGGATTCAGACGCTTGTGGACAATCCCGTAACGGATTTCTGTTGTTTGTTTATGGTATTGCTTGCGGTATTTCAGATTCTGACGGTGGAGCGCCAGAAGGAACAGATCATTTTGTCTAAGACTACGGTTCGGGGAAAGCGTGCGCATGGAATCGTGAAGGCGCTGGTGCCGGGGCTTCTGTGCATCCTCGTCACGCTGCTTTTGCTGCTGGAGGGTATCCTGGTCGTCGGGAGTATTTATCCGTTCCCGTCGCCGAAGATCCCGATTCAGTCGATTTATTCCTACTGCACCCTGAGAATCAATATCGGGGAGTTTTTATGTCTGTATGCATTGTTGAAAATCCTGTTTTATTTTTTGTGCACGGCAATGCTCTATTTTGTCTGCTGCCTTCTGCGTAAGGTCATCCCCATCTTTCTTGTGATCCTTGCGGGGGGAGGACTGTTACTTTCCGTGTATATGGGCATTCCGGAAACATCCTATCTTGCGCCGTTAAGAGCAGTCAGCCCTGTTGCGCTGGGGCAGGCGGGGAAATTGCTGGAGCGGTATCAATGTGTGAATATTTTCGGGTTTGCCGTGAATAAGCTTTCTTTCGCCGTGGTCATGCTCTGTGCGTGGACGCTCCTGTTTTTGACAGCGGCGGTGAAAGTGTATACCGTATCGGAGGAAAAGAATATTTTAGCTGACCGCCGCTCCGTTTTCGGCAAAAAAAGGAGATGGAGCGTGAGCCTGACCGCGCATGAATGCTATAAAGCGTTTATTACCCAAAAGCTGATTCTGCTTCTGTCAGCTGCGGCTGTTGTTTCCGGCATCTATCTGAAAACAACGATCGTAAATGACGGGAGCACGCTCGCGGATCATTTTTACTATGTCTATTCCTACTACCTGACAGGAGAATATACCGACGAAATTTGGGAATCTATCCGGTTGAATCAGGAGGAGGTCATCGCAAACGCATCCCGGCCGGATGTACAGGAGGGGGAGAGAGTGGCGTATGAGGCCATGCTGGAAGCGCTTTCCCGGGTGTCGGAATATGCAGCGTATCTTTCCGAACAGGAAAACAGCTATTATATTAATAATCCCGGCTATATTGCGCTGACGGGCGGGGATGAGGGCGTAAAACAGAAAAATGTCATGACCTCCATGCTGATGTATGCCTTTGCCATCGTCTGCTTTGTGCTGACGATGTCGGTCGATTATCAGTGCGGGGAAAACCGTCTCATCCACTCGACCAGAAAAGGAAGGCGGCATTATGTAAAAGCGAAGGTGCTCATCGGGATGCTCATTTCCCTTGTGCTTTTAGTCCTGTTCTGGGAGCCGACATTGAGGCAGCAGCTGCGCATGGAGGGTGTGGATTATATTTTTGCGCCCGCCTACAGTCTGATG
This sequence comes from uncultured Lachnospiraceae bacterium, assembly GCA_947176965.1. Lineage (GTDB taxonomy): Bacteria > Bacillota > Clostridia > Lachnospirales > Lachnospiraceae > DLAJ01. Next base: position 416 of record CAMWSU010000027.1, on the reverse strand, counting down.
CATTTGGACTGGGTATGGGGAGGAATCTCCATAGCCGCTTATATCGGTCTGGGATATGCGGCAAGATACCTGTCGCTGCTCGTGCTGATGGCGTTTTCTTATTTGGTTGAGAGAAAGGTAAAAGACAGCATTGTCGCAATCGTCTGCGTGTGTGCCGTCGTGGAAATTCCGCTCGCTATTATGCTGCTCGGATAGTGTCATGATTTCGAAAAAAGTCCGATCATGCAGGAACAGAAATCATGTGTTGGACGGCACGTAAAAAGAGTTTCTTCGGAAACTCTTTTTTTACTTGAAAAAAGCAGGTGTTGGAAATATACTATGTAATAGAAAAATGAAACCTATCGAAAAAAGGAGAGGAAGGAATCATGCAGTATAATCAAAAAATCAAAAAAGTAAACGGATTGTATCTTATTTTG
>CAMWSU010000026.1 GCA_947176965.1 uncultured Lachnospiraceae bacterium | reverse complement strand
AGTCGCACGACTTCAGCGATTTTTCTTTAGGGCGAGTTTTTTTACAGCCCCTTTTCTTTTCCTTTACTATAACAGTTCCTCCGCGCCAATCGCAAAGGCGCCTGCTGTCGATGACTGAACTGTTACCCGAACAGATCATACAGTGTATCCACACCGATCATCTTATCATCCACATAGAAGTCGGCGTTCGGCTTTCCCATTCGCAGCTCCGTATAATGAACGCCCCAATCCGTCATCTGCTGTAAGGTTACGGGATACCAGTCGATTCCCGTCACATATCCTCTTGCCGTAAACAGGATGATCTCATTTCCCCACTCGTAAAGCTGATTGATGATCCGGATCATGCGCTCGTTCGGCTGCGCCTGCGCATAGTCGAGATCCTCTCTCTTTAGCGCGATCACGCCGTCAATATCAAACACAAACCGCTGTCCGCCCGCCCGGATCGTCAGATACTGCGACGCTTTCTCAAACTCCGCCGTCGTATCAATATCGAAATTATCACTCATCTCATAGCCGGCAATATTCTTTCCCGACATAGAATGCTGCTCGGTGATCACCTTTGCCCGGATGACATCCACATTTCCGTTCTGATACAGAATCTTCGGCAGCATCTGTCTCGCCATATTATACGCCTCGGGAATATCGGTCAGGATCGGCCGGATCCTCCCGTTATCTCCCATGTACCACATTTTATGCGCAACTTCCGTCGCAGGCGCTAATGTGCGCACGCAGTCAAGTTCCTCGTCCGCAAGCATCATTTCGATCATCGTATCAATGTCCGAAACGCGGCGGATCGGATAGGTCGGCCGCAGCTGCACAATGAGATCCGGCTCATAATCCCCATGCTCTTTGAGCCACGAAAGCGCATGTTCAAACACCTCAATGTCAAGTGAGGTGTCCGTCGCATACTCCGCAGGGCGCAGAAACGGCGTCTCCGCTCCGTACTCTCTCGCGATCTGCGCATAGGTCTCGCTGTCGGTGCTCACGATAATGCGATTGATATATTTCGACTGTTTTGCGTGTTCGATGGAATATGCGATCATCGGTTTGCCTGCAATCTTCCTGATATTTTTGTCCACCACGCTTTTCGAACCGCTCCGCGCCGGAATCAGCGCCAAAATCTTCTTTTCAGACATGATTCTCCCCCCCTGATACACTGTTATAAACTCATCGCCTCCGCAAGCGGTATATGACGCATTCCCTGAATATAGCTTCCGCCCTCGGTCGCATTGATGACGTCCACTGCTGCGGCATCCTGCTCTTGTAAGCGCCTCTCCATCCACGTACGGTAAAGAATAAATTTCTGGTCCGCGTAGACTGTACCGCCGTCCCAAGACTTTACCGCCGTTAAGTCCTTCGTATCCGTCGCCACACGGTTCGACGTTCCCGACGCATGCGCCAGATTATCCGTAAACGCTAAATCCAGCCCGACAAACACAAGCCGCTTTGCCCCTAACCGGATCATCGTATCCAGTGCCGTGGTCATGACGGAACCGCCCGTCTTCACACACATGCAGCCTCTTGACGCCGCCTCCTGCTCCGCCCGCGGATACCCCTCCTGAAACAGCATATAATGAACTGCCTGATACCGCGCGGCAAAGCCGTGATTTGCAGTAGAAAGCATCAGCATCGGCACATCATTGTTTTCCTGCGCATAAATCTGCGAGAGCACGCGCGGGTTCGCGTCCGTCACCAGCACATAGTCCGGCCGGATTCCCAGTCCGAGCAGCTTTCGAAACACCGTCCCGCATGCGACTAAAATGCTGTCCTGCTGCCCTGCGCACACCGAAAGCTGTGATACATTTTTATCAAGCGACGGTCCTGCTGCCACGATCGTAACGGTTTGATTCAAAAAACGCTCACGAAGCACATCCGCTGCCAAAAAACGCTGCGGCTGCGCGCGCATGCTTTCCATATTTGCATCAAAATTTCCCTGTAACAGCATTTTGGCATTCCGATAGGAGCTGTCCTGCAAAAAGAACTGTTCAAACCCCTGCCTGAGCCGGTCGTCTTTCATCAGGCGCAGGGTCGGGTAATGAATGCACAGCTTCTGCCCCGGCCGGGCAATCGCTTCGGACAGCGCACGCCACTGTACATCCTCATGAAAAATGAGAAGTCCGCTGCGCAGCGCCTTCTCCAGATCCACGAAACGCAGCGCCAGCCTCATCATGCGCAGATCCGCCTCATACACATGCACGGGATAGCATTCCCGCAGTTCCTCATAGAGCGCCAGTACATGATACCCCAGCCCGCAGCCTAACACATGATAGCCCGCCGTCTGCTCATCAGGAAGCGTCCGCACCCATGCGCGCGCCTCCGCAAACGGATCCTGATTGGAATGTAAATAAAAGCTCTCCCCGTCCCGTTCCACGCGGCAGGTCGGGTATCCGACCGACGTCTCCTCCACGAAAAGATCGCGCCACGCTTCCTGCACCGAGCCGTCAGGACTGCCGATACTGCCCGAATCACCGAAACCGTCGGCATCCCCAAGACCACTCAGCCGCTTTGCAAGCGCAGGATCCCGTTCTGAAAGCGCCGCAAGATTTTTTGCGCTATGATCCGGAAGCATACCTTCCGCCTCTGTCAAGCGGAGCTGCTCCAGCAATCCCTGCAAAAAAGGCTGTATCTGCAGCGCAAGCAGATCCGCCAAAAGGACATAATCTTTCTGCTCCTGTGCGCCGAGCAGCCCGCGCATCATTTCTACAATATAATCCGGCTCAGCGCCGATTCCCATTGCGGCAAGCGCTCCGTCATCGCCAAGTAGCTCTCCGACGACCGCCTGAAAGGATTTCAGAAAGCTCTGATATTCTCTCACTCCGGCATCCAGATTATACATGCGGAGCTGCTCCGTGATCACCGTGCTCTGACAAACGGCATTCCTGATCCTTTGATACAAATCCCGTAGTCCCGCCATTGCTTACCCTTCCTGTTCCGCCATAAAAAGCGCCTCCGCGATCACCTTATCCATATCATAATAGCGATACTGACCAAGCCGGCCGCCGAACAATACCTGATCCTGTTCTTCTGCCAGCTTTCGGTACCGTGCAAAGAGCGCGTTGTTTTTTTCGTCATTCATCGGATAGTACGGCTCATCTCCCTTCTTCCATTCACAGGGATATTCGCGTGTAATGACTGTCGAAGGCTGCTTGCCGAACTCAAAATGCTTATGCTCGATGATGCGCGTATACGGTATACTCCTCTCCGTATAATTCACGACCGCATTTCCCTGATAATTGTCACAGTCCGCGATCAGCTCTGTCTCAAAACGCAGGGAACGATACTCAAGCGCACCGTAGCAGTAATCAAAATATTCGTCGATCATTCCCGTATACAGCACCCGCCCAAAGGTATCACCGTCTTCTTTTTTCTCATTCTGCGAAAGAAACTCGCGATAGGAAACGCCCGTTTTCACCGGAATATCCGCAAGCAGCTTTTGAACGATCGCCGTGTAACCGCCCTTGGGGATTCCCTGATAGGGATCGTTAAAATAGTTGTTGTCATAGGTAAACCGAAGCGGCAGACGCTTGATGATAAACGCGGGAAGCTCCTTACAGTCCCTTCCCCACTGTTTTTCCGTATAGCCCTTTACCAGCTTCTCATACACATCGCGCCCCGCAAGCGAGATTGCCTGCTCCTCCAGGTTCTTCGGCTCACCGATCCCCGCCTGCGCAATCTGCTCCTCGATCACCGCCTTCGCCTCAGCGGGCGTGCGGATTCCCCACAGCTTACTGAACGTGTTCATATTAAAAGGAAGATTGTAAAGCTCCTCACCGTATACGGCAACCGGCGAATTGACATAATGATTAAACTCTGCAAAACGGTTGATATATTCCCATACTTTTTTGTCCGAGGTATGAAAAATATGCGCACCGTAGCGATGTACCTGAATCCCCTCGATCTCTTCCGTATAAATATTTCCCGCAATGTGTTCCCGCCTGTCAATGACAAGACAGCGCTTTCCTTTCTGCTTCATCTCATGCGCGAACACCGCGCCGAACAGCCCGGCGCCCACGATCAGATAGTCGTATCTCATGCTCCTGCTTCTCGCTTTCTTTCCATATTTCCGTTTCCCACGGCATCACATTCATTCCGTAATTCCCAGCATTTCGTTCATAATGCGGGTGGCTTCCTCCAATTGGTTATCCCGCTCCTCGTTTCGGTACAGCTCCGCATTATACGGTACTTCCACATCCGGCGCGATGCCGATGCCGTGAATATTGTAACCGTTCGGCGTATAGTATTTGCTGATCGTCAGCTTAATCGCCGAGCCGTCCGTGAGCTGCATGATCCTTTGGACGATGCCTTTCCCAAACGTGGTCGTACCGACAAGCGTGCCGACTCCGTAATCTTTGATCGCACCCGCCAAAATTTCCGACGCGCTCGCGCTGTTTCCGTCAATGAGCACCACAAGCGGCAATCCCAGCGGACTGCTGCCGTCGCAGCGATACTCCTCGCGCTCGCCGTATTTATCCTCCGTATAGACGACCAGACCCTCCGGCAGTATTTTTCTAGCAATCTCAACAACGGTTGTCAGATTGCCGCCCGGATTGCCGCGCAGGTCTAAGATGAGACCTTTCATGCCGCTTCCCCGCGCTTCGGCAAGCGCCTCGTTAAACTGCTCTAACGTAATGTCATCAAATTCTGTGATCTCGATATATGCGATATCGTTCTCCAGCATCCGAAACTCCACGGTTGGACTGTTGATCTTTGCACGGGTGATCGTAAAGTCGATATACTCGTATGTGACGCCGCTCGGACGTGCGACTGTTATCGTAACGGGCGTTCCCTCCTCACCCTTGATCTTCGCGACAACCTCGGACGTGTCCATGCCGTAAACGTCCTCTCCCTCCACTTTATAGATCAGATCGCCAGGCTGTATCCCGCTTTCCCATGCCGGCGTGTTCTCGATCAGCTTTGTGATCACCGCATAGTTCGCCGTCGTATCCATTCCGATATACGCGCCGATCCCATAATAAACGCCGCGCGTCTTATCATAAATCTCCTGAAGCTCCTCGGCTGTGTAATACACAGAATAAGGATCGCCGAGCGCATCGAGCAGCCCCGCATACATTCCCTCCTCCAGTGTCTGTGAATCCACATCCTCCAGATAATATTTTTCAATCGCGTCCTGCAGCACGCCGAGCTTGACCGTCGTCGCTTCATTGATGACCGAGCCGGCCTCCTGTGCCTGCGTCTGCGCGCTCTCTCCTTTTTTCGCCCCCACATCCCGCACTAAAAAAACAATTCCGGCGATTGTCGCAGCAAGTAAGAGTCCCGTCAGGATCCCCGTCAGATAATACCGACGCTCGCGCTTTTCCGCCTCTTTCTTTTGTTGTTCCGACCCCATTTGCATTTGAAAATTGTCCATGATCATTCTTCTTTCCGCCGAACGCATTATGTTTCTTATCATTTTATGCGGCAGCACCGCTAAATATGGATGCCGCCGTCCTTTGTCCTTTTATCTTCCAAGAAGCCTTATCCATCTTCGTCCCGTCATCGTCTCAGGAGACGTAATTAAGCGGGTTCACATATTCCCCGTTTAAGCGTACCGAAAAGTGCAGGTGGGCTGCGGTCACAAGACCGGTCGCACCCACCGCTGCGATCTGCTCTCCGCGTACCACATATGTTCCCTCCGATACATAGAGCTGCGAACAGTGCATATAGATCGTGTAAAGTCCGTCGCCATGGTCGATCATAATATAATTGCCCATCGCGCTTGTGTAGGACGCTGCAACGACCTTACCATCGTAAGCAGCAAGAATGGGCGCACCGTGTCTGGCACCGATATCAATCCCGTTGTGAAAGCGGTCGTAATGCAGGACCGGATGCCTGCGCCAGCCAAATTCTGAGGTAATCGTCTTGGTGCTCGGGCACGGCCATGCAAACGCACCGCCGTCGTACGTCTGCTGCGGCTGATTCGCCTCCTGAAGCCGCTTTTTCTCCGCTGCGACCTGCTGCTCCAACGCCTCTATCGTTTCCGTCTGTGCCGCCAGCTTCGCGGTCTGCTGCTCCAATGTTTCTTTCTCTTCATCAATCTCATGCTGTTTGCTGGCGATTTCAATTGCCGCCTGCTCCCGCAGCGCCTGCTGCGCTTCCCGCTCCGCCTGTACGCTGTCCTTCTGCGTCTGCAATGCCGCTTCCTGTACCACTAACTCCTGCTGGCAGACTTCGATCAAATGCTCATTTAAGATATATTCTTCCAGCTTCCTTCTGTCATATGCTGAAATCGCTTCAATATAATCCGCCTTATTGAGCATGTCCGCAAAACCTGTTGCAGAGAACAGCATCTCCAGATAATAGGCATCTCCTTCTTCGTACATAAAGCGGATGCGCACCTTCATCGCCTCGTATTGCTGGCGCTCCACCTCCTGCGCCTCCGCAAGCTCCTGCTTTGTCTGCTCGATCTGCAGCTCCTTTAATGTGATCTGCTCGTTGAGCAGCGTAATTTTATCATCCAGCTCCAACAGGACCGCATCGACCTGTTGCGCGTAAAGATACAGATCCTCCTGCTGCTGTTTCAGCTGTTCCAGCAGCGCCTTGGTATCCGTGATTCCCTGCTGCAGCGCCTCCTGTTCCTGCTCGATCTGCCGGATTTCTTCTTCTTTTCCCCTAATATAATCATTTGTCAGTGCATTGCTGCTCGCCCTGCTCTCAAGCTCCCCCTGCGGCAGCAGAAATGCGGCAAGCAGGACGATAAAGACACATCTGATGATTTTCTTTTTTACTCCGTATCTCATGTACACACCCACGCCCTTCAGCTAAACCCTCAAATGTCTGCGCACCGTCACGACGCTTCCGAGAAGGCCGATGCCCACGCCGATTCCCATGGAGATCGGTGCAAGCGTCGCAAACACCTCTTTGACATCCAAAAAATGCATCAGGCTTTCCAACATCGAAAAACGCTCTGTCACATAAAGGATGACCCGGTTATACAGCTCGTAAATGATCGCAAGCGGGATGAGCGAGCCGATAAGCCCGATCATCACGCCTTCCACCACAAACGGCGCGCGCACAAAAAAATCCGTCGCACCAATGTATTTCATAATGGAAATTTCCTCTTTTCGCACGGAAATACCGATCATGACCGTGTTGCTGATCAAAAAGATTGACACAAAGAGCAGCAGCGCGATGATCGCGATCGTCACATAGGACACAAGGGAATTCATGCCCGACAGCATATTCGCAGTGATCGCCGACTCATTCACCTTGCGTACATGATCGAGGGACTTGACGTAGGTCACAAGTGCACTCTGCATGGAAACATCATTCATAAAAATCTGAAAGTTGTCTGAATATTGAAGCGGATTCTCCGTAAAGCCCGCGGCATATTCCTCGCCGAAATAATCTTTGGAAAAGGATTCCCACGCTTCCTCCGGAGATACATAATAAATATCCTTGACCTCCGGCCGCGCGAGCAGCAGCCGCCCGATTTCCTCCTTGCGCGTCACTTCCGTATCCTGATCGAAAAAGATGGTGACGCAGACGCCCTCCTGCGCCGTTCTCACAATATTCTGAAAGTTCGTCAGGATGCTGAAAAAAACACCGAACAGAAACAGGCACGCGCTTGTCGTCATAATGGACGCCAAGGAAAACCACTTGTTTCGCAGAATGTTCTTAAACCCCTGCCTGATTGTATAGAATAGCGTACTAATCCTCATCGATATATGCTCCCTGTTCTTCGTCGCTTACGATAACGCCCTTTTTCATGGTAATGACACGCTTTTTCATGGCATTGACAATTTCACGGTTATGCGTAACAACGAGTACCGTTGTACCTTTTTCATTGATCTCCTCTAACAGCTTCATGATCTCCCATGAATTTTTGGGATCAAGATTTCCTGTCGGCTCATCTGCGAGCAGAATCGGCGGATTATTGACAAGCGCTCGCGCAAGCGCCACGCGCTGCTGTTCCCCTCCCGAAAGCTGCTTCGGCTTTGCCTTGTATTTTCCCGCAAGCCCCACAAGGGAAAGCATCATCGGCACGTTCTTGCGTATGTCGCGGGCTTTTGCCTGAATGATAAGCTGGGCAAATGCAACGTTGTCATACACGTTTCGATCCTTCAGAAGCCGGAAATCCTGAAATACAACGCCGATGCCCCTTCTGAATTTCGGAATCTTCCTGCGGCGCAGACGCACCACGTTCGTTCCGTTGACCGTAATGCCGCCCTCCGTCGGAAGCAGTTCACGCAAAAGCAGCTTAATGAGCGTCGATTTTCCCGAACCGCTGTCCCCCACGATAAACACGAACTCTCCCCGCTTCACCTTTAAGGAAATCCCGTTTAAGGCGGGTGCACCCGTCGAATAGGACTTGACCACATGATCTAAGACAATGACCTCCTCCGGCAGAGAGGCCTTTTTCTTTTTTTTGCCCGAAGTCTTCTCCGGCGATCTGCTTTCCTCCTGCTTTCCCGCGGATAATGCGGATGCTTTCTGCGATCTGATCTTTTCTTCCGAAGCTGCGGATTGCTGTGAGGGTCTCGCCTGTGATGCGGTCTTTGCCTGAGCTGCGCTCCTCACCTGCGGCGCCGCTCCCGTCCTTGGCGCGCTCCTTGCCTGCGATGCCTCTCCCGTCCGTGACGCGCCCCTTTCCTGCGATGCCGTTCCCGACTGTGCTGCGCCTCTTACCTGCAATGCCTTCGTATCTTCTCTCAATGTTTCTCCAGCCTTTCTAATGCTTAGTGTGCCGACACGTTCACTAGTACTCAAAGTTTTCCATATACTTCATGTATTTGACGACCATCAGCGCGATCTTGAACGTGATGGCATCCTCGAACACGCGCAGATCTAATCCGGTTCCCTTTTGCAGCTTATCCAGCCGGTATACAAGCGTATTGCGGTGGATAAAAAGCTGTCTCGACGTCTCGGAGACATTCAGACTGTTCTCGAAAAATTTATAGATCGTCGTCAACGTCTCCTCATCGAATTCATCCGGACTTTTACCGTCAAAAATCTCCTTGATGAACATTTTACAAAGCGGGATCGGGAGCTGATAGATCAATCTGCCGATACCCAGCTCGGAATAGGCGATGATCTCCCGCTCGTCAAAGAAAATCTTACCGACGTCAAGCGCCATCTTCGCTTCCTTATAAGAGCGGCTGACCTCCTTGATCTCGCCGACGACCGTTCCGTATGAAATGCGCGTATGCTCGATCCCTTCCCGTGCGAGATATGCCGCCATTGCTTTTGCCGCCTTCTCCAGCTCCTTGCTGCTGTCGCCGTCCTCCAATTCCTTCACGACAATGATGCTGTTCTCGTCAACGGCAGTCACAAATTCCTTGCTGTTGGCGCCAAAATACACGCGCAGCAGCTCCAGTACATTGTTGTCCTTGCCTTTCCCCGATTCCACGATCATCGCGACACGCTTTGCATCCGTCTGAATATGGAGTTTCTTCGCGCGGCTGTAGATGTCCACAAGCAGCAGGTTATCCAACAGCAGGTTTTTGATAAAGTTATCCTTATCAAACCGCTCTTTGTAGGCAACAAGCAGGTTTTGAATCTGAAACGCCGCCATCTTGCCCACCATGTAAAGGTTCTCCCCCGTCCCCGTGATCACCAGAATATATTCCAACTGCTGCTCATCATAAATCTTAAAGAACTGGGAGCCCTGTATCTCCTGACTGTCCGCAGGCGACGAAACAAATTCCAGCACGTCCTGCCTGCCGCTCTCCATCCGGTCGTCCGTCGCCGCCACAACCTTGCCGTCCGTATCCATGACACACAGGTCCGTGCGTGCGATCGCTTTCAGCCCATCTATCGTATTCTGTAAAATTTGATTCGATATCATAAGCGTCTTCTCCCCTTTTTTGCCTTCTCCTTTGTTCAACCTATACAAACGTTCTTTGCTTTTCTAGTTGAAAATAAATACCCGACTTTTATTTTAATATAAATACACAAAAAAATCTACCTAAAATCGTGACTTTTTTATGCATTTTTTACCTTTCTTTGCAATTTTTATGCCGATATAATATATGAAACGTGTCAACGCAGCAAAAAAGGAGTGAGCGCTATGGATATTGCAGCTTTATCGACGGGCATGGCTCAGGCAAAACTGATGAATTCCGTCGGCTATGCGGTACTCGGCAATGTACTGGACAGCATGGAATCAACCGGCTCCCAGATTTCCGAACTGCTTGGCTCTGCGCCGACGGCATCCTCCTCTTTGGAGTTGTCCGTCAACCCTCATATCGGTGGAAACTTCGATATGTCTGTATAAGAACGCAGAGCGTTCTTTCGAAGAATCGCTTACGCGATTCTTCTGGCGAGAGATTTCCTGTAGGGTCACAAAAAGAAAGAGGTGGAATACGCCTTTGGTGCATTCCACCTCTTTCTTTTTTATGCCAGCACATCATAAAGCATGTAGCCCAAAAACAGCGCCAGCACGAGAATATACGGGATGAGCCAGTCCAGACCGTTCTTTTTTCCCTCTTTTCTGCATCGCCAGATATTCCGCAATTCCTCTTTCCGGCCTTCCCTGCCCGCCATCCACACGAGCACGCAGCCCGCCAGCGTCGTCGTAACAGCCGCAACGATAAGGCTCCCGCTGAGCATCCTCGATAACGTCGCATTGTGCTCAGCTGTCGTCTGGACAAGCGCCGTGGCATCTCCTGCCAGATCCGGGAACGCTTCTGTCAGCCACACACTCGCATACATCAGAATCACATTCCAGCCGTTAAAGACCACGTGGATCAGAATCGTCGCCCACAGGCTTCCCGTCGCCTCACGCACCAGAACAAGGATCAGTCCGAGCAGCAGCGCATAGGCCGCCTGATTGAAATTCATATGTGCCAGACCAAAAAAGACAGCCGAAATGATCATGGCCTTTAAGACGCTCATGTCCTTTCTTAACGATTCATACGTAATGCCGCGGAATACAATCTCCTCACAGACAGGCGCATAGATCGCCACAATAAAAAACGTCACGCCGAACGGCATCAACAGGAACATGGTACTGCTCGCTTCCACCGCGTTTTCCACAAAAAACTGCGTCGCCAGATTGACGACCGTGATGAGCGGCATGCACAGAAATGTGAAAAGGATGACGATCAGCGCCGTCGATATTCTGATCGGCTTTAATTTCAGCATATCGCGCCATTTCGTACGTGTCGCAAACACAAATATCACGCTCGGAATGATAAAGATCAGCTCGCTCGCCATATTTAACGGAATCAGCCCGATCATATGGATATGCGTGATATAATAGATCAATCCGTACTGAACGGCATGATACATGAAAAAGATCGCAACATACATCCAATTTACTTTTTTCGCGTTCATAAAGTCCCCTTTCTGCGGATTCCGTTTTCATCCTGCACAATTTCCCCGTTTTTGAGCAGATGTCCTACCGCACGCTTAAATTCGTTTTTGCTCATGTCCATTTCCCGCCGTATCAGTTCGGGAGACGCCTTATCGTTAAAGTCGAGCTTTCCGCCCGAACTGTCGATTGCCTTTAAGATACGCGCGGCATCCGTCTCAATCTGGAGATACGCCTTTTCGCGGACGCTTAAGTCCAGCTTTCCGTCCTCCTTGACCGCCGTCACGCGCGCCGTGATCACATCGCCGATGCGAAAATTCCCATAGCGCTCCTTCGCCGGGATGAGCGCGCTGTAACGGTCGTCCACCGCCACAAACACGCCGAAGCGCTCACTCGTCTCATACACGGTTCCCTGCACGGTATCGTCCTTTTGATAGGGACTGTTCTTCTCTAAATATTCATACACATTCATCGTGGCGCAGAGCCGGTCGCTCTTATCCGTATAAAGCGCGACAAGGCATTCCTCACCCACGCTCACCTTCCGCGTCTGCTCCTTAAACGGCAAAAGAAGATCCTTTTCCAAGCCCCAGTTTAAGAACGCGCCGACTTTTCCGACCTCGACGACCTTCAGCCTTGCGATCTGTCCCTTGACAATCAGCGGCTCGTTCACAGTCGCAATCAGCCGGTCCCCCGAATCGCGGTAAATAAACACGTTGATGGAATCCCCGACCGCAAGACGCTCCGGCACCTGCTTGATCGGAAGCAGCACCCGCTCCTCCCGCGGCGCATCCTGCCTTTCGGCAAGATAAACACCAAATTCCACTTTTCGTACGCAGAGTAAGCTCTGCCATGCTCCAAGCTCCATCTATGATCTCCTTTTATTTCTTTCGTTCAGGCAGTGTTTCCGCCCTACGCCTCCCCACATTCCAATTCCACGACCGCATACGGTTTTCCTTCCTCATTATTGAGTGAAAAAACCATTCTTGCGCCCTCTGCATCTGCTGCGCCGACCGGATAGATCACATCCCCAAGCAGTGCGGACTGCTTGTATTCCACGCGGAGGCTGCGCACAATACGCCCATCCTTCTGCATGAGCTCACGCGCCATGCGCACATACTCTACATTATTTACATGATCGTTGGTATCCAGATGATGCTGCTTAACCACGATGTCCTCAAACGCGGCCGGATTCTCCGGCATTGCGATCTTGCGCGGTGCATATTCCATCGGATACCGCTCGGACAGTCCGTAAGCCTCTGCCATCGAATCGGGCGCCTTGACCGGTCTGCCGATACTTGTGTCAAGATACGTCCACATCGTGTTGGCATACGCCAGCACCTCATCCTCCGGCGTCCGAAGCACAAAATTGCGGTATCCGAGAAAACCCTTGATGTCATAGGGAATCGTCTGGATCACAATCCGCTCACCGAGGGACGGATAACGGTTGATCCCGATCTGAACAAACGACAGCACCCACACCCTTTGGCACTCTTTCAAATACTGCACGCCAAGTCCGATATCCTCGGATTGAAACGTCGTGCAGTCCTCAAAATATTCCATGATCCCTTCCGGTGTCAGCTTTCCGCGGCTGTCCGTCTCGGAATAGCGCACCCTGCTCTCAAACTGATACATAGCCGCTCCTTTTTTCTCAAATAAACCGAAAAAAGCGCCCGATAATCGAGCGCCTTAGCTGGGCTACAAGGATTCGAACCTTGAAATGACGGAGTCAGAGTCCGTTGCCTTACCGTTTGGCGATAGCCCAATATCATTGCGGCAGATACATCACCGCCTAACACTTGACAAGTATACAAGATTCTTCGCCAAAATGCAAGCCCTATTTTATAAAAAATTTACCAAATGATGTCTAAAAATAGATTCTAGGAAGAACGCTCAGAAAAACCACTTTCCTCCAACAGGCGTTTCCGCTCCTTATAATCCGGCAGAAACTGTTTCATGTATGCGTGAAACCGCTCGTTATGGCTCGGCTCCAACAGATGTACAAGCTCATGCACGACAACATATTCCACGCATTCCTCGGGCTTTCTCGCAAGCTGCAGATTGATGCGGATTGTTTTTTTTGCTACCGTACAGCTCCCCCAGCGGCTTTTCATATCGCGGATCGTCCAGTGAACGCAATGCACGCCCATGATCGGCTCCCACTTCCGCGCATACTGTGCGATCTGCTCTTTCAGTCGCGCAAGCTCCTCCTGCGTCACGCTGCGCTGAGTCATACTGCGCAGGCTGTTTTCCCGATCCTCTTTTGCACGCGCGATCACCTGCTCCCTGTGCCGTATGATCCAATCCTCTTTTTCGTGGAGAAACTTCATGATCTGCGCCTCGCTAAGGCGTATCGGTGCGGTCACGAGCACGTCGCCGTGCGGCGGGCGAATGTAAAGATTGATATTCCTGATGCGTCTGCGGTCCAGCATAACAGGAATCCCGCGAACGAAAATCATCTTCATAGGACGCTCCTTTATGCCTGCCGGAACAGTTGTTTCACCGCCTGCGCAACCGTCTCAATCTGCTCATCCGTGATGCCGAGTCCGCTCGGAATATAAAAACCGCGCTCCGAGATGCGTTCCGCGTTCGGGCAGGATACCCCTCCGAACATCCCCTGTTTTAAGTAGACCGGCTGCCTGTGTATCGGGTAAAAAAACGACCTTGTTCCGATTCCCATCCCGCCAAGCCTCTCCATCGCTTCAAGCGCGTTAAAATCATAACTTTCCCCGATCACCATTCCGTACACCCAGTAAATATTTTCCGCATACGAGGTTTCCGGAATCGGCAGCATCACATCCTGAAGCTCCGCAAACAGGGCGTTGTAGCGCCGTCCGATCTCACGCTTGCGCCGGATATGCTCCTCCATCTTTTCAAGCTGCGCGACCCCGACCGCCGCCTGCATGTTCGTCATGCGGAAATTGCTTCCGATCTCCTCATGTACATAGCGTCTGGCGGAAAAAAACAAATTTCTTGCGCCGCGGCAGCGCTCCGCGAGATACTCATCGTCCGTCAGGATCATGCCGCCCTCGCCGCAGGTAATATGCTTATTGGGATAAAAGCTGAAAATACTGATGTCCCCAAAACTGCCGCACTGTTTTCCATGATAGGTCTGTCCGTGCATTTCCGCCGCATCCTCGATCACCTTTAAGTGATGCTTTTTTGCCAGCGCCAAAACAGCATCCATTTCGGTGGGAAGTCCGTATATATGAACGACCATGATCGCGCGGGTCTTGTCCGTGATCTTTTCTTCGATCCGGCTCACATCCATATTCCATGTATCCGGCTCGCAGTCCACGACGATCGGCACAAGCCCCGCCTTCGTGACTGCCTGCGCGCAGGATATGATCGTAAACGCAGGAAGAATGACCTCCGCGCCCTTCTCTAAGTCAAGCGCCTGCACCGCCGCCTCCAGCGCCGCCGTTCCGTTGCTGACCGCAATGCCGTATTTCCTGCCGACATACGCCGCCATCTCCTGCTCAAACCGTTTCACAAACGGGCCTTCGCTCGAAATCCATCCCGTATCAATACACTCACATAAATATGCTTTCTCGTTCCCGTTTAACAACGGTTCATTGACCGGAATAAAACCACTCATACTTTTATTTCTCCGCATATTTCTCAAGCTGAACCATATCCGCCATTGCTTCTAAGATCCGCTCCCTGCCCTGTTTATTTAATCTCAAAAAACGCTTCATCACCTTGTCCTGCAGCATCTTACGGCTGGAACTGTTCGTGTCCTCGTCCATAGGCGTAAAATCAATCGGATTAATGCGCAGCCTGTCGCACATGCAGATGACCGTGCTGTATGCCATACCGTCAATCCCGCGATCCAGCGCCGTCACCAAAGTAGAATACGGGATCCCCATTTCCATTGCAAACTGCCGCACACTTTTGTACTGCGCCAATATTTCTTTTTTCATGCTCGCTGTTCTGTCCATTGCCATTCACCTCGCCTGCCGGTTCTCATTACCATTTCTTAAGGAACGTTTTTCTCTCCATCGGATCCATCCTTGCAATTTCGGGATCTTTATAATAGGAATCCGATTTCATATGCTGCGTCGATACCTCCTCGAAGATGGCACCGGTATCCGAGGAAAACGAATGGAACTCCCCGCGCAGTACCGTCTGCATATCTCCGGGATGCAGCAGTTTCTCCTCCTGTCCCTCGATCTGCACCTTTAAGTCCCCGTAGAGCACCTGGAACGTCTCCTCTTTCACGCGGTGGGCATGCAGCGGATGAAATTGTCCCGGCAGCACGATAATATATTTCTTGCAATATTCGCGATTAATAATGTTAATGATAATGGCACCGTTCTGACGGAAATGCTTCATGCCGAAATGGTGGGAAATCTCCACCTCAAAATCATTTCCGAGCGCGATCCCTGCCTCGTAAAGCATACCCTTCGCATCATGCACCGCGCTCCTGACAACACCGACCCCTGTCATCATCGGCGTCTCAATCAGCTTTTCGTTCTCCGCATAATCATGGCTCGCCACCATACCATCCTTAAATTCGCCGCTCGTAAGCTGCTTCTCCCCACACGGCATCGCAAAAAATACATCCGCCTCCGTCATAACATCTCCCTCTTTGATCGGATGCTTGGCATAAACGCCGCGCATTAACGATCGCAGGGAATCCAGTTCCGGCTGGCTGACATATTTGTCATTTTTCTTTTTCATCGTACACATCTTTTTTGCAAGGAGCGCCGCTTCGACCCACTTATCCGCCTGCTCCGGGTTCATGGAGTAGGCATTTAGTTTGATCGTTTCTGTCGGCAGTCCGACATGGCGCTCTAAGATTTTCGCACCCTTCGCGATTGCAAGCATCGGCACCGTGTTATTATCGGGATCCTCATGTCCGGAATAACCGATTGTAATATCCCGGTATCTGCGGTTCATCCTGTCGATGAAATCTAACTGCAGATTCTCAATAGGCGCCGGATATTCCGCGATACAATGCATGAACGCAAACGTACAGCCCTTATGAGAAAAGAAATTGTACAGCTTATCAATATCGGAAAGCGTCTTCCCGCCCGTAGAAAGAATGATCGGCTTATGCGCATAAGCGGCTTTCGTCAAAAGCGGCCAATCCAGCGCTGAACAGCTTGCGATCTTAATAATATCCAGCCCCTGATCCGTACACCACTCCACACCCTTCTCATCAAACGGTGTGCTCATGGTCAACATCCCCTCAGCCCTGACTGCTTCCACAAGCTGGCAGAATTGCTCATATTTTAATCTTGTACTCATAAAGCGATCAATATGCGGCACGTCCTTCCTCTCCTTAAAATCAGGATGAATGAACGTATCCATATCGCGGTACTGAAGCTTTACGGCAGCCTTTACATTGTATTTCCGCGCAACCTTTCCCATCGCCCGGATAATATCAATGCCGTGCTCCACGCTTCCCTGATGACTGTTTGCCATTTCAAAAATGAATAAATCCTGAAAAATATCCTGTCTTGCCATCTGTATGCCCCCTACATTCGTTTTATGAAATCCCACACATATATTATCGACATCATGTATAAAAAAAGTAAGTTATCTTACGTAACGATCTCCGAAAGTTTGCCCATATACAGTTCGATCTCGGGCAGACACTGATCGATCGTCCGTATCGCGACCTCCAGATACTCTTTTCCGATCTTTGCTGTATGGATCAGTTCATCACGCGCCGATTCCTTTGCCTCATATACCTGTTGAAGCTGATCATGCGTAATCTCCTGCATCTCATTTTGGATATAGTACATCACAGGCGCCTTTTCTATCAGCGTGCTGACCTCGCCCGTGCGCTCAAGCAATCTTTTCAGTTCGCCCTGCTTTAGTTTCCCGCTGTAGGCGATCTCGATGATTTTATCATAATCCCTGACTGCATTTTTCGCACGCCGTTTGATTTCCAGCAATTCCTCCGGCGCTTTCTGCAGATAAGCGATCAGCTCCCGCTTTGTCTCATCATCAAACAGATCCTTGATCGAATCAAAGATCGCGTCCATATCATATTCCTTTGTGCAGTACCGCGCCACGGCTTCGGCAAGCGGCATATTCTCCGCACCCCTGATCAGAGCGCCGCCCTCCGTCGCATTGATCGTATGCGAATCGGGATACTTCAAAATCTCATCCTCAAACCACTTTCGGTACAGCTGAAACTCATGGGAAGTTTTCACCTTACCGCCATAATAGCCGTCCGTCTCGTCATGGATAAATTCATTGATGTCCATTTTCCATTCGCCGCGCACGGATTCCTGTGAGTGTGTCTTATTATCCGTGTAGGCAAGATCCTGTCCCACTAAAATGATCGTCTTAAATCCCATCGCGGCTGCCAGAGCATAGCCGTCGTTCGCCACCGAGCCCCCTGTAGAAAATACCGGAACAAGAATCCCTCTCTTTGTCAGGAACCGATTTACATGAGGATTCAGGTCATTCATAAAAAACTTCGGTGCCCGGATCTTTAATAAGGTCTGATAATTATTTAATGCTTCCGTAAAGATCGGAATATCCGCAACACCCGGATATTCAAAATGCTTCTGGTTCTTCTGCGCATCCACCGACACAAACATGTCCGGTATGATATCATGCTTTAAGAGCACGCGCAGCGCCGAATCCGCCGCCATAATAAACGCCTTGCCCTTTAACCCCCTAAGCTCATCAATATTCTTATCCAGCGACGGTCCGGATGCCACCATGATAAACGGCATGTCCTTCGGCACCTTCGCGTAAAAATCCTCCAGCGACTTTGTTTTTATAAAATCCGCCATATTTCGGATGCTATTGGTAAAATATTGCTTTCCGTATTTTGCTAAGATCTCCTGCGTCGCCTGAACGGAGTTATGAAACATTTGGATCGACCATCTCGTATCCTGCTGTTCCTTTTGAAACAGATTCCGATAATTCGGATACGGCTGATAATACAGCTTATTCATATCGCGGAAATCCGCAAAACGGTAAACGAACTCCTCTATACGATTCGGAACGTCCTCAACGATCCACTCCACCCGCTCATCCGCGAACAGATCCGTGTAATCGCACAGCCCCAATAACTCCTTAAAAAATAACAGATATGGCTCGTATACGAGCACGCGCAGCGTATCATCGCTATATTCTAACAGGATCCGCAAAAAAGAACCGTTTCCAATACCAAAGAAAATATATTTCGGCATGTAGACCTGCTGATCGATCTGCATCTGCTCTCCCCATACCCAAGGCGCCAAGTCGGACCGGTACATGCTGTCTAATTGAAAGGCAGGTCCGTTCTCTTTCGCCGCGATCAGCACACTCCGCTCTCCAGCATCAAAAAGCTCCGCATGAACATCACAGGCGCGAAACCGATCGGAATCTGTTTCCGCAAGCATGACCGCTTCCCTGATCTCCTCAGATCGTTTTCCGAGCGCCTCTAAATTCTTTTCATACATTTCATTTCTCATAATCCATGCTCCTGTAAGATCGTAATATGCTCTGCCAGATTCGGAAGTAATACCGCATAGATCATGTCAATCTTTGCAAAAGTATCCCGCCCCTCCAGCGTTTCCAAGATTTGTGCGAGCAGTCCCGTCCACTGTGGCAGTTCTTCCTGCCTTTTCTCAAATGCCGGTAAGGTATAATCGTGAATGATCGTCGGAAAGATCAGATTCATCACCTGCGCAATACGCGGCATGACGATCGCCATTTTCGTCTCGTCCTCCGTGATGAACGGCTTGGCATACTCCTCCAACAGCAACACCGTACTGCTTAGCTGACCGGATATACTCATTTCGTGATCTGCTACAACCGTCTCCTGCCCTGCCACAGACACTTCCCCCTCTGATCGATTCTCCTGCCGTTCCATAAAAATCCCCCGTTTCCTGTTCTTTTATATTCATTATACCGTTTATTGCAGCAATTGCCAATGAGGAATTTCATAAAAAAAAGAAGACCGGAAAACCGGTCTCCTTTTTTTATGATAGTTTTGATTAGCCGAGTAAGGACAATACACCCTGATTGCTCTGGTTCGCCTGTGCCAACATCGACTGTCCTGCCTGAGCAAGGATGTTGTTGTTTGCGTAACGAACCATCGTCTCTGCCATGTCGGTATCGCGGATAGCGGACTCTGCTGCTGTCGTGTTCTCTACGATATTGTCCAAGTTCGCAATGGTGTGCTCCAGACGGTTCTGAACTGCACCAAGGGAAGATCTCTGAGAAGAAACCTTTGCAATCGCCTGAGTGATCAGAGTGATCGCAGCCTTTGCACCTGCCTGAGTCGTCATGCTGGTCGTATTGCTTGCCAGAGAAACGTTCTTCAGAGAAGCGATGCCAAGACCTGTTGCGCTCATCGTAGAAATCTTGATTGCAATCGTCTGCTCAGCCTTGTTTGCAGTACCAACCTGAAGTGTTACATTGTTGCCCTTAGACGGCGCAAAAGTACCATCTAACAGGTTCAAGGTGTTGAACTGTGTGGACTGAGCTACACGATCGATCTCAGATACGAGTGCGTTGATCTCCTTCTGGATCGCAACACGGTCAGCCGTGGTGTTCGTTCCGTTTGCGGACTTAACTGCCAGCTCGTTCATACGCTGTAACATGTCATGAACTTCTGCTAACGCACCTTCTGCTGTCTGTACGCAGGAGATACCGTCCTGAGCATTTGCAGATGCCTGAGTAAGACCACGGATCTGGCTTCTCATCTTCTCGCTGATCGTTAAGCCTGCTGCATCATCTGCTGCACGGTTGATCTTGTAACCAGAAGATAACTGCTCTGTCAGTTTGCTCTGAGAGCTTGTCGTTACGCCCAACATTCTGTTGGAGTTCATTGCTGTTAAATTGTGCTGTACTACCATAATCTTTTCCTCCTTGAATTTACGGTGGCTTCCCTGCCACTCGTTTGATTTGGTTGTAGTAACGAAACGCCAACCGTACGTATTTTTGTTTCGTTACCGGTTAAGTAATTCCTTTACTCACTATATATATCGGTACTCGTTTTCAAAACTTTATACCGCTATATAACTTTTTTTACAACTTTTTGAATTTTTTTTACAACATTGTCTCTTTTGCATAGCTGCAGGTCATCGGCAAAACGGCCTGCTTGCCGGATTACTGCTTAAAATTGATCATCTGCGGATCCACATACTGCGTATTCGTCATACTCTTATAGTAACTGCTTGCCACATTGACGCTTTTGCGCGAATCATGCAGATCCTTGCGGGCATTTGTAAAATACCGCTCAATCCCCTGCTTGTTCCGGTTCTCCGTTGTCTGCACCTTCACGGAACGATCCGTCAGCTCCGTGATCAGCGACTGGATTTCCCTGATCTGCTCTTTGTAGCGCTCAGGATACTTTGTCACTTCAGGACGTACATGCTGATAAATTGTCTCAAATCCCGTATCCAGTTTATCAAGCAGTGCAATCTGCTCCGCTTTTCGATCGACAAGCGCATCAAACTCATCCAGGCTGTCTTCCGCACGGATGACCTCTGCCTGCTTTTCATTCAAAGCAAGCAGAGTATCCAATATTTCATTCTTCTTTTTCAGGCTCTCAATGAGAATCTGCAAATACCGTTCCGTCTCAGCCATAATATCCCCGTCTTTCACCTGTCAATGCCGATGTGCTCCGCATACCGCATCTGCTTCCGCACGGTTTCGCATCCGCAGTCCGCTATGCTTTGAAACTATGCCCGAAGCTGCGCCTGCGCATCATTCGCTTCACCCGACCTGCACATGCGCAGAACCTCTTTCCATGTATCGCGCATGCTGCGAAGATGGGTATTTACTTCTTCAAGAATCTCCTTGTCCTTACGCAGATTCGCTTCATGAAGTCTTCTGAGCAAATAATTATACACATTCTCAAAGTCTTTTGCAACCGGATATTTATGGTTCAAGGTAAGACGCAATTCCCGAACGATCGCCTCCGCCTTCATAATATTATCGTGTGCCTTCTGAATATTCTGTTCTTCAATCCCGATAATCCCGATATTGCAAAATTTGATTGCCCCTTCATAGAGCATCAGTGTCAGTTCACCCGGAGACGCTGTTGCGATCCGATTGTTCGTATATTGCGCATATGGGTTATTTAACATCATGTTATTCCTCCCCGTATGATCCCTTAACCAAACATGCTGGAAATGTAGCTGGACGTCGAGTTGATCTTCGCCATCGCCGTCTCCATGCTGGAAAACATCTTATAGTACTTATCTTCCAGCTTCGCTACCTTATCTTCCTGCTTTTTGATCTTCGACTTATAATCATCATACTGACTGGTCAGCGTCTTATCAGAATAGAAGTTGCCGTAGCTGCGGACACCCTTTAAGGTAGACGATGCACCCCGCAGTTTATCATACAGATTGTTCGCAAACTGATTAAAGAACTTGCTCACCGTATCAGGATCCGACGAAATCATCTTTTTCAGCAGATCCTTATTGCCGGAAGATACTTCATCCTCGGAATCACCGTCAATATGGAGCATACTCCGCTCGTTATCTCCAGCCGAGAAATAATCCTGTGTGAAAATACCGAAGTCCGCAAGTGAGAATTTCTTCCCGCCGATCGTAAAGCTCGA
The DNA here is from genome assembly GCA_947176965.1 of uncultured Lachnospiraceae bacterium. GTDB lineage: Bacteria > Bacillota > Clostridia > Lachnospirales > Lachnospiraceae > DLAJ01. Next base: position 9,736 of record CAMWSU010000026.1, on the reverse strand, counting down.
CGATACAGCTTCCTTGAAGATATTCCGCACGGAACCAAGCTCCGAATCATGGCGAAGCAGGGCGCCCTTGATCTTTTCTTCCCACTTCTCAACCTCGTCATCGGACATCGCCGCTTTTTCTTCGGAAGTCAGCGGCTCATAGCCTTTCGCCGAAGCCGCGTTATAAAGCGTGTCGATCTCTTTGATGAGTTCGTTATACTGCTTGATAACGTTTTTGAGCATCTTATAGATGCCGTCCACATCATCCTGCGTCGTGATCTGTGCCTGCTCGTATACCGGCTTGCCTTCTGCATCCGTACCGATTACATTGCTTAATCCCTTTGCCGTGATCGTCAGTCCATTAATAGAGAATGTATTGCTGCTTGACGTAAACTCAGCGCCATTTAACTCAATGACAGCATCCTGTCCCGTCACGCGCACTGCCGTGGAGGATGCACCCTGTAAATATATATCGGCATTATTCACTGCCTCGTGCGCCGCCTGCGCCTGAGTCGTAAGCGTATTGACTGCCCGTTCACGAAGTCCTTCCGACGCATCATAGGAAAGATCGGCCGCATTTACATCCGGATTGGTGTAAAGTTCTTCGTTCGCAACCATCTTGGAAAGCAGCGCATTCATTTTATCAAGCTCAGTCGTGTCAGTACCGTTTGCGACTGCCTCAGTAATCTGGGTTTGGATATTTGCCAATTTTTCGCTGTAGCTGTCACCTGCAATGTTCTGAAGCGCATCCGCATTTGCTTCTGCATAATAATCATTCAGAATCTTGGCATTCTTTGCAGTTGTGGCGATCGCATTTTCCTGCGTCTTGATTGCATTCTGAAGGCTGTCGTAACTCTTAAACGCGTTTTCAGCACCTGTGATCTCGCTCTGAACATCCGCCAAACGCGTTGCCTCAGCGTCCAGATCGTCCTTGGTAAACGTCTGACTTCCATATGTTTCCGTCAGCTTGTCAAGGCGTTCCTGCTGTGCTTCGGAAAGCTCTTCGCCGGCGTTTTTCTTATCGCTGAGATTCAGATATTCCGTCTTCTCAGCCCATGCCGTACGATCTTCCTCAAGCTGCTTCTTCGCGTCATTCAGGCCGTCCTTGTCAGTATATTTTGCGATTGCGTCCTCATAGGACTGTTTTGTCGGATTCTCTTCCCAATCCGCTTTCAGCGAAGCGATTGCATCGATGTAGCCCTGCATAGCATCTGCATCCGCCAAAGACTTCTGCATCACAGCCGCATAGGAATCCGCGCGTGCCGTGATATGGGATGCCGCCGCCGTCTCATCAAGCTTTCCGTTTGCCGCATCATAGAGCGCTGCAAACTCAGAGTTTGTTTTCGCGTTCTTGTCAAGCTCCTCTTTTGTGAGCAGACCCAGACCGGAAAGCGCCTTCAAGCCGTTCGTATCGTTCGCGCTTAACTGGAAGTCCCCGCCTTCTCCGCTATTGCCTACACTGATAAAAAATCTCTGGTTAGTCTCGTCAAAGCTTGCCGTCACACCGGCACTGTTTAACTTTGATACCACCTCGTCGATGGTCGAAGAACCTGTCAGATCGATATTCGTCGTCTTTCCTTTTACCGTGAGGCTGATGCTTGCCTTATCATCCTTACCAAGTGCCGTCGCAGAGCCTTTTGTCAAGTCGCTTAAGGTTGTTTTTCCCTTCACGCTCTTATTTTTGCTCAACTGTCCGCCTGTCAGATATCCCGCTTTTGCAAGCTGCTTCACAACCAAGGTCTGAGAACCGTTTACCGCATTATCTCCCGTCACGATCGACGCAAGGCTGCTGTTGGAAACCGACGTTGTCTTTTTTTTGAATGCGTCGGAAAAACGAAGGTTGCTGATCGTAGCCTGAAAGCTCTTGATCTTCTTATTTAAATCTTTCCATGCATCCTGCTTCCATTCCAGTTTTGTCTGCGCTTTCTCCAATGACTCCTTCTTGGTGCTCGCAGCGGAAACAAGTTCTCTGACGATCGCATCTGTATCCAGACCGGAATTCATACCTGTAATCTTTATCGACATATTAACACCTATCCCTTTCTGAAAATCGTTTGTGTACCGTTATCGTTTCTCGTCCACAAGCAGACCTGCCAGTTCCCATGCCTTTGCGATCATATCCAGCGTTTTCTCCGCCGGAAATTCCCTGATGGTCTCCTTGGTCTCCTTGTCAACGATCTTCAAGGTAATACGGTTCGTATCCTCATGAACGCCAAATTGAACCTGTGAATTTTCCGAATTCTTGTTCAGCTCCGCAATTGCCTTTTTAAGCTGTTCTTTCCCTTCCCTTGCGTCCGCTGACTGTCTGCTGCCGCCATCTTGTCCGTTTGAATCGGACTCCTGCGTCTTCGCGACTGCTGCCGTCGTCTGGTCAACATTGACCGAAATATCCTGAAGTGCACCCTCCGTGGTGCCTGCCTCTGAGCCGGATACCGGCTTAGGTGGTACATAAGTCTGTGCCTGATAGGATATTGCTCCGTTGATTGCCTCAATTGCCATGATTAATCACCTCCGTGTGATTGCTGTATGATATAGTATCGTTGCTGCCGAATCAAATTTTTTCGGCTCTCTGTATGCTATATCGGTGAAAAACAAAAAAATGTTTATATCTCTATAAACATTTTTTGTCTGTTCCAGTGGTCGTTTGTTCTATTAAAAGCGCTATCTGTCACTGAAAAAGCTTGGAAAGTGCTTCCGCATCAATGCTCATAGCATTCTTATTGGATTCCTGTATCTGCAGATAGACCTCCTTGCGGTATACGGGAACCTCCTTCGGCGCGGTGATACCGAGCTTCACCTGCTCGCCCTTGATCTCAAGTATCGTAATCTCCACATTATTGTTGATGACAATTGCCTCATTTTTTTTACGGGATAATGCCAACATAATCAATCACCCGCTTTCTTTGAGGCTTGCAGGATATCGTAGATGGGATATTTTACGACATACTCATCGCCTTCCGCAACAATCTGACACGCTTTCCTTTTCGCAGCGTTCACAACGATCGGCGCCTTTAAGTTCACCGACATTTTCGTCAAGTCACGCGGCACGGTCAGCGTTACCAGTACCAACAGTTGGTCGTCATCTAAGCTGCCGACCGGTTTCAAGAGCTCATCCTCCACCTGAGGATTGTAATCCGGCATTACCGCAAGCGGATCGATGACCGGCATGGCAAAGCCTTCCTCCTGCAGGGACTGCAACCATCGTACCGATGTCTGGGAACCCTTTTCCTCGTCGTGGATCAGTGCAAACTCCGTCAGATTGGGAAACCCGATGATCCCATTTACAAACCGGATGACCTTGCTCTCATCAATGTCCACTTCCCCGAAAATTCTTGTTTTCATTTTCATAGCATCATGCCTCTCTTTCCTAAGGTTATTCATTAACCTTATTTTTTGTTAGATATAGTTCATCAGACTCGTCTCTAAAATCTTTGCCGTCGCAGAAAGCGCCGCATCATAGGTGAGTTTTGCGCTGGCAAGCTCCGTCGTCGAGTCCTCGATTTCCTTGTGATTGTTGTTGATGTAAAGCTCCTTAAAGGTTGCCTGTTGACCCTCTAATCGGTTCTGGATCAAATCTAAGCGCGCGCCCCGCGTACCAACGTTCGTTCCCGCAAGATTAACAAGATCCTGATAGCTCTTCATGCTTGTCATGGTTGAGCCGAACAGCTTCTGAACCTGATCCTTGACAAGGCTCTGCGCTTTCTTTGCCGCATCCAGCTGAAGATTTGCCGCATCTAAGTCCGCGCCTTCCGACAAGGATGCAATCTTTTCCTCAAGACTGTTCACAATGTCGTCAAGCTTCGCCAATTGATTGATCGCGACCTCAAGATCTTCCACGTCACGTCCGACATCATGAACATATACCTCGCCGGCAACCGTGTTCACCTGAAGAGACTGATTTGCCCCCAGATCATACTCGATTCTCTGTTTGCTGCCTGATTCATACTCCAGCCACACCGGATTTCCGCCATCATCCACCTTATCCGTCTTAACAGAACAGTCAAAATAATGCTCCGGTCTTAAATCCCCCGTAACCCATTCATGCTTCTCATAGTCAATGGAATAGGTTGTCGTATTAGGAAGCGCCGACATCGCATCAATGACCGCCTTTCCGAAAATCACTTCTCCGGTATCCGCAAGGAGATATGCCCTGTCGTCCGCCGGTGTATAAGCTCCCGGATCTGTTGAATTTTTGATAACTAAACCAAGGGAAACATATCCATCTGCATCTGCTGCTGGATCAGCCGGATTAAGATACTTGAATATCGGGACATACGGATCAATCTGATCTGAAAAATCTCTCAGATCATCATAAGCAAGTCGGAAACGCGTATACTCTTCCGGCACGACCATCGTCTCATCCACCGTAAATCCCGCTGCTTCCGTATAACCGAATATATCACCATCCGGATTGGTATTATTGGGATCCTTTGTGTTAATATGCGTCCGCGTCTGCAAATCCTTCAGCGTGAACTCCTCAGTGATACGATACTCTAACGTTTCACCTGCCTGAAACTGCAATTTCGACTCAGTGCGGTAGCCCGTAAATACATTCCGTCCGCCAAAATCCGTATCGCCGGTATCATAGAATTCCTTCGCGCTCTGCTGCAACTGCAGAAGAGCCGCCTGATAATTCGCGGTATTCTTATCATCGCTCGTAGAACTGTTGCACAATGTGTACATCGTCTGGATCAGCTCTTCGCCCGCATAAATCGCGTCCTCCGTCGCCGTCATCCAGCTCTTGGCATCCTCCGCATTCTTTTCATTATACTGCGTCACCTTCGTTAAGTTCGTCGAAAGGCGCAGGGAACGGATTGCAACCACCGGATCATCGGATGGTCTTGTCAGTTTATTACCGGTCTGCATCTGAATGCTCAACTGGCTCTGCAGCTCCTTATTCGTATTGATATTCCGCAGGGAATTATTCTGCATGATCTTATTTGTAATTCGCATAGCAGCCTTCCTTTCTTACGCTTAAACGCCGGTCTGTAATATCAGTCTGTCATAAATTTCCGTAAAACAATTGATCATCTTGGATGCGAGCGTATAAGCATTCTGGAATTTTACCAGATCGACACCCTCTTCATCCTTATCCACACCCGACACGGAAAGTCTGAGATTATCAATTGTGTTTCCAAGTTCATCGTACTTGTCGTGAAACGTCCTCGCAGCTCCCGTATTCAAAGTAATGTCCGATAAAATGCACTGCAAAAACTCTTCTGCGGAACAGCCGCGGAAACTCATTCTGTTTTTGTTCGTATGCAGATCGATCATCTGCTCAACGACATCATATTTGTCCTGTCCCGCGGTCGCCACCGTATGTGTTCCAAGCAACGCAGCATCCCGGCTGATCGTCGTGTCAATGTCAACGCTTCCCGCCGTGATCCGGTAATAGGCATTATCCGTACTTTTGATCGTATAGCTTATCGGATTTCCATTTGCATCCACCTTATTTGGTTCACCGGAACAATTATACTGAAAATCACCTGTCAGACTGTTCGCCACAAACAGATTCATTGCCTGATCGCCATAGCCGTCAACTGAGCCATCCTGTGCTACAATCTTGTTAAACGCAGCAGAATACTCTCGGAGCCACTCGCTCATCTGCTGCATATAATAAGGAATACCCTGATACCGGTTTCCCACTCCGACCGCAGCTTCTTTTCCGATCTTGCTGCTGTCAAGCGCCGTATTGGGGTCGCTCATCTCAAACGTGTAATAATACTTATCCTCTGCTGCATCATAGGAGAAGGTAAAATTGTCGTAGCATACTTCCTGATTATAAAGGCGAATCTTACCGAACTCCGCCAAATTAGATTTATTTAAATCCTTCAGATATTCTGCCGTCACCTCTACCGTAGCGGTGTAACGCCTTTTTCCGTCAGCATCGGGATCCGTTTGTCCGATCGAGGTGATCGTGCCATGGAAATATTCGTTATTATTGCCGTCACGCACATCGATAATACCCCTTAAGGTTCCCTTTAGGCTCGCATTGTGCAGGTCAAAGCTGTTTCCATTACTCCATTTAATATCATAGATACCGTCAATATCCGACTGATTCCGCTTTTCGGTATTGGATCGTCCCACACATTCTAATGTATTATAGTTCATGCCGGATACAAGGGACTGTCCCCCCGCAATCTTCACGATATATCTCGTCATGTTTGTATCCCGGTCCGGGTAGTTTGGATCGTAAACGGTCTGCTCCTCTGTCTCCACATCGACCATCTCGGATAATCTGTCAACGATGTATCCCCTTTGATCACGTAGCTCATTGGCATTACCGCCGCTTTGCTCGATCACATTGATCCGTTTATTTAAGGAAGCGATCTCTGACGCATAAGAATTAATCTGATCAACCGTCACCTTAAGCTCGGCATTCAAGTCCTTCTGTGTCTTTTGCAGGCTGGCGTACATGGAATTAAAATAATCCGTCAGACTCGTCGCGCTCTGCAAAAACGCCTGCTTATAAGTCGCATCTCCTCCGTGTTTGGACAACTCCTCCAACGCGTCATACATTGCGCCGAAAAGAGTGTTAAATCCTACGACCTCGTCATCATCCTTGAAATAATCCTCCAGCATCTTCATGTAGTCATCTTTTACCGAATACTCGCCGAGATTCGCATTATTATTCCAATATCTGATGTCATAATATTCGTTGCGAAGCCGTTCAATTGACAACGTATCAACGCCTGCACCCGCACAGCCGTATTTCGAAAAGACGCGCAGCGCATCGGAAGCCTGTGTGACAACCTGCTGCTTGCTATATCCCTTCGTTTCTTCGTTCGCTATGTTATTCGCCGTCGTATTCAGCGCGGCGTTCGACGCCAGTAAAGACGAATAAGCAATGTTTAATCCAAAAAATTGTGAAGGCATCTCATTTCCTCCTCTGTCTTATAACCCGAATCCGCTCATTTTCATTCGTTCACACGGATTTGTTGTCCATCACTTCGACAGTTTACGCAAGTGCATTGATCAAGTGTTCCAGCAATTCATCCACCGCATTGATATACCTGCTGCTCGCATTATAGGCGTTCTGGAACTTTATCATATGGGTCAGTTCCTCGTCCGTTGATACGCCGATGATCTCCTCTCTCGCCGAGCCCACCGCACTAACAGTTTCCTGCTGATCTTCCGTCAACTTTTTATAGGCGTAACCGGAATTGGCAATCTGGTTCGTCAAATTCATGTAATAATCAGAAAAATTCGCTAATGTCTTCAGGTTCGGATTTAACGCATGCGTTTCTTCCTCAAACAACTGGTAAAGCTTTTGTCCCGTCTCATAATCCGTCGAGCCCTCCGGCTTGACAAATCCGAGCAGGGTCGGCTGTTTTGCCAGCTCGTCATTTAAGCGGATACTTCCGACCGTAAACAGGGTTTCAAAGTTATCCGGATCCTCTTCCATTTTTTCCCAAAGACCCGTCGTTTCATTATAAACATGTGTCGGCGTCACATTTTTCACGAACAGCTGAATCGGACTGCCATCACTGTTGCAAAGATAACCGCTGGCAGGATCGGATGCATCCTCAAGAATCTGATTGATTCCCGTCGTGATGTCGTGAATCAGACGGTCGAACTCCGCCTGCACATTCATAATAAGCGAATTCTGGATCTTATCATACTTCGCTTCCGTCTCAAGCTCTGTATAGTTCGCGCGATGGTCGCCGCGTGCATACATGAGTGATTCCAGTTTTCCGATATCCGTGTTAATCGCTGTGGAGATCGGTTTGTTCGTATCGACAACCTTGGCATGGGAAATATCAACCGTCTCCCTGCCATACCGGTCAATGGTCTTTTCTGCAAGATTTATCCAATATGGAGTGTAAAATCCGTTATCCTCAGTGAACACCCCTATCTCATAGAACTGTCCCCTTGAAACAAAGCTCTCTCCATCAATCCTTACGTTATAATTGCCGAATACATCCACCGAATAGGTCATGTTCGTCAATTTTGCAAGCTCGTCGAGGTAATAATTGCGCTGGTCGCGCAAATCGTTTGCATGCTCGACCCCGGCTGCCTCGATCCGATTGATCTGCTCATTTAAGTCGTAAATGGCTTTGCCGTACTTATTGATCGTTTTGACGTTATCGTATATTTGCTGGTTTAAGTTATCCTGATAGGAACGCAGCTCCTTGAAAACAATATTCGCCTCGTCAATAAACTGGCTTGAACGCTGTATCAAAAGTCCCTGATTCACAGCGCTGCTCGGATCCTTAGAAACTTCCTCCACCGCTTCCCACAATCTGTCAACCGCAGCTTGGAACGGGTTCTCGCCCGGCTCGCCAAAAATATTCTCAATATGATACAGGGTATCATAAGAAACTTCATAGAAAGCACTCCGACCGGACTCCTTGCGGTAAAGCTTATCAAGGAAGTCATCCCGCACCTGTCTGGTCTGAGTGTACATAACGCCCAGTCCGATCTGTTGACTGGACACCCCAGAAAAGTTATATTTGATCGTATTATATACGTTATCCCCAAGCTGTACCTGCTGCCTGGTATACCCCTTCGTATCCGCATTGGATACGTTATGCGCTACTGTATTTAATGCATTTTGACTTGTCTGTAAGCCCAAACGACCTACTGATAATGCGCTCATTAATGACATAAAAAAACCCGCCTTCGCTCTGAACTACTGCTTGGCATCAAAAGATGCACTCACCCTGCCGCCATATGCCATGCCCGCGCTCTGCGCATTACTGGTATAATCTGCTGTTTCGGGTGCCGACCGCATCGACTGCATAAGCTGGAGTTCAAAATCTACCATCTCCAGAGAATCCATGATCAAATCCCTGTTATGCTCGTTGATCCGTACCATCTCGCGTACCGTCTTTTGCAGGCGGTCATAAATATCCGCGAGCTTATTCTGCTCCGCCGGTCTTTTTTCAAGCAGTTCTATTATGTTGGTTAACTTCAAGCTGGCAACATCCTTGTTCATGACGTTGGCGATATCCGCAGTCACCTCGACCCGCGTTTTATCGAGTCGGTTGATGCGTTCTACCACGTTTTGTTCCTCATCCGTGATCTTTTCCAATTCCTCCAGATTACCTGCCACAATAACCGGAGTCTTCCTTCTGGATAATTCCAGCAACGTCTCGTATTCTGCATTCTCGCTGTCCAAGACAGCCATCAGATTTTCCATCAAGCTAGCCACTGAAATCCTCCTGATCGCACATAGGTGCTTATCTGCAAAGGCTTCTTATCTTTGTTATATAAGAAGCAGCCTCTGTAAGAGTGCTTATGCTAAAAGCTCTCTTACAGAGCTCCGTATGCCTTTATCAATTTATCTGCAAAATCCCCGCCGTCTACCTCATAAGTCCCATTCTGAATCCGTTCCTTCAGGGACGCTACCAAATCCTCACGAACATCAGGACTGTTTGCAACAGCCGCTTTCGCAGTCTGGTAATCTTTTCCCAAGCTGGAAATCTGCACTTGATCGGCAAAGCTCGAACCCGACTTTTTCTTTACGTCGGTTTTCTTCTGTGTGTTGTATAACTGCTGTACCTGTGTTAATCCTCCGATACGCATAGCCGCTCTCCTCCTTCCATGGATCATTCGCTCTCATAACATTTATCGACGCTTTTTGAATTTACTTTAGGGTTTTTTCCATTTTTGACATAAAAAGGCGGCGCGAATCAAAAAAAGAATCCGCAGGAAGCGGATTCTTAAATACAACAGGAACTTTCTCAATCCCGGTTGAATAAAAAAGGGGCTGTAAAAAAACTCGCCCTAAAGAAAAATCGCTGAAGTCGTGCGA
>CAMWSU010000025.1 GCA_947176965.1 uncultured Lachnospiraceae bacterium | reverse complement strand
CGCGAGTATCGAATACAAGCCGACGATGACAGAGGAAAAGGACGACGTAGGTCATATCGGTAAGGAGATTTTAACTGATTAGGAAGCAACATTTAAGTCAGGGCTATTTACATGGAATGGGGAAACATTAAAGAAACTGACATCCACGGCAGAGATCACGGAGGAGAATTCAAACGGGAAGAAATACCGGCGCTTAAAGATTGGTGGAACGGCAAATGATGACGGGAAGCAGTACACGATCCTGTTTGTGCACGAGGATCCCGTCGAAGGTAACTGTTATCTGCTGATCGTCGGCAGGAACAGCGCCGGATTTACGATCAGTTTTGAGACAGACAAAGCGACAGTGATCGATGCAGAGTTTAAGTGCAAGCCGCACGATGAGCGCGGCACGCTGATTGAGTACGTCGAGGAGATAGACGACGCATTCCAGCAGACCTACACCGAGGAAGAATTAAACGCGCTGACTGTTGCGCAGATTGAGCTGATCGCGGCAGAAAAGGGCTATACCCTGACGGGCAGCACGAAGGCGGAGAAAATCGCATCCTTTATCGCGGCACAGCAGGAAACGTAGAACAAAGGAGAAATATAACGGTCCGATGCGGGGCGGTAATCAAGTCACGCATGGATAAAAGCGGGAGGAGTAGCGGAACATGAATTTTAACGTGAACTTTCAGAAAGCAAAACGCAATTACATGGTGCTGACGTTTGATGATGGGCGCATCGTTGACGGAAAAACAGAGCAATACGAAAGAGTGATACATGTCGGAATGCCGAAAAAGCGAGTCTTTACAATGCTGATGGACATGCAGGAAGTATTAGTCGAGAAGGGAGAAGCACTCACAACGGCAGAAAAGAATGAAGCAAGCAGGAAGTTACTCGACGAATTGTATGAGCTGACTGCGAAAATTCTTTCGGACAACCTGAAAAAAGAAGAAATAACGACGGAATGGGTCGAAAATCAGTTCTCCATCACGGAGATTAAGGAGTTTTTAGAGCAATACATCAAGTTTATCAATGGGGAAGCGTCAAACCCAAACTAGCATTGCCCTTCTACCCAACGGACGAGGATGGAATATATGACATACCGACCTATTGGGAGCATTTAGTTTGCGGATATACCGGACTGAATGTGAACGAGGTAGAAGAACTGGAATACATAGACTACCTGCAATATCGTCGGGATGCGTTTATCCATGAAATGAACAAGACAGAGGAAGGGCGTGAATACTTGGAAAATGCGCGGACCCTGTCGCAGACGGAGCCGGACAGAAAGAACCTGCGCAGACTTTTCGGGGAAAGGAGGTAACGAAAATAGGGCTAAAAGGAATTACAGTAGAAATTGACGGAAATACAACACCGTTAAACAAAGCACTCCAAGGCGTAAATAAAGAATCAAAAAGCCTTTCAAAAGAACTGACGGACGTGAATAAACTGCTGAAACTGGATCCGAAGAACACGGAACTACTCACACAAAAGCAGACCGTGTTAAAGCAGGCAATAGAGCAGACGGAAAGCAAGCTGAACACGCTGACGCAGGCGCAGGAAGAAATGAAAAGCGCCGGTAAAGACATAAATGACGAAGCCTATCGCGAGTTACAGCGCGAGATTGAAGCGACCAAGCAAAAGCTACAGAGTTATAACGCCGAGCAGAAAAAAGCAAAGCAGCAGGTCGATGAAGTAGGCGGGGCATTTGCCCGGACAAAGCAGCAGATCGCGGACAATGTAAAAGAGAGTGAAGGCGTAAGTAAGATTAAAACAGCCGTAAAAGCAGTCAAACAGGAGATTGACGGCTTCAAAAACTCACATCCGATGATCAAAAAAGTTGCGGACGGGTTCGAGACGGTTGCGAAAGGTGCCGCAAAACTAACGAAAACGTTAGCGGGCGGTACGGTAGCGGCACTAACAGCAACGGGAAAGGCGGCGGCAGAGGTCGCAAACGGCGGTCTGAAAGCGTTAGGGGCAACGATCAACGGCACGTGGAAAGCATTTACAGCTTTTGCCACAGCAGCATTGACGGCGGGAGCCGCAGTCACGAAAAGTGCAGTAGAGCAATACGCTGACTATGAACAGTTAGTAGGAGGCGTTGAAACGCTCTTCGGTGCGGGCGGGCAGTCATTAAGGGAATACGCGCAAAGTGTCGGAAAGACGACATTAGAAGCAAAAGAAGAATACAGAAACCTAATGAGGGCGCAGGAAGCCGTTTTACAGAATGCGTCTGACGCATATAAAACGGCAGGGCTTTCTGCAAATGAATATATGGAAACCGTAACCGGCTTTTCTGCGGCATTGATAAGCAGTTTAGAGGGCGATACAGTAGCAGCGGCAGAAAAGGCAGATATGGCGATCACAGACATGGCGGACAATGCCAACAAAATGGGGTCGGATATATCGACGATACAAAATGCGTATCAAGGGTTTGCCAAGCAAAACTATACGATGCTTGACAATCTGAAACTTGGATACGGTGGAACAAAAGAAGAAATGCAGCGGCTTCTTGACGATGCGACGAGGCTGTCTGGTATAGAGTACGATATATCATCTTATGCGGATATTGTAGACGCGATACATGTCGTACAAACAGAAATGGGAATCACGGGAACGACAGCAAAGGAAGCAAGTGAGACAATCACAGGTTCGGTCAATGCCGCAAAATCGGCATGGCAAAACCTTATGACGGGATTAGCAGATGAGGAAGCGGATTTAGATAAACTGATTGATGATATGGTAGACAGTGCCCTAACGGTAGTTGACAACGTGCTTCCACGTATCATGGAAACAGTTCCGCGAATCGTTGACGCAGTTCCAAAGCTGATAAAGGAATTAAGCAATTCACTTGCAGGAATCGGAAAACAATTAGGCGGGTTGACAAACAAACTCCTTCCGCCGCTCCAACAGGCATTTTTCACACTGATCAGAACGGTAACGAGCGCGTTGCCGTCCATGCTGCCGCAGGTATTAGATGCAGCAAACACATTATTCGGCGGGCTATTGCAGGGACTCAATGAAACGGTCCCCGAACTCATGGCAATGCTGCCAGAACTGATCGAAGAAATCTCACAGGCACTTACGACATATCTACCGCAATTAGTATCGGCAGGGGTTAGTATCCTTGTCAGTCTCATTAGCGGCATCACAAACGCAATCCCTTCACTGATTACGGCAATCGTAGACTTGATACCCGTGATCGTGCAGGCAGTCACGGAGAATTTACCCCTTATTTTGACGGCAGGACTCAATCTGCTTTTGGCACTGGCACAGGGAATCGCGCAGGCAATCCCTCAATTGGTTGCCATGCTGCCAACCGTCATTACATCTATCATAGAGACCATCAATACGCTTTTGCCACAGATCATCGACACAGGTGTGCAAATCCTGTTATCGCTGATTACAGGCATCACAGAATCAATCCCGCAGTTAGTTGCGATGCTGCCGGATATTATATCAAGCATCGTTACAACGATAACGGAGAATCTGCCACAGATACTAACAGCGGGGGGTGATATACTGTTTGCGCTTATATCAGGTCTGATCGAGGCGATACCGCAGCTCATTGCGGCGATACCGGAGATTGTAACAGCGATCTTTACGGCATTCGCGGAGACAGATTGGGGTGAAATCGGTAGAAATATCATTGATGGGATCGGCAAGGGTATTAAGGAGGCAGCAGGCAAACTAAAGGACATGCTCACGGGGACCGTAGTGGGAAACGTGGTAGGTGATCTCAAGGAAAAACTTGGCATTGCAAGTCCGTCCAAGCTCATGCGTGACGAGGTTGGAAAGATGATCCCGGCGGGACTGGCAATCGGAGTCGAGCAGGGAATGGATAAAGAAGAAAAGCGAATCAATGAAGCAATGATGCGCGGCGTGCCGACGACAATCGACGGATACATTGCAGCAGGGGGCAGCAGGAGAGGCACGACAGGAGACGTTACAGCGCCGGCAGCAGGCGGGGGATTTACGCAGAATGTGACAATTAATAGCCCAAGGGAATTGTCACCATCAGAAACGGCAAGACAGATGCGGAATACCACGCGGCAGATGGCGTTAAGGATGGCATGACGGGAGGATTTATGAAAACGATCAAGTGCGTGAATGACAATGGGATGTTTGTGGAATTTACATACGACCACGATGCGACGGAGTTTTTTCTTGTGTCTGCTGACGGCATTTATAATATGGATAATGCGATCAGCACGACGCAAAACGCGACGACGGACGGCTCCACTTATGCAGGAGAAGCAATTCAACAGCGGAACATTGTCATCACGGCACAGATGCGCAGGAATTATCAGGAAAACCGCAATCTGTTGTCAATGGTGTTCTGCAACCGGGCACAGGGAACGCTTTACCACATCGAAAACGGGCAGAGTAAAAAGATCAGGTACAGGGCGGAAAACCTTAACATCGAAGAAAAAGGAATCTTGCGGGTGGCAACTATATCCCTGATCTGCACAAATCCGTATTTTAGTGATGGAGAGCCGGAGAACATCGAAATGTCCGGTTGGGAAGACTATTTTGAATTTCCTATTGAAATTTCTGAAAGCGGAATGGAATTCGGGATCCGGAAAAAGGAATTAATTAAGTCCATCGAGAACAACAGCACTACGTCAATAGGCATCACAATGACGATCACCGCCGAGGACATAGTCGTCAATCCTGCGATCATCAATGTGACGACGCAGGAAACGCTGAAGCTGCTCTGTACCATGCTGCCGAATGACAGGGTTGTCGTGACAACGGAACAGGGCAATATTGATGTCGTGCTGTATCGTGACAATGAAATGATGAATTATAACTATACGGTGGATGAGGACAATGAGGACTACATCCAGCTTGAACCGGGACACAATGACATCAGTTATACGGCGGACGAAGGCCGGGATTATATGAGTGTAAGTTTTACGTTTGAGAATCAATATACAATGCCGTAGAGATGCAGAAAGGAACAAAGATGACAGCCGAGGAAACACAGCAAAGAAGCATGATAAAAGTTTACAACATGGACATGCAGAGACAGGGCGTGATTGACGTTTATCGCTCCCTCATATGGACACGAAAATACAGGGAAGCCGGAACGGTGGAACTGCATGCAGCGCTTAACAGCAAAAACCTTCAGCTCTTGAGAATGGGAAATATCCTGACGATGACGGGAGCGGTAGAAAGTGCGATCATCGAGGGAATCGCGGTGGATGATGTCACATGCGAGATCACCGCGACGGGGCGCATGCTTTCCGCTGCATTGGAGCGGCGGAGCATTAAGACGGTCGTGAACATCACAAATAGCAGCTATGAAGAGGCTATGCGTCAGTTGGTCGATGCTTCGGCAATATCAATCGATCACCCATTGCCGCATCTTGAGCTTGGGGAGGCAATGGGAATCGGGGACAGCGTGACGTTACAGGTATCACACAAGGATTTATATAGCTATTTAACAAGGCTGTCATCGTGCAGCAACTTAGGATTTCGCATCCGGGCGGATTACAAGACAAAGAAAATGTACTTTGAGGTATACGAGGGAAAAGACCACAGTAAAGCACAGAAACAGAATAAACGCGTGATTTTTTCGGAAGTATACAGGAATATCGGGCAGGTGACCTATACGGTCAATGAGCAGAAATACAAGACGCATGCGGTCGTAATGGGAGAAGGCGAGGGTGATGAGCGGACAATGGTAGAGGCAGTCATTGATGCCGACGCGGAAGGATGGGAACGACGGGAACTGATTGTAGATGCGCGGGATCTGAAAAAGGGCACCATGACGGAAGCACAATACCGATCAGCACTGATTCAGCGCGGGACGGAAAAACTCGCAGCGTGCGGAGTTGTAGAATGCTTGGAAGCGACTATTCTGAATACAAATTTTACATACAAAAAGGATTACGACATCGGCGACATCGTCACAGTGGATAAAAAAGCATGGGGGATCACGATGGACAAGCGTATCACAGAGATTCAGGAAATTTATGAAAACGGCGGGCTGTCGATTGTGCCGACGTTCGGGGATCCATTATCGGATCAGATTGATCTGACAAACTAATGAGAGGAGGGGGAAACACTTGGAAAGCAGCAGTTTTTTTAATTCAAAGGATGGTGATCGTGTCTATAACGCGGGAGATTGGGCGGATTACTTTAGACCGTTGTTTCAGACGGGTGTATTTAACGGAGACCTGCAGGTCGTTGCAAACGGCGGTATGTCTGTGAAAGTGCAAACAGGATATGCGTGGATTGATGGATATAAATATCGTATCAAGGACGAACCGCTCACACTGGACATGGAGACGGCAAGCGGAAACATGAACAGGATAGATAACATTGTTATCCGGCTCGATCTGCCAAATCGGTTGATCAAAAGTTATGTCGTAAGTGGAAATTATTACCAAGGGACAGCAACGCCGAAAATGCCGGAGATCAGCGCGACGATACATGAGATCGTCATCGCAAGAATCACAGTTGATGCAGGCACAACAGAGATCACGCAGGATTTGATTGAGGATACCCGAATGGATGGGGATTTGTGCGGATGGGTGTGCGGAGCGGTTGATCAGATTAAATTTGAGCAGATCAAGGCGCAATTTGATGCTTTTTTTGCAAAGTATCGAGCAAGCATTCTTACAGAATACGAATCATACACGGATGCGATCACATCGTACGAGGAGCAGCAAAAAGAGGACTTTGAAGCGTGGGTTAATTCGCTAAAAAACATATTGGACGATGCAGATGTGGCAAGATTGCAGAGCGAGATAGATCAAACAGGCAGCAGGATCGATGTAATGGAATCGGCGCTGGATGAAACGCTTAAAAACTCTGATCTGATTGAGTCGCTTGCAATCACAGAGCCGGGAAAGGTGATGGATGGACGGACCTGTTCCGAGTACCTTGTCAAAGCACTCGGAACGACACTGACGGGGACGCTGCTTGCGGGAAAAACGATGTTGACATTTACATCTGCTGCGATAACAGATGACAGCATGATCCATGTCTATACTGATCAGTATGGTGTGAGTCCGTCGGCCATGGTGTACAGCGATGGCAGGTTGACGCTTACATTTGATGCACAGAGTGCGGACATACAAGTGAAAGTGAGGGTTATTTGATGCCATTTTATGATTGTAATTTAGGCAGCGGTGGTAAAAAAGAAAATGATTTATATTATATTTGGCTGCCCTACGGTAATTCGAGTTTTACAGCGCCACGAGATGGGAAAGTAAAAGTAATCGTATTTATGTGCGGAAAGAATCTGAACTTAAATACTTGTACGGCTAAAGCCTCCATACTCGGCGCAACAGCAAATCATAATACTTATGTGCAATCAACAAGTGCGCTCTATACACCGGATAACAATTTCCAACAAATGGGTTCGAACGTTGCGAGCGTCAAAAAAGGAACCACTTATACTGTATCTATATCTACAAGCCAAACAAGTGTATACAGATATGGCGCATTTATTACTTATGTGGATTGATATGGGTAAATAGCAGAGAGGAGGAAATAGAAAAATGGAAATCATATTAACAGATAACACAATAATTGCAGTAAACAGCATCAGACCGACTGCGGACGGTTTGACTATAGACGTTACATCGGAAAAAGTAGCCGACATCGAGCCGCAGATCACGCCGGAAAGTGTTGACACGATCACTTGTGCGGAGGGAGATACAGTATTTGCCCGCTATTGCAACCAGCAGCTTGAAAGCATCTCAAAGGATGATAAGGGCGTACATATCAAAACAAGGTATAAGACGCTTACGGCGGACAAGGATGTATCAAAGCAACTGTCAGAGCTACAAAACACGATTTTATCAATGCGTAGCGATCTTGAAACAGTACAGAATGTACAGGATGTGCAAAACATCGCGATCGCAGAAGTCGCAGAGATCGTTTCACAAAGTATCGCGGAAGACGGAACAGAGGAAGGGGGGACGCAGAAATGACGCGGTTTTATGTACTCATGATCAAGACGGGGAAAATGACACTGAATGAAGTGCCGGCTCTTTGGCGAAAGAGCGTCAAAGCGGAATTAGAATATGGAAGAGAGGGGGAAAACTAAGATGTCGTATACAAATGCGTTTGTGGACAAGTATAACGCAGTCGTCGGGGCTATCGTAGCCGTATTGACTGCCGTACTCGGTACATATTGGTATGTGTTCGTGGGGTTTCTCGTGTTAAACATTGCGGACTGGATCACGGGATGGATTAAAGCAAGAAAGAAGAAAGAGGAAAGCAGCAAGGTCGGAGCGATCGGAGCGGTCAAAAAACTCGGATATTGGACTGCGGTGCTTGTGGCGTTTCTGCTCGCGAACGTGTTCGTGCATTTCGGGCACGATATGCTGCATGTAGATTTGTCATTTTTGCATCTGCTTGGCTGGTGGGTGCTTGCCATGCTGATTGTAAATGAAGCTCGAAGCATCTTGGAAAATCTTGTCGAGCTGGACATCAAAATACCTGACGTGCTGATCAGGGGACTTGCCGTTACGGAAAAACTGATCGAAGCGGGCATTGATATGCTTGAGCATAACGACAGGGACAAGCAGGAAGAACAGGAAACACAAACGGACAACAAATAAAAGAAAGCGAGGGCGAAAAAATGAATAAAAAGTATATCGACATTAGTTATGCAAACACGGTGACGAATTGGGATTTGGTGAGAAAAAATGTTGACGGTGTTATCATCCGCGTTGGCTATAGAGGGTATTCGGCGGGCAACATCAAAGAAGACGCGAAATTTGCAACAAACATCAAATGCGCAGCAGCATGTAACATCCCGATCGGGGCATACTTTATGTCACAGGCGATCAACAATGTGGAGGCAGAAGCAGAAGCGGACTACTGCTATGAGAAGCTCAAAAAATACAATATCGTGCTGCCTGTATGTTATGACAGCGAGTTATCCAATCCTAAAGGAAACGGACGCGCGGATAACCTTACAATCGCGCAAAGAACAGCGATATGCAAAGCGTTCTGTGATCGGATCCAGCAGCACGGTATGAGAGCAGGAGTCTATGCAAGCACGAGTTGGTTTAAGTCTTATTTGAACGTAGCAGATTTGAACGATTACATCCTGTGGGTGGCGCAGTACAATCCTAAATGCACGGCAACGCACCGCGTTGATATGTGGCAATATACATCAAGAGGGAGCATTTCAGGCATCGCAGGGAATGTTGATATTTCAGAGTGCTATATTGAGTTTGGAAGCACTGTACTTGCACAGCCGGAGCAATCAGCAGATGCCAAAAAGAATCTGTACTGGATCACTGCTGGCGATGTATGGACGATGGAAGAGGCGATTGCGGCGAAAGAGTCGTTTGAATCTAAGTATCCCGGTATTCCGCTTGGCATCAGGCGGGCAAATTTGACAGACGTGGAAGCTCTCGGATAAAGTTAAGGATAAGTACTAAGTACAAAAAGCGGGTAGTCTTGTCGCCACATGGCAGCAGGAATGCTCGCTTTTTCTGTTAGAATTATAGAAAGAACTTTTGTAACTTTTGTAAGAAATGTTTTGTTGATTTTTCTATGACGATACTATATAGTGAATATAAGGAAGGAGCGGGATTAGAATGTTAAAGTATAAAATAGATATTGCCGCCGCATTAGAGAGCGAAGGATTTAACACATATAAAGCAAAGAAAACTAAACTACTAAGTCAAGATACGCTGAAAAAGATTAAAAATGAGGATACAAATATATCCCTTGAAAGCATTAACAGAATTTGCATGATATTAGGTATGCAGCCATCGGATTTAATTGAATATGTGGAGAATGATGAAGAAAAAAAGAAGTATAGTATATGAAAATATTCTTGAAATGTCACTTTACAAAGTGACAAAAGCGTGATACAATATAATTGTCAAGAGGGAGACCAAAAGACAATACCCCACAGGGAGAAAGGAAAAGGTCATGGAAGAAATGAACATGCAGGAAAACGCAAGATTGGTTTTGGGTTTAAGGTCTGCCGGATGGAGCGAGAAGAAAATCAATGATTTCATTCTCTATATTGAAACTGGCGAAGATCAGTACAAGCCGGAACCGGACGAAACAAAAAAGGCTGAATAAATCAGCCAAGCACACAGAAAGGGCGGCGAACAAAACAGCCGCCCAAACTGTAAAAACAGTATATCACAAGAAATCGGATAAATCAAATTTTTGTCATAAAATTTGTCATGGTATCAAGAATGCATTGTATTTGCAAGGGTTATAGGAAATAAAAAGTCAGGTTCGAATCCTGTCACCCCGACGATTGATTGCCGTGAGCCGGACGGGTTCGATGCCAAAAAAGCTGTAGGGAGCTTGCTCCCTACAGCTTTTTTGGCGCTGCACACGTCGATTCCTGAATATTTTGCCGGAGAGATTGACTCTTCCGTTGGGGAAGCGTTTATAATAGGGATAATATCATGAAAGGGGCTTTTGTATGGCAGAGTTACTGAAAATAAGAGAAGTTTCATCTAAATATGATATATCGGCCCGTGCATTGCGTTATTATGAGGATATGGGGCTGATAAACAGTACACGGAGCAGTGATTATGCCTATAGACTGTATGATGAACAGGCGATGAAGCGTTTGGAGCAAATCTTAATCCTGCGCAAACTGAATATCAGTATTAAAGATATTCAATTAATCTTTCATACGTCCGGATCGGAGGTTGTTTTAGATGTCCTTGGAAAAAAGGTAGCGGATATTGATGGCGAAGTTGCGCTGCTTAGGGACTTGAAGGACATCATACTGGAATTTGTCGAACAGATCAGGCAGGCGGATTTTAGCAGAGATGCCGATGTGAAAAGACTGTATGAGAAAGCGTCAAAAATAGAAAGCCGTATTGTCAATATTTCCTATGACGGAAATACATCAAAAATAAATCGCTTGCCGGATGTGTCGGACAGGCTGAAAAAAGCACCGGAAGTAAGGATTATTCAGATTAATCCGTTCAAGGCCTTTTCATCCGGTGCGGATTCGCTTGAAACTGTCATGGGTGCGTTTCAACAATGGCAGGAAGATCATAATCATTTCGTCAGGAAGATGATCTATGGCGCGCCGGATTTTCTCTGGTTTGAAGAAGATGGGAAAGCGGTCTGGATTTGGGCGGTTGAGGACTGGGTGACAGGAGAAGATACGGCTCCCTATGAGCTGATCGAGTTTGAGGGCGGGCTCTATGCCGCTGCTATATCGGTAGACGGGGATGACGATATTGCCGGAAGGGTTTGTTCGGGAATTTTGAAATGGTTAGAAGACAGCGGATTTGAAACGGATGAGCGTCCGGGACACAGGACGATGTGCCATATGGTCAATCCAACGGACGAGATCAAGAATGCACTGGGGTACGACCAGTTAGATATCTATATGCCGATTAAAATCCGCAGCAAAAAATAGGAATTAGGAGATGCTATATACAGAAAGGCAGGGACAGGATTGTGAAAGAGACTTATTTAGTCAGTGAATGGGCCTTGATACGCCGCAATGAGTTGGTAGATATTCCGGATCAGTTTGAGATCCATCCGGACTTTTTGCAGGCAATTTCCCATGAGGAATTTGAAAGTGCTTTTAGGGAAATCGGAGCGATGTTTTACCGGATGTATTCTGATATCGCAGACGCACCCCAAAGATTCGGGCTGCCACTGTATCAGACAGAGGAATATGATTATTTTTCAAATGAGGCAAGGGAGGCCAGGACAGTGCCGCGGAATCTGTTCTATCTCATGCTCTGGTTGTTTGCCTGCGGCGAGTTTAAGGGAAATGTATTTATTACGGATACGGCGCAAGTCAGAAAATGGAATAAAGCCAAAAAGACAAATCAATTATTAGAAGCAATGGGTGATTATGGATTTGTATTTGACGGAATCAAAAAATACAGCCTGTCATCAGGAGATGATCTGGAAATTGATTATCCGGATAATCAGAATGTCATAAAAGTCCTTTCTCTTGTTGCGAAAAAAGTAAAGAATACGCAGCTAAAGGACGTGAAAAATGTGGATTCGGGGATTGTCGCTTTCAGTAACGCATTTATCGGATGGAATTATAGAGTATTAGCGGAAGACCTGCATACATGCAGTCTAGCGGAGGGCTGCGACTACGTCGCTGATAAGATGCATGATGAGGCAGATCGGGAAGTGATAGCGGTCTTGGATGAGATATTGGTTCAACAGGGGTGTACACGGAAGAAGGGAGATTCGAATGAGGGTCCGATGCTCCGATATTTTCGCAGGCAGTCGGCCGCATATGATTATGCACTGAATTCCGATAAAGGAGAATTATACCTGGAATTAAGAATCCGAAATGCGGAGAAGTGTCTTTCGTACTTAAAGGAGTGTCCCGAAAGAATCGTCGAAATCTTTCGCTATAGTGATACCGGATGTCAAAATCGCATAAACGGAAGCTGTAAGTTTGGGGTAAAATACGAGTTTGAAGAGGAAGAAAAATGGCATTGCGGATGCTGCGGGGCGCCATTCAAGCTCCATCCCGTAAAGGAAGACATTCCTCATTATTTAAAATTAGTGGAGCTGGGCGGAAAAAAATAAGTCGTATGAAAATCACAACTTAAAAAGGGAAATAGTTGTTCATGTAACTGACATAGATTATAATGATCGTATTCGATACTTAAGGAAATGCTGATTTATCAGCGTTTCCTTAGAAACAGAAAGAAGGGGCTGTTTTGAACATCATAGTCAGTTTTAGTGGAAGAAAAGACGGGAATTGTGACAGAATCGCAAACTATATTTCGTCAAAAGACGATCTGGTATTATTCATGCGGGAAATTTCTACCCAGCCCTGCGCTGACTGTGAATATGAGTGTATGTCCGGTCAATGTAAATATCATGGCGACGGAATATACGCATTTTTTGAAAAATGTGCTTTGGCAGACAAACTATTTTTCATTGTTCCGATGTACTGCGGAAATCCATCTTCTTTATATTTTATTATGAGTGAGCGCTGTCAGGAGTACTTTATGCAGAATGAAAGCCACTGGGAAGAAATGTTGGAAAAGCTATATATTATAGGGATTTATGGGAGTGCAGAAAATGACCCGGACTTTTTGAACTGTTTTGCAAGGCAATATCCCTTTAAAAATGCGGGGAAACATATATTGGGTTTGGAGCGGCATAAGTATAACCAAAAAATGAATGATTTTCTTTTGGATGAAGATGAGGTAAAAGTGAAATTGGACGGGTTTGTAAGCGGACATGATTAGAAAGCGTATGACGTCGGCAAGTCATAGGAATTCTGTGGTAATTAGAGAAGGCTCTTGATATAATAATGGGGAGTTAGGATACGGTCATCATGAAAGAGCATGGTCAGAAATAATACTTGCACTTTCGGAGAGGTAGGAATAGCGGAATGATATTTGAACGATTGAATCAAGATAATGTAGAAAGCTATATTGCGTATTTAGAGGTTGCAATGCGTGAAGAACCGGATAATATGGTTGCTGATAAAATTGATGAACAGGGCATAAAAGACAGGATCGCGGATCCGTTTTATAGCAGAACGACATCGATTCTTGCTAAAGAGAATGGGAAAGTGATCGGAAGGATCGAATATCATTTCTATGGCTGCATGCAGGATGGTCATAGGATGGCGTATGTGGATTGGGTTTATGTGTTAAAAGCGCACAGACATAAAGGCGTTGCGCAGATGCTTTTTGCCGAATTTGAAAAAGATTGTGCGCGAAATAAGATAGACCAATATTATTTAATCCGTGCAACCAATGAGGAGGCAGACAGGTTTTACCATCATTTCAAGAATGTAGAGCTGAGTGAGGCTCCGATCTTGAGAAATTATCTGGAGGCATAGAATCAAAATCCGGAAGGGAACTTTCAGTACATGAAATACAGGAATACCGGACGCGTTTCCAACCACAGGTTGGAGAAACGGGCATTGCACCAAACCAATGCGTGATTGTTTTGAGGGCTGCATATTTGTAAAATAAGATTGTGGCCACTAAAACACATTAAAACAATCAATGGAGGTGCAGCAAAATGAAAATTCATGAACAGATCACATTTTTAAGAAAACAGAAAGGACTTACGCAGGAAGAACTGGCGAAGGCGCTGGGCGTCTCCAATCAGGCGGTATCAAAGTGGGAGTCCGCGCAGTGCTGTCCGGATATTCAGCTGTTGCCTGAAATCGCGGAATTTTTCAGTGTTTCGATCGACGAGCTGTTTGGGTATACACCTGTGTCAACAGCGGAGAATGTCGTTCTCGATATTCGTCAGAGAATTGATTCCCTTCCGGAAGGAGAAGATTTTCAGTTCGTGCTTCATATCGCGGCAGCACTGCATACGATCATTCTTTCAAAAGAGATGACCGCAAAGTGGAACCGAAATCCGGGCTGGGATACGGATGATGCCATTGAGCATGCCGGAAACGGAGAATGGGGTTATTCCTGTTACGATCTGCCCGGTTTTACGACTGTAATGAGGCGCGGAAGCATCTTTTTTTCAAATAACCGGGACATGAACCTGTTGAATGCGGAGATGCGCCGGATTGTGTCGATCATAAAACCATTTGCAAACACAGAGAATCTGCGGGCAGCGGCGGCGCTTTATCAGTTGACGGCTCATGCGGAGGATGCCTATGCGGACTTTGCGCAGGTCAGCGAAAAAGCCGGGATGCCGGAGGAAAAAGTCATGGACTGCCTTACGGGGGAGCTTGCCATGTTTCTCGCGGAAAAAGAAGACGCGCAGGGGCAGTTTCGTTTTGAGGGGATGTATGGGAATCTCATTCCCATGCTATCCTTGTTTGATTGCAGATGAAGTAGGGAGGAAGTAATAGATGGATTATAGCAGAAAAATATCCGAGCGTTTGTGGAATCAGCCGGATAAGGGCGAACTGGAAAGCCGACGAGAGGAGACGTTTATAGATGACATCATTCAAAAAAGCCATATCGAAAAGGAACTGCTTTCGCATTTGGATGGAATCAGAACCGTATTTGACGGCGGCGCGGGATGCGGGAGGTTTTCCATTCTTCTTGCAAAGCATGGCTGTGAAGTCACGCACTTTGACATTTCCCAGCCAATGATAGAGAAAGCGAAAGAACGTGCGGAAAAAGAGGGTGTTCTTGATAAGATCACCTTTGTGAGAGGAGCGTTAGAGGATCTGAGTGATTTTGCGGACCAATCGTTTGATATGGTGATTTCCTTTGATGCGCCCATTTCATACACCCATCCGAATCAGGAAAAGGTGATCGGCGAGCTGACGCGTATTTGCCGCAAGCGCATCATCATCAGCGTATCGAGCCGTTTAGGATACCTTCCGTATTTGGCGAATCCGATACAAAAAAATCAATTTTTGTTGGATGAAAATTGTGATGACCCCTTTGTCAGATGGTGTGTCGAGAATAAAGCGAATGCGGTCGAATCCTTTTCATTCCATAAGGACGCGGTCATGAAGCTGTGGGAGGATGGTCTGATGGGCGGAAGTGAGGAAATTGCTGAATATGAGAACGGAGGCACACCGTGGTGCATCACCTACACGTTTATGCCGGGGGAATTGGAGAATATTTTGAGACGCTTTGGTGTAAAGGAGATTACAATGGCAGGCCCCGGCGCATATGCGAGGACGATTCCGAACGAATTACTTGTAAAGATCATGAACGATCCGAATCAGCGTGCAGATTTCCTGGAGGTTTGTTATCGGTATGATGCCAATCCCTATGTCTGCGGTATGGGAAAAGATAACCTGTTAGCGAGCGGGGTTCTTTGATAAAAACACGCTTTGCACGCCATATCATGCACAACCTGCATCTATGCGGGAAGCAGCACAGCCACGGTCGGGGGGAGAGATCCCCAACCCGGCCGTGACTGTTACAGGCTCACATTTCCTGATCGATCGCGCGCAGATTGATCATGGAAACAATCTGATTCTGCATCTCCTCGACCGTTTCAATCCGGATCCGGCCGATTCGCTTCCTTGTCGCTTCATAATTCACATGGGGGAAGCATTCTTCCATAAAGAGATTCATTTCGGGTGATGCGCCCATACATGCGATCACCAAAGAGTCCGTATCAAATTGTTTTAATGCTTCTTTTACCTCGTCCTTAGAAAGCCCCGAAATCTGCTCAAATTCAGTGATTTTCTGCGGCTTTATCTCAGGCTCCAATAAATCGTTTATGGTAATGCCGTACAGCTTCGAAAGCTTCAGTAAAATCTCCACGTCGGGTATCGTTGTTCCGGTCTCCCATTTGGAAACTGCCTGACGGGACAGGTCTAACCGTTTTGCCAGATCATCCTGTGTGTAATGATGACTTTTGCGCAGGTACTGCAAATATTCTGATATGATCGTAATGTTCATAAACACTTCCTCCTCTATGAAAGTTTGTAAGAGCTCTTGTTTCTTATCATAAGACAGAGAAATGATGGAATCAAGAATCTGTCAGGTGCAAAAAAGCAAATGACAGTTGCTTATCCCACTTTCGTTAGAAATACTTTACCGGAAGGCGGATTCATGCTATCATTTCGGTATCGCCGATCATGACGGGCAGGCCTTGTCGCAGAGGATGATCATGGAATTGCATTGTGCATTATCCGTTGCAGAAAATCACGGAGGGAGACAGACATGTTTTTACCTGAAAAAATACATAATCTGATCGCGGATGAGCATTATACGGAGGATGATATCGGCATGTCCCGCTCGTCCGTTTTGATTTTTGAAAATCATGTTTTGAAGGTACAGGAATGCAGTGAAGAAGCGGAGAATGAATACTGCATGATGCGGTATCTGAAAGGAAAACTACCGGTTCCTGAGATTTATGCCCATGAAGTATCAGGCGGCAGATCCTATCTGCTCATGAGTAAATGCACGGGCAATATGGCGTGCGATTCCGGATATATGGAGAATCCGAGGGTTTTATGTAAATTGCTTGCGGACGGATTACAAAAATTGTGGAGCGTACCTATTTCAGACTGTCCCTCTGACTGGAGATTACCTCACAAGCTTGAAATAGCAAAATACAATATAGAGAACGGTCTGGTTGATTTGGAAAACGTGGAACCGGGTACGTTTGGTGAAAACGGATTCCGGGATCCCGCCCATCTGCTGCAATGGCTGTATGACAACATGCCAAAGGAGGAGCCGGTGCTGTCCCACGGAGATTACTGCCTTCCGAATCTGTTCGGTGTTCGGGATCAGGCGACAGGCTATATTGACTTGGGCAGGACCGGTATAGCGGACAAATGGTGCGACATTGCGCTGTGTTATCGAAGTCTTGCGCATAACTATGGTGGGAAATATTCGGACGGGCATGTCTATCCCGGTTATGACGAAATGTGTTTATTTCACGAGCTGGGTATGGATCCTGACTGGGAGAAGATTCGCTATTATATCCTGCTGGATGAATTGTTTTAAGGCGGAGGAAGTATGGATTTTATTTTTATCATCGGTCCGAGCGCCGTCGGGAAGACGACATTAGCAAAAGAATTATATAAGCATTACAACGGCGTATATATTGAGCAGAGTATGGTTCCTGAATTTATGATTCCAAATGATGTGGAGGATGAGGGAATCTATGAGGAGCAGATGTGCTGGGAAAACGTACTGCTGCAGCTTCGTTTCTTTTATGAAAAAGGATGCAGAAACATTGTTGCACTCGATTTTGACGACGTGAGAACGAGAGAACTCCCGGCTATTTTTAAGGGCTATCAATTTATTACGTTAAAATTAGTGTCCGGCGACACGGAGCAGATCAGGCGTCAGATGATAGAACGCCGCGACCATGAAGGCGGATTGTTTTATCCGGAAGGAATTGAGCGGAGCAATGCCGTGATACGAAGCAGGAAGCTTCTGCCAAACGAAGTGATGATCGATGTGGCGGGAAAAAGCAAAGATGAGGTGCTGGAATACGCGATCCGCGTGATCGATGCGTACAAGCCCGTTTTGGATTATGAGTATGAATTGGATGACGAGCACAATTACCTGTCGTGGGTTCAAAGTCGTCATTTGAATTAAAAAGGAACTTGGAAAAACATTTGGAATCAAAAACAAAGAGGGTAGATTGTGTGACAAGAGTGGAAGAGGCGGTTCAAAGATTGCGGAGCGAACTGGAGCAGAAAGAAATATTAGAGGCTGCCTGCGGGTGTGCGGAATTTTCGATTCATGCCGCGAAGTATGCAAAGACCGTTCAAAGTATCGATTTAGACAGCAGGCGGCTGAGTCCTAAGGTAAAGGGTTGTCAGAATCTAACTTTTTGCGAAATGGATGTGACAGCGATGTCCTATAAGGACGATTCCTTCGACACCGTGGTTCTATATAATGCGATCGGGCACCTGTGGGATGTTTTGGGAAAAGCGGTAGAAGAATGCCTGCGCGTATTGCGGGTGGGCGGAAATCTACATATCATCAGTTCCGTTAAGATGGACAAGCATGTCATTTCCCATGATCTGATCCCGATGGTTCAACAAAAGAAGCATTCTTTTTTGGTGACGGAAGAAGGGATGTTTACGGATGTTCAGATAAAAAAATAAATCATTTCCATATGAAAAGCACGTGCGGGGAAAATGATGGATCATAAAAATTTTGATTGCCAGATAGATTGTTGCGAAACTTTGGGAGGAAACATGTCGGAACTAACATCTCTAAGAAATATCGGTAAAGAAATGGAAAAGAAGCTGACCTCGGTTGGGATTGATTCTGCTGAGAAACTGATCGAGTCAGGCTCAAAACAGGCGTTTATGAAACTGAAAGAGGCGTATCCTTCTGTATGTCTGGTACATTTATATACTTTGGAGGGTGCGATTACGGATGTGGAATTTAACAGTCTGTCGGAAGATAAGAAAAAAGAATTAAAAGAGTTCAGTGACTTTTTAAGAAAGTAATCAGGATTTGTAAGACGTAGAGTTATGGTGTAACTATTTTGAGGAGGAAACAGATGAGCATGAAAAGCGCTCCTGCTGAATTGCCGTATGTATGTGGAGTGATTCTGCGATCGATGTCCCCTCGCACCATTTGAGGGAGCAGCTTATGGAGCTTAATCCCTCTAATAGGGAAACGCAAATTCTATTGCGCAGCGGCGAAGGATTCGTTGTGAAACCGTTTCGTGTATTGGCTGGGGATATCCAATCGTCATTGGTGCGCTCCGATTAGTTTTTCCATCCAGATCATGTCATACCAACGGTCGAATTTGTAGCCGCATTTGTGAAAGGTACCTGCTTTTGTGTAGCCTAAATGAGCATGAAAGTCTGCGCTGTTTCGGTTCAGATATTCGTCTTCCGTTTCCGGCCACCCAATGCAGGCATAAAGATTCAAAAAACCCATTTCTTTCAGTCTGTTTTCCAGCGCTTCGTATAGTTTTCGTCCAAGTCCCTGCTTATGGGAATGAGGGTCAAGATAAATCGTCATTTCACAGGAGTACTGATATGCGGCGCGTCCGATGAAGCTGCCGGCATAGGCATAGCCCTGAATCCCATCGTCTGTTTCAATGACCAGATAGGGGTAGCGTTCCAGTGTCCTTTTTATGCGGTTTTGAAATTCGGACAGCGTGGGTACGGTGTATTCAAAAGAAATCGCCGTATGCTCCACATAGTATGCGTAAATTTCTAAAATGCGCGCAGCGTCTTCAAGCGTTGCAGTTCGGATCGTTGTATTCATAAATACCCCTCTTATTTAATCATGAATCGTAGATTCATGATATAACTTTGTCAGAAGAAAAACAAGTCTGCCTTGCTTCATTCTTAAAATATTTCACCGATTAGAATTTCGATATGGGCTTTGCAGGGATCCTGTGATACAATGAGCGTTAGCGAGAAGAATGCGTTTACGCATTCGGCGAGCGGCGAATGTCGGTCATGAATCGAAGATTCATGATAAAATAAAAGCAAATGTAGAACGAAAAGAAGGATATACCTTTTTGAAAACGTAATTTTGTGGGAGAGATACACGATGAAAAGAGCGGAGGTATCACCATGAAAATGATCCACCTTTCAGATCTTCATTTGGGGAAACGCGTGCATGAGGTTTCCATGCTGGAGGAGCAGAGCGATATATTACAAAAGATCATTGCCGTCATTGATGAGGAAAGACCGGACGCGGTACTCATCGCAGGGGACGTATATGATAAGTCCGTGCCATCCGTGGAGGCGGTCGGACTGTTCGATGATTTTTTGGTGCAGCTGGCAAAAAGAGAATTGACCGTTTTGGTCATCAGCGGAAACCATGATTCCGCGGAGCGGCTTGCCTTTGGCGGAAGGCTTATGAGAGAGAGCGGCATTCACATTTCTCCGGTTTATCACGGCGCGACGGAGCCGGTCACGCTTGACGATGAATACGGCAGCGTACATATTTATATGCTTCCCTTTGTAAAGCCCGCACATGTGCGCAGTGTTTTTCCGGATGAAACAATCGAAAACTATACGGATGCATTGCGCACTGCGGTCAGTCGGATGGAGATTGACCGAACAGATCGCAACGTGTTAGTCACGCACCAGTTTGTCACGGGAGCGAGCCGTTCGGAATCGGAGGAAATCTCGGTCGGCGGCAGCGACAATGTGGATGCATCGGTGTTTGACGGCTTTGATTACGTGGCGCTCGGGCATCTGCATGCACCGCAGAACTGCGGGGGAGAGCGGATCCGTTATTGCGGAACACCGCTGAAATATTCTTTTTCCGAAGCGGGGGATCAAAAATCCGTCTCCGTTGTCACGCTTTTAGAAAAAGGAGCGCTTGCAGTACGTACGGTGCCGCTTACCCCGAAGCATGACATGAAGGAAATCCGGGGAACGTACGAGGAGCTGACGAAAAAGAGCTTTTATGAGCATACGACGTATCAGGAGGACTATCTGCATATCACGCTGACGGACGAGGAGGATATACCGGAGGCAGTCGGCAGGCTGCGCGCGATCTACCATCGTCTGATGAAGCTGGATTATGATAACAGGCGGACGAGGAGCGGGGAACAGATCACGGGTGCGACGGATGTGGCGCAAAAAACGCCCCTTGCCCTGTTTGAAGAATTTTACACGCAGCAGAACAATCAGCCGATGAACGCAGAGCAGGCGGCATGGATGGAACACCTGATCCGGCAGATATGGGAGGGATAGAACAGCGATGAGACCGATCAAACTGACGATGTCCGCATTCGGTCCTTATGCGGAGACGACCGTGTTAGAGATGGACGAGCTGGGCAGGAGCGGGCTCTACCTGATCACGGGGGATACCGGAGCCGGAA
The DNA here is from genome assembly GCA_947176965.1 of uncultured Lachnospiraceae bacterium. Taxonomy (GTDB): domain Bacteria; phylum Bacillota; class Clostridia; order Lachnospirales; family Lachnospiraceae; genus DLAJ01. The sequence continues at coordinate 10,453 of CAMWSU010000025.1, read as the reverse complement.
AAACAACAATCTTTGACGCTATGATCTTTGCGCTGTATGGGAAGGCAAGCGGAGAGAACAGAGAACCCGCCATGCTCCGCTCCCAATATGCCGCGCCGGATACGCCGACCATGGTGGAGCTGTTATTTGAGTATGCGGGAAAAAACTATACGATCAGGCGCAATCCTGAATACCAGCGCCCGGCAAAGCGCGGAGGCGGTACGACGACGGAGAAAGCGGATGTCACGCTTTTGTTTCCGGATGGCAGAGTGCTCACAAAACAGCGGGAGGTGGATGAGGCCGTTCGCGACATCATCGGGATTGACCGCAACCAATTTACGCAGATCGCGATGATCGCGCAGGGCGATTTCCTCAAACTGCTGCTTGCCACCACGGAGGAGCGGAAAAAAATATTCCGCCGGATTTTTCGGACGGAACCGTTTTGGGAACTGCAGGAGCGGTTAAAAAAAGAATCCGGCAGGCTGAAACGTCAGCTTGACGATGCCAGACTCGGTATGGAGCATCATATCCGGTCTGTCCGTTGCACAGAAGACGATATACGGTCACAAGAAGAACTGGAAAAGGCAGTAAGCGGGGAGATGCCGTTTGCTGACGTCATGAGTCTCATAGAAACGCTGCTCCTGCGGGATCAAAACGAGGAGGAACGGCTGGAGCGGGAGATCGCCCGGGAGGAGGAAACACTGACAAAGATTACGGCGGCGATTGGGAAAGCGCAGACGCTTCAAAAGGCGCGCGAAAGTCTGCGGGAGGCGGAGGAAGAACTTGCGCGGGAACTGCCGCACAGAGAGCGGCTTCTCGCGGCATGGAACACGGCGAAGGAGAGAGCAAAGGACAGCAAAACGCTGACAGAGTGGCTGGAAGCGTGCGGGGAGCAGGCGGACGACATTGCGGAGCAGGGCAAGCGCATTGCGGGGTGGTCAGAAGATGCGGAGCAGGGCAAGCGCATAGCAGGGCGGACAGCAGATGCGGAGCGAAAAACACTCGGGGAGTGGATCGCCAGACTGGAAGCATCCCTGCCGGAATACCGGGAATTAGATGAGCGGAAGAAAAATATTGCCGACCTGTCCGATACGCTTGCGTCATCAGGGCAGCAGCGTACACAGAAGCAGGAGCGGACGGAGGCGCTGAAACAGGAGACGGATGGTAAAAAACAGGAACGGCAGGCGCTTGTGCATGCGGATGAGGAGCGGGAGCGGCTTTCATCCGACGCAGAGAAGTTAGAGGAGAGGCTCGCTAAGCTTGACGGCTTGGAGCGGGCGTTTGACGAATATCAAAAGCTGGCGGAGAAATGCGAAAAAGCGCAGGAGGTCTATCGGCAGGCGCGCGCCGAGGCGGAAGAAACAAAAGCGGCATATGACAGGGACAACCGAGCCTATTTGGACGCGCAGGCGGGAATCCTCGCGGAAACCTTGAAAGACGGGGAACGTTGTCCGGTCTGCGGCGCATTGGAGCATCCGTATCCGGCGCATGGCGGGGCGGCTGCTCCGAGCAGGGAGCAGCTTGACGAACGAAAGGAACAGGCGGAGCGGGCACAGAAAAACGAGGCACAGGAGAGCAAGCGCGCAGGTGAAGCGGCGGGAAAAGCGCAGGAGAAGCGCAAGGCACTTATAGAACAAGTGTCGGAGCTGCTGCATGTGGATGCGGATATAGAACCGGAACCTGCCGTATATCGAACATTGACGACGGAGCAGAAGGCGGATACGGAAACGCAGCTTGCCGACTGCCGCGCGCGGATTGCCGAGGAGGAGGGCCGCATTGCAAGGCGGGAGACACTCGAGCGGGAAATAACGGAAGCGGAGCAGACACTGGAAATCCTGAAAACGGAGCTTGCCGGACTGGAGATCGCGATCGCATCCGGCAAGGCACAGAAAGAGGAAGCGGAATCGGGGCTGAGACTCCTTTCGGAAAGATTGCTTTTTGAGAGTGGTCAGGATGCCGAGGAAAGCTGGAAGCGGCTGAAAAGGCAGCAGGAGAGACGGAGCGAGGCTTTGGAACAGGCGCAGCGGGAGACAGCGGCGTGCGAGAAGCAGATCGGCAGTCTGGAGGGGCAGATCCGGCAGTTGCGGGAGCAGCTTGCGGAAGCACCCGACAGTCACACGGAAGAAAACGAGGAGCAGAGAGACCGTCTTCTTTTCCGGAAAGAGGAACTGACGCGGGAGGCCAAAAATGTTCATGCCAGACGGAGCGCGAATGAGCGAAGCAGGGAGCTGCTTGCGGCGCAGGCGGAGGAGTTCAGAAAGACGGAGGAGCACTTTATATGGGTGAGGGCGCTTTCCGATACGGCAAACGGCAGTCTTGGCGGCAAGGAAAAGATCATGCTTGAGACGTATATTCAGATGACCTATTTTGACCGTATCATTGCGCGTGCCAACACGCGGTATATGATGATGAGCGGCGGACAGTACGAGCTGGAGCGGCGCAGGGAGGCGGAAAACCGTGTCAGTCAAAGCGGGCTGGAGCTCAATGTAGTTGACCACTATAACGGAACCCGCCGCAGCGTCAAAACGCTTTCGGGCGGGGAATCCTTTCAGGCATCTCTTTCGCTGGCACTGGGGCTTTCCGATGAGATTCAGGCGTCCGCGGGAGGCGTGCGCTTAGATACAATGTTTGTGGATGAGGGCTTCGGCTCACTCGATGAGGATGCGCTTGAGCAGGCGATGAAAGCGCTTTTAGGGTTGACGGAGGGAAACAGGCTTGTCGGCATGATCTCGCATGTTGCCGCGCTCAAGGAGCGGATCGACAAACAGATCGTGGTGACAAAGAGCAAAAGCGGCGGCAGCCATGCGCGAATTGTCGGCGTGTGAAGAAAAGCTTTATTTCCGAGAGAATCGCTAAAATATGGAAAAAAGCACAGAAAGCCTATTAACAAATAAGATTGTATCACCGATAATATATGTAGAAACTGTAAAGTAGCGTCGTAAACGGATTTACGAAGGAATGTCAAGGAGGAAAAGAGCATGAGCATGGATGTATCAGGAGTAAACAGCCAATACGGTCAGTATTATACCGGCACAACGGCAAACAGCAACACGAGAGCAGCAGAGAAGGCGGCATCGGAGCAGGACAAAAAGGGTGCGACCGTTGAGATTTCCGGAAGCGGCATGAAAGCATATGAGAACAGCAAGAATGATGGAACCGTTACCGCGAAGACGGATAAATACGCAACGGCAAAGAAGTCTGAGAAGGATCGTGCAGCGATCGTAAAGCAGATGCAGGCAGATCAGGAGCAGCGCAATGCCACCATGATAAGCATGGTTAAGAAGATGCTCGGACAGCAGACTTCCGCAGCGACCGGGGACAACAGCATTTGGAAGTTCCTTGCGGACGGTAACTTTACCGTAGATGCGCAGACAAAGCTGGAAGCGCAGCAGTCAATCTCCGAGGACGGATATTACGGCGTAAAGCAGACCTCTCAGCGTTTGTTTGAGTTTGCACAGGCGCTTGCAGGTGATGATGTAGACAAGATGAAGGAAATGCAGGCTGCGATCGAGAAAGGTTATAAGCAGGCAACCGGAGCATGGGGCAAGGATCTTCCTTCCATTTGTCAGGAGACCATGGACGCAGTTAACGGCATGTTCGATGACTACTATGCAAGCAAGTAAGTAAGATATCAGCATTGACAGGAAAAAACATAAAACAGCCGCAGTTATGAGTAAGATCATAGCTGCGGCTGTTTGGTTCATCGATAGAAAATTTTCAGTCTCGGAAGTATTCTCATTTTACCAATAAGAGATTGCGTACACGCGAGTTTTGCAAAAAGTGCGAAGCGCTTTTAAGCAAAATCTCGCAAAGAACGCGAAGCGTTCTTTTACATGCCCAACCCTTTCATCAAAATTGCAAAGGACGGGGGATCGGGCATGAATACGAAAAATCCCTGTACATTTGCGGAATCTGCCCGAAGCTGTGACTGAACAAACAGAATCTTGCCGTTGTTTTGCATAGCGGCAGCAAGAATATTTTCAATCGTATCAATAATGACGGTGGGAACGGATTCATCAATCGTCAAGCCCGTCATTGTGGAAAGGCTGTTGATATAGGACGCCGTAATGATATTTCCGACTTCCTGCATGGCGGAGGCTTTCATTTCGTCCGGCAGCATGGCGGGATCCATTCCTCCCGTCATGGCGGAGACCAGACTGTCCACACTTTCGCGGTGCAAAAGAAACAGCATGCGCCCGTGAATATCTCCGACAATGTCCAAATACACGCCGATCATATGTTCATGACCATCGGAGCGGATATAGCCGCATGCCTCCGCTGCGCCGATCAGACGCACGGTTGTAACGCTGAGCCGGATCAGGATGTTGTTCATCATTTGGGAGAGTGCAGTTGCGGCGTTACTTGCGCCGATGTTACCTAATTCATTTAATGCGTCTTGAAAAATCTCGGTCTTTTTTGCGGGATCGATTTGAAACATGAATGGCTCCTTATGGATAAATGGACAGTACCAATTACAGAATAACATATAGAGAAAAAAAACAAAAGACGGAAAATGAAGTTTTTTACGACAAAAGTTTCCAAATAAAAAAGAATCCGCAAAAAGCGGATTCCCTCAAAGATTTACGCTGTACATAAATCTTTCTCATGAGACACGGGGGATTCGAACCCCCGACAACTTGATTAAAAGTCAAGTGCTCTACCAACTGAGCTAGTATCCCATATGCAAAGTATAGCCGTAAACGGCATAGTTAGTCACGAAACTGGGCTAACCAGATTCGAACTGGTGAATGCAGGAGTCAAAGTCCTGTGCCTTACCGCTTGGCGATAGCCCAAAATTGTAAGCTGTGAGGCATGGTAGCGACTACACTCTTACAGGGTGGATAGAGGGACTCGAACCCTCGGCCTCCAGAGCCACAATCTGGCGCGCTAGCCAACTGCGCCATACCCACCATATAATAGAACAAACGTGCTCGAAGGGATTCGAACCCCCGACCCACGGCTTAGAAGGCCGTTGCTCTATCCAACTGAGCTACGAACACACAGCCTCAAGGCTATCAACATTTCCATATTATACGGAACATCGTCGATCTTGTCAATTGTTTTTTCACGAATGGTTGCTTTTTTTTTTATGAAATGATATGGTAGACGATAGCAGAATTTGATAACATCAGATATTTACGAAAGGATAGGAGAAGAAGCATGGCAGTATATGAGGGTAAAGAAAATAAAATGGGTGTGATGCCGGTGAACCGGCTGCTGTTGAATATGTCCCTTCCGATGATGCTATCGATGCTTGTGCAGGCGCTTTATAATATTGTAGATAGCATTTTCGTTTCCAAGATCAATGAGGATGCGCTGACGGCCGTGTCGCTTGCATTTCCGATTCAGGCGCTGATGATCGCGTTTGCGGTCGGAACGGGCGTGGGTGTCAATGCGCTTCTTTCCCGTTCCCTGGGAGAGAAAAATACAGAGCGTGCCAATCAGGTAGCGACGAACGGTATTTTTCTTGCATTTGTCAGCTATGCCCTTTTTGTGCTGATCGGAATTTTTTTGACTGATATTTTCTTCCGGACACAAACGAATGCACAGGAGAACGGCGAGCTGATCATGCAGTACGGTACAACTTATATGCGCATCTGCTGCATTTGTTCAATCGGAATGTTTGTTCAGGCAATGACGGAGAAACTGCTGCAGTCCACGGGGAAAACCGTGCTTGCCATGACCACGCAGATGACCGGCGCCGTCATCAATCTGATTCTCGATCCGATTTTGATCTTCGGTTATTTCGGGCTGCCGCGCATGGGTGTCGCGGGAGCGGCGATTGCGACGGTCATCGGTCAGTGTGTTGCGGCGGCGCTTGCGATCATCTTAAACCAGTTAAAAAATAAAGAAATTCGTGTGAGCTTCAGACAATCTCCCGTGAACCCCGGCATCATCGGGGAAATATACAGGGTCGGCATTCCTTCCATTGTCATGCAGGCGATCGGTTCGGTCATGACCTATGGCATGAATCTGATCTTAATGTCGTTTTCCTCTACAGCCGCTGCGGTATTCGGCGTCTATTTTAAGCTGCAGAGCTTTGTGTTCATGCCGGTATTCGGCTTGAATAACGGCATGGTGCCGATCATTGCCTATAATTACGGTGCGGGCAAGCGTGACAGGATGATCAGGACTGTTAAGCTCAGTGTCGCCTATGCAGTCGGATTGATGGCAGTCGGATTTTTGGTATTCCAGATCATACCGGACAAGCTGCTGCTGTTGTTTGAAGCGTCAGATGAGATGCTTACGATCGGTATGCCGGCGTTGCGCGCCATCAGCTGGTGCTTTGTTTTTGCAGGCTACAGCATTGTGGTCGGTTCCGTATTTCAGGCGCTCGGCAAAGCGTTTTACAGCATGATCGTGTCCATTGCGAGGCAGCTTTTGGTGTTACTGCCTGCGGCATATATTCTGGCAAAGCTAGTCGGTCTGAATGCGGTATGGTATGCGTTCCCGATCGCTGAGATTATTTCGCTTTCGTTATCCACGATGTTTTTTGTTCATATTTACCGTACAATCATTAAGCATGTTGGTTTGCAGGGGGAGGAGAATGAAATACGATTGTCTGATCGTTGACGATGAAAGGATGTTTGCAGACAGCGCGGCGGAATACTTTAATCTGTTCGGGGTTCGGACGGCAGTCGTCTATGACACTGCCGGATGTCTGGATTTTATAGAAAAAAATACGGTCGATCTGATGCTTCTTGACATCAATCTCGGAGAAGGCAGCGGATTTGAATTGTGCAGGGAGCTTCGGGAAAAAACACAGATACCGATTTTGTTTCTTTCTGCGCGGACAAGTGACGACGACAAGATCGCTGCCTTAAATATCGGCGGCGACGATTATATCCAAAAGCCGTGTTCGCTCGGCGTACTGCTTGCCAAGTTAAAGGCGGTCTTAAAACGTTACGGACAGCATCCGGAAAAGGGGTATTCCGATGAATGGCTGACAATCGACTTTACCGCAAAGCAGGTGACTGTCGGAGGAAATCCCGTCAAGCTCACGGCACTGGAGTTTAAGCTGCTGTCCTGCCTGATCAAAAATGAAAACAGGGTGGTCTCCAAGCAGGAAATTTTTGAGAATGTCTGGGAGGATAAATTTACGGGGGACGGAACGCTGAACGTACACATCAGAAAACTGCGTGAAGCGATCGAGCGCAATCCGGGCGAGCCGCATTATATCGTCACAGTCTGGGGCGACGGCTATAAATTTTGCGGAAAAAGGGCATAAAGCGGTATGCAGGAGGTATCGCAATGAAATATCGCAGATTCTTATGTTTATTCATAGCGTTTTTCTTGGCGGAGATTGCGGCTTTGATCTTTCTCATGAGCCGGAATACCGACGACCGGCAGGATGTGGTGTCCGTCAATGAGGCACTGCAGACCGTGGAGGCGGATTTTGATGAAATGGAACGGCATCAAAATGTCACGGCACTTGATTATACCGTGCTTGATAAAGAGGGTGCGGTTCTTTTTCAAACCGCATCGGGACTGAGCGGGAACATCAATGAGGCGGTGATTCATCGGGATACCGTTTTGGATATTGAAAGGGACGGCGCCGTAGTCGGAAAAATGATCATTCATAATGACAGTTCTCAAATGCGGGACGATCACAGGCGGCGGATTGCCGCCGTTTTTATATTTGCGTCGATCGTTCAGTGCGGATGCTGCGTGGGCTATCTGTTCTATATAAATCGTCATGTAAAAAAACCGTTTCGAAAATTGGAGCGCTTTGCAGAGAACGTTGCGGGAGGGAATCTGGACATCCCGCTTGAGATGGACAGGCAGAATCTGTTCGGCGCATTCACGGAGAGCTTTGACATCATGCGCTCGGAGTTGAAAAAAGCGCGTCTTGCGGAAGCACGCGCCAAAGCGTCCAAAAAAGAGCTGATTGCCCAGCTTTCCCATGACATCCGGACTCCGGTATCCAGTATATTGGCGGCTTCGGAGGTTGGTGCAGCGACGACGGATAACGAGAAGGATCGGCAGAATTATATGCATATCATACACAAGGCAGATCAGATAGGCACGCTTGTGACGAATCTTTTTTCCGCCACACTGGAGGAGCTGCAGCGGCTTGCCGTAGAGCCTGCGGACATGGAGAGCGGTGAGCTTGCCGGGATGCTCCTTGACGCGGATTATTTTCATTATTCCGAGCTGCCCCCGGTCCCGGACTGCCTGATCTTTGCGGATAAGGTCCGATTACAGCAGGTATTTGACAATCTTTTTTCCAATTCTTATAAATATGCAAATACGAAGATTGATGTGGCGATCGCTGTCACGGAAGCTTATCTTACGGTTCGGATCGAAGATCACGGCGGCGGGGTTTCGACGGAGGAGCTGCCGCGGCTGAAAGAAAAATACAGGAGGGGAAGTAATTCAAATAAGATGGAGGGGGCGGGCTTAGGACTGTATATTTCGGATTGTTTTATGAAGGAAATGCAGGGGGAGCTTGTGATCGAAAACGGAGCGGACGGGTTAGCGGCAACCGTACGGATACCGCTGAGCGGCAGCGTAAGATTTAAGGAATCTTTAAGGAATGCTTAAAGACAGTTAAGCTTATGACGGACAAAATGGAACGTGAAAAAGGGAGGCAGATTATCATGAAAGAAGCATTGATAAAAACCGAGCGTCTCAGCAAGAGCTTTTCCAACGGAGGAGCGATGCAGCACGTTCTGAAAAACATTGATCTTACGATCTATAAGGGGGATTTCACAGTCATTATGGGTGCGTCGGGAGCAGGAAAATCCACGCTTTTGTATGCGCTCTCAGGAATGGACACACCTACCCTTGGGAAAATCACGGTCGGTGAAGCAGACATATCCGATTTCAATTCTGATCAGCTTGCGGTATTTCGAAAAGAGCATTGCGGGTTTGTATTTCAACAGATTTATCTGCTCGACACCATGAGCGTTTTAGACAACGTGCTTGCGGCGGGGCTGCTTGTGAGCAAGGATAAAAAAGCGCTTGTTTCGCGCGCGAAAGAGCTGTTTGCGGCAGTGGGGATCTCGGAGGAAACGCAGAGAAAGTTTCCAACGCAGATTTCAGGCGGTGAGGCGCAGCGGGTCGGAATCGTCCGCGCACTCATCAATTCCCCAGAAATTCTGTTTGCCGACGAGCCGACGGGCGCGCTTAATTCCAAGTCGGGACTGGACGTGTTAGACACGCTGACACGTTTTCATAAGGCGGGACAAAGTGTCGTGATGGTGACGCATGATATGCGCTCAGCGAGACGGGGGAACCGTATCCTGTATATTCAGGACGGTGTTGTGATGGGCGAGTGTGACTTAGGAAAATATAAGGCAAACGACAAAGCGCGGCACGAGAAGCTGTCGGCGTTTCTGGCGGAAATGGGGTGGTAGTATGAAACGAACCATGTTACTTGTCCGCTCGAATATCCGCAGGACGAAAGGTCAGACTGTCGCGATCATCATGCTTGTTTTACTTTCATCCCTTATGATGAATCTGTGGCTGATGCTGAGCACGGATTATAAGAAAAACTTTGAACGATCTCATACAAAAGTAAACGATGGACATGTCACGATTGCGGCCTATACCGATGAGGAGACGTTCCGGGAGTTTGTAACCGATATGCTCTCCGGCTCCGATGAGGTGGCGGAGTTCTCCGTGAGAGATGCGCTCTGTATGCCAGGCTCGTTCGCCTACGGTGGCGGGGAAATCATGGCGAGTCTGGTGATCATGGAAAAGGATACTGCGCTTTGTGCGGATGTGGGAAAAGCGGAATTGACCGAGGAGAGTGATTTGAGCAGCGGTATTTATCTGCCCATGCTTTACGGATCGGGGGATAATTATTCCGTGGGCGATACGATGGAGCTTACTTTGGGCAGCGAAACGCTGGCATATACGGTATGCGGATTTTTTAATAGTCCGATGATGGGCTCCCACAACTGCACAATGACCATGATGCTGTTGACAGAGGACAAATTCAGAGCGCTTTGTGAGGGAAACACCGCGTATCCATCAACCTGTATTTCCCTGCGGCTTACGGACAGGACGAAAAGCGAGGAAATGAAAACGCTGCTGCTGGATGGCATGGCGGAAGCGTTTCCCGACGTGATGTTTGTAAGCAATTCTTATGAGGAGGTGAGTGAGTCCCGTTATATTTCCTCCATGATCTGCGCGGGAATTCTAAGTGTCATGGCGTTTTTGGTGTTGTTGATCGGGGTGGTCGTCATCTCGTCAAACGTGGCAAACACCATTCAGGATCAGATGCAGAATCTCGGTGCACTGAAAGCTGTTGGATATCGAAGCGGGCAGCTTGTTTCATCCTTTGTCATGCAGTTTGTGGTAATCTCGGTTCTGGCTGCTGTGATAGGCTGTGCGTTTTCCTATTGCATTTTTCCGGCAGTAAGCGGCATGATGGTTTCACAGACGGGAATTCCGTATCAGATCAGAGTTCTGCCGGTTCCTTTTTTTGCCACGATCGGTTTTATTTTCAGCGTGGTAGCGCTGACGG
>CAMWSU010000024.1 GCA_947176965.1 uncultured Lachnospiraceae bacterium | reverse complement strand
GATGCGTGAATGTTGGGAGAACCTGCTCACCTTTTTCCGGGCAGAGACGCGGAGCGGCGCGTATTGGGCGCTTGCATTTGCGGCAGTGGTCTATCTGGCGGGGACAAAGATCGCCGCGCGGAAGGCATGCGTGAATGCGGACGTGAATGCGGAAAATAATGACTCCGCAGGAAATGAAGCACCGGCGAAAGAACACGGGAGCCAACCATGGCGGAAGCTCATTGTGTTGTTTGTGTGGTTTTTGGTTTTTATGAATCCACTGACAGCGGCATTATTTGAAAAAGTATCGGGAAACCTTTACCGCTATGTGTATGCAGCGCTGACGGTTCCGGTACTTCCGGTGATCGCTTATGCGGCGGCGGATATTTGGGAGAATCAGAAACGGCATGCTCATCTGGTCGCGCTTTTTCTTGCGGCGGCTTTGGCACTTGCAGGAACGGTGTTTCCGTTTGACGATGCAGGCGGGACCGAAAAACGGAGCGCACAGTGGGATGATGCGGAGCGTGGAGCTTTTGATGCGGTTTTGTCCGAGGCGGAAAGGATGAAGGAGAACGGCCAGGTGGCACTGTTGGTCGCGCCAAAGGGCATGATGGAAATGGTCAGGCGTTATGATGCGGATATTCTTCTTGCCTATGGAAGAAATCTGTGGCAGACGAATGCGCTTTTTTATGTGCGCGACGGGTACGGTGAGGAACAGGTTCGCCTCTGTCTGTCCATGGAGGCGGAACCGTTTTTGGCGGAGGAGGCGGCGGAGCTTGCGCTTGCGTATGGCTGTAACCTGATCGTCTTAAAAGAGCCGATCGGTGCATCTTTTTTAGACAATCGGGGGCTTTCCTGCGTCTATGAATCGGAGAGCTTATTTGTTTACGTGCGGTAAGCGGTTTACGATAATGGGAAAATATGGTATTATAGTAGGTGCAAATGTCTGACGTTAGTCAGACATAGAGCGCGTAAGCGCGGGTTTGCGAGGTTGAAAACAAGGGAAAAACAAGCGTACGCAGCGGGAGGCAGACAATGAAGCTGTTAAGTGTGATCGTTCCATGTTACAACGAGGAGGAGAACGTTCCCTATTTCTATGAGGAGCTGAAAAAGCAGGAAGCGTTTTTCCATGATAAGGATGTGGAATTGGAAATCATATATGTGGATGACGGCTCTAAGGATCGTACGGTAGCAGAGGTGCGCAAGCTGCATGAACAGGATGAGCGGGTGCACCTTGTCTCTTTTTCGCGTAATTTCGGAAAAGAAGCCGGAATTTATGCGGGACTGTCCAAGGCAAAAGGAGATTTTGCGGTTTTGATGGATGCGGATTTACAGGATCCGCCCGCGCTGCTGCCGGAGATGTATTCTTATCTGGAGCAGGGATATGACGCGGTGGCGACAAGGCGGGTCAGCAGAAAAGGAGAGCCGCCGATCCGTTCTTTTTTTGCAAGGATGTTCTACCGTCTGATGCGCAAGATCAGCAAGACGGAGATCGTGGATGGCGCGCGGGACTACCGCCTGATGACGAGGCAGGTGGTGGATGCGATTCTGTCCATGCAGGAATATAATCGGTTTACCAAGGGGATATTCGGCTGGGTAGGCTTTCAGACAAAATGGCTGGAATATGAGAATATCGAGCGCGCCAAAGGCGAAACAAAGTGGTCGTTTTGGAAGCTGTTCATCTATTCTCTTGAGGGGATCATGGCATTTTCCACGGCGCCGCTCGCGATCGCTTCGGTATTGGGCGTGCTGTTCTGCTTTTTGGCGGTGGTGCTCATCATCGTTACGGTGGTACGGACGCTGATCTTCGGTGATCCGACGTCGGGCTGGCCGTCCATGGTCTGCATTATTTCGCTGCTTGGGGGCGTACAGCTGTTATGTATCGGTATTGTCGGTCAATACTTAAGCAAGACCTATATGGAGGTCAAGAGGCGCCCGATCTATCTGGTGAAAGAGGAACTTTAAGACCGATGCCGCGGAGGACGTCGTACAATGGAATCATTACAGCATGTAAAAGAACAGATCAGTATTGTCGTTCCGGTGTATCAGGCGGCGGATTATATTGTGCAGACACTTGCCATGGTGCGGGCGCAGACCTATACGGACTGGGAGCTGATCCTGGTGGAGGATGCGTCAGAAGATGACAGCGCAGCCGTGATAGAGGAATATCTGCACACACATGCCGATCCACGGATCCGTCTGATCCGTCAAAAAGAAAACGGCGGAGCGGCGCGGGCGAGAAATACCGGCGTGGACGCGGCGAATGGGAGGTATCTTGCCTATCTGGACGCGGACGACGTATGGTTTCCGGACAAGCTGTTGAAAGAGCTTGCATTCTTAAAAGAGAAGCAGGCAGGATTTGTGTTTACCGCTTATGAGTTCGGCGACGCTGATGCGAAAGGGACGGGAAAGATCGTACATGTACCGGAAACGCTGCGCTATCGGCAGGCATTGTCGCGCACGGTCATTTTTACATCCACGGTGCTGTTTGATCTGGAACGGATTCCGAAAGAATTGGTGAAAATGCCCGAGGTGAAAAGCGAGGATACCGCCGCGTGGTGGCGCATTCTAAGAAACGGACATACAGCGTACGGAATGGATGATGTGACAACCATCTACCGCCGTCCGGCAAGATCGCTGTCCTCCAATAAGTGGGAGGCAATCAAACGCATTTGGGCGCTGTACCGGAGACAGGAGGGGTTTTCTGTGTTTCGCAGTGCACGTTATTTTTGCGGATGGGCTGTCCGCGCAACGCTGAGGCGTATCTAAGGAAGTGCTGATTTCATCAACGTTTCCCTAAAGATAAAAACGGAAAGGTTCGGAGGCTTAGTGAAAAAGTTTGAGTCGGCAAAACGGTTAATCATATTGGGACTGTCCCTGATCGGACTGGCACTGATGACGGCAGTGTATGCCTATACATGGTTTTATGTGTATTATACTCCCGTGCGTCTGCGCCTGAAATTCTATTTCCGCGGACATGTGCTTGTACTGCTCATTTATTTTGTGCTGCTGTTGTTTTTCAGCACGACCTACGGCGGTACGAAGGTCGGTTATCTGAAGGGGACGGATGTGTTCTTTTCCCAGATTTTTTCCTTGCTTGCTGTCAATATCATTACCTATTTTCAGGTTTCGCTGATGGCGAACTGGCTTGTCGCAGTGCCGCCTATGATCGAAATGACGCTGCTGCAGCTTGTCATTGCGGGAGGCTGGACGTTTCTCTGCAACCGGTTCTATCATAGGCTGTATCCGCCGAGAAAGCTGCTGCTCATTTACGGAGAACGGGATGTGGCGGATATTATGGGAAAATTTCAGTCGCGCAAGGATAAATACCAAATCAAAGAGACCATCGGCATTTCGGATGGGCTGGACGCGGTACGCGAAAAGGCTGTTTCGGGTAACTTTGATGCGGTCGTACTGTGGGACCTTCCGGCAAAAACACGCAACGGGCTGATGAAATATTGTTATGCGCATTCCGTCAGGATCTATTTTATGCCGAAGATCACGGACGTACTTGTCAAGGGGGCGGAGCAGATGAATCTTTTTGACACGCCCATTTTCCTGATCAGGGAGTACGAGCTGACTGTGGAGCAGCGTTTTGTCAAACGCAGTATCGATCTGGTCTGCTCTTTGCTGCTTCTGGTACTTGCCTCGCCGTTTATGCTTCTTACGGCGCTTGCGGTCAAGCTTTATGACGGAGGACCTGTTCTGTATAAGCAGATTCGTTGTACGCGGGGGGAGAGACCGTTTTCTATTTTGAAGTTCCGCAGCATGCGGGTGGACGCGGAAAAAGATGGTGTTGCACGCCTTTCCTCTAAGAACGACGATAGGATAACGCCTGTTGGCAAATTTATACGAAAGGTTCGTCTGGATGAACTGCCACAGCTCATCAATATTCTCAAGGGCGATATGTCTTTCATCGGTCCGCGCCCGGAAAGACCGGAGATCATTGAACAGTATAAGAAAGAGATGCCGGAGTTCGTCTATCGCATGAAGGTGAAGGCAGGACTTGCGGGTTATGCGCAGGTGTACGGAAAATATAATACAACACCATACGATAAATTAAAACTGGATTTAACATATATCGAAAATTATACGGTGTGGATGGACGTGAAACTCATGCTCCTTACGTTGAAGATCCTGTTTGTGCCGGAGAGCACAGAGGGCATCGACGAGGGGCAGACGACGGCAATGAAGGATTCCGCCAAGGAAAAGTAGAAGGGAGCAGCATCGGAATGAATCAGCGGGAATTGGAACGTGAGGGCGTTGATCTGAAGCTCGTTCTCCTGTTACTGCTAAAAAAAATACCGATCGTTATTATATCGGCACTGGCAGGGGCTCTTTTATGCGGCGCACTGTACGGCGTCTGGCATTCGCGGGCGCTCGGTCGGCGTGAATATGAGGCGAGGAGCCAATATTATATCACCTTTGAAGAAATAGAGGATAAAACATTTTTTGATTATTATTATAACGGCTATACATGGAACGACTTACTCTCCTCCGATCTCATCCTCGGCTATGCGATGGGGCTGCTTCCGGAAGGGTATGAGAGAAGCTATGTGGACGATTGCGTCGAGGCAGAGATTTTATCCGACGTCCGCGTTCTCACAACGACGGTGAAGGCAGGGGAAGCGGAGGAGGTCCGGCTGCTTCAGCGGGTCATCGAGCAGGCGGTCGTTCATTATGCGGAGGACGGGGAAAAGCTGGATCACATTGAAGTGATACGTTCAGAGGATGCCGAGCTGGAAGAGGTCGCTGATCACATGCTGCGCGCGGCGGCGACGGGAGCCGCGGCATTTGCGCTGACGGCGATTCTTGTGCTGCTGCTGCTCTTTGCCGTGCAGGATGCGGTTTATCTGCCGCAGGAATTGGAAGAACGTTTCGGGGTTCCCTGCGCAGGAATCGAAGGCAGGGATCAGAAGCTCAGTGAAGAGCTCGCGCAGAACGGGGAGCGGCTCTGCGGGGGCAGGGCGTATCCGGTTTTGTCCATGCAGGAGCTCTTGGATGCCGATAAGAAGATCTATGACGATATTCGGGAGAAAGGCGGCGTGATCCTCGCGGTTCCGCAGGGAAGGGCGAACAGCAAACGGCTGCCGCGCGTGTTCCATAATCTGAAATTGCAGGGCTGCCCGGTCGTTTATGCGAAGATCACGGAGGCTGACGAGCGTCTTGTCAGACTGTACTATAGCCATCGGAAGGGAGTAAATGCATGACCTTACAACTGCTTGTATCTGCGGTGAATAAAGAACCGCGGGAGTTAGCGCGGCAAATGCATATTACCTCGGATGCGATTGTCATCATCCAATGTGGTGAAAACGGCTACGAGGAGTGGGGGCAGGACGGTCATACGATCCGCGCCTACCGCTTTCAGGAGAAAGGCGTGGGGCTAAGCCGCAACAACGCGCTGCTGCGCGCCGACCGGGACATCAGTGTCTTTTCGGATGAGGATATTGTATATGCGGAAGGCTATGAGCAGAAAATACTTGCTGCGTTTGAGAAATATCCGGCGGCGGACATGCTGTTGTTTAACGTGGATGTCTGCGAGGAGCGGCGCACTTACCACATTGACAGCTTCGGCAGGGTCGGTCAGCACAACTGCGGGCGGTATCCCGCATACAGCTTTGCCGTCCGGACAGCGAAGCTGCATCAAAAAAATATCACGTTTTCGCTGTTGTTCGGCGGCGGCGCAAAATACAGCAACGGCGAGGACAGTCTTTTTATCCGAGACTGCATCAGGAAAGGCTTAAAGGTCTATAAGGTGCCGGTGACGATCGGGGAGGAGATCCCTCGGCCGTCCACATGGTTTCACGGCTATAATGAGAAGTTCTTTTTTGACAGAGGGGTACTGTATTATTATTTATACGGCTTTTGGAAGAAGCCGCTGGCGCTGCGTTTTCTGTTAAAAAACAAAGCGAAAATGTGTACGGAGATTTCCGTGAAAAAAGCGTATGCACTGATGAAGCAGGGAATGCGGGAGGCGGCAGGGTGATCGTATACATCGCGTTATTATTAGTCACAACATTAGCCGCGCTTCTTGTCATCAAGCAGGAGACGCTGCCGGTGAGGGGAATGAGCAGGCAGATGTTCGTAAACCGCATCAGTCTGTGCGCTATTTTTCTGCTCCTGTCTGCGGTTTCCGCGGCGCGTTACTATGTCGGCAACGATTACGGGCGCTATGAGGAGCATTTTTATAATATCTGGTACGGATATGTCGTGCCGACGGAGCGCGGCTTTAATGTGCTTGTCAAGTGCTTACAGACCTTGTTCGGAAAGGACAATTATCTGTTTTTGTTTGCGTTTTTTGCCTTTATCACGGTGTTTTTTACACTGAAGGCGTTGTATACCCTGAGCAGCAGCTTCGTATTCAGCTTCTATCTGTTCATGGCGTTCGGATATTACTATCAGTCATTAAATACCGTGCGTTATTATGTGGCGATCGCGTTTGCGCTCTGTGCGATTCCATACCTGTTCCGCAAAAGCTATGCCAAGTTTGTCCTCATGGTGCTGCTCGGCGCGCTCATACACAAGTCCGCATTGATCGTACTGCCGGTCTATCTGCTGGCGGACTGCCGCTGGAAGATATGGCAGGCGGCGCTGCTTACGGTATTTGCGGCGAGCGGGTTCGTGTTTGGGGATGTTTACCTGAAGGTGATCTTATATTTGTATCCGACATACCGCAATACGATGTATCTTGAGGGTGGCACTTCCTATATCAATATTGCAAGATGTCTGCTGGTGCTGTTGTTTTGTCTGATCGCCTATCGGGATACAATACGGGAAGACAGGCAGTTATTATTTTATTTTCGGTTAAATGCTGCGGCGCTTCTGCTCTATCTGTGCGGTTCTTTTTTGCCGGAGGTGTCGCGGATCGGGACATATATGACGGTCACGCAGGTTTTTCTTTTGCCGGGGGTCGCGTTAAAGATTCCGGACAAAAAGAAACGGCGGATTGCCGTGATCGGGGTGGCGGCATTCGGCGCAGTTTATTTTGCGGCGTTTTTGTATAAGGCGTATGGCGAGCTGGTAAAGCTCTTACCGTATCATACATGGCTGTTTTAGCGGGGCATGCCGAAGGGATGTTTTGGCGGGAAAAGGAGCAAAAACGAGATGGAACCGTTTTTTTCGATCATTATTGTCTGCTTTCAGGCAGGGGAGGAATTGGACAGAACCGTGGAAAGCGTTCGGATGCAGACGGACGGCGATTTTGAGATTCTTGTGAAGGACGGCGGTTCCACGGACGGTTCGATCGGGCATCTGCCGGAGGACTCCCGCATCCGCCTGTTTCAGGAGAAGGACAGCGGCATTTACGATGCGATGAATCAGGCGGCCGGCAGGGTGAGGGGACGTTATGTGTTGTTCTTAAACTGTGGGGACTATCTCTATGATAAAGAAGTGCTTGCCGGTGTGCGAAAGGCAGTCACGGAATCAGCAGAGCAGACGACGGGCGGCGGGAGGGCGGTCGGCGGACTGCCGCCGGTCATCTTTTACGGAAATACTTATGAGAGAAAAACGCAAAGTGTTGTCATGAGCAATCCGAAGCTGGATGCATTCGGCTGCTACCGCAATATTCCGTGTCACCAAAGCTGTTTTTATCCGGCGGAGCTTATCAGACCGGAGCAGCTTTATAAGCGGGGCAGAGAGCGGACTTATGAGCCGCATTACCGCGTGCGTGCGGATTATGAGCATTTTTTGTGGTGCTTTTTTCGGGCAAAGGCGCAGACAGTCTATGTGCCGCTGACCGTCTGCTCCTACGAGGGAGGCGGATTTTCGGAGTCTAAGGAAAATCGGGCGGCGGCGAAGGAGGAGCACCGCGTTATCACGGCGCTTTATATGACCAAAAAAGAACGCCTCCGTTACCGGGCAATTCTGCTTCTGACGCTTGCGCCGCTTCGGACTCATCTTGCGCGCAGCAGATGGTTTTCAGGGCTTTATCAGGGCGTTAAGCGGATGTTGTACCGGCGGCGTGCACAATAAGGAAATACGGAAGGAATCCGTGCTTTTTTAACTTATAGGAAATTTCGTAGTACCGGAAGAAACCGCTATGCGGTTTCTTCGAAAGAACGCGCAGCGTTCTTTTTTAGAAAAAAGAGGATGAAATATGCGTATTTTGTGGGTTTGTAATATCGTTCTGCCAATCATTGCGAAGGAACTTGGCATGCCTGCTTCCAATAAGGAGGGCTGGCTTTCCGGACTTTGCGGCAGACTTCTGAACGGGATGGGAGCGGAGGATAACGAGAGGGCAGCGGAAGCTGGAGTGACCCCGGAGGACGGCGGTTCTTCCGCGGAGGAACGATCAGGAGCTGAAATCGTACTCGGCGTCTGTTTTCCCGTAAACGGGATGCCGGACGGCGCGGCGGGCGTCAAAGGCAGACTCCGCGGCAAGGAACTGTATTATTACGGTTTTTCGGAGGATACGGTACACGAGGAGCGTTATGACGCGGCGCTGGAACAGCGCATACGGGAGATCATAGAAGATTTTCAGCCGGATATTCTGCACTGTTTCGGGGCGGAATACGGGCATACGTATGCCGCGGTCAAGGCGTTTGAAAGACCGCAGCGCACGCTGATCGGGATACAGGGTGTGTGTGCGGCATGCGCAGAACATTATCTCGACGGCGTACCGGAGAAGGTGGCGCGCCGCAAGACCCTGCGCGATCTGTTAAGAAAAGACAATCTTTTGCAGCAGAAAGAAAAAATGCGGAAACGCGGCGAGCGGGAGGCGCGGGCGCTTGCACTTGCGGGACATGTGACGGGGCGCACGCTCTTTGACAGGAGCGAGACGGAGAAAGCGGCGCCGCAGGCGGACTATCATGTGATGAACGAAACGATGCGCGCCGCGTTTTATGACGGATGCTGGACTTATGAGGACTGCGAGAAACACAGTGTGTTTGTCAGTCAGGGGAATTATCCGGTCAAAGGACTGCATTATGTCCTGCGCGCGCTTAGGATATTAAAAAAGCAATATCCCGATATCCGCCTGTATGTGGCGGGAGACTGCATTGTGCGCCGCGGCAGTACCGGATGGATGAACCGATTAAAGATCTCGTCTTACGGTGCGTATTTGGAGTCACTCATTCGGGAGGGCGGCTTGGAGGAGCAGGTATTCTTCCTCGGACAGATGGACGCGGAGCAGATGAAAGCGCAATACCTGAAGGCACATGTTTTTTTATCCGCCTCAACGATCGAAAACTCCCCCAATTCCGTTGGGGAAGCGATGCTCTTGGGCGTACCGGTTGTCAGCTCTCTGGTCGGCGGCGTTCCGGATCTTGTTACCGATGAAAAAGAAGGACTTCTCTATCATGCGGACAATGTGAGTGCGCTGGCAATGGCGGTGGCGCGGATTTTTGAGGACCGGGAGCTTGCGGACAGGCTTTCCGCTGCCGCGCGCGTAAGAGCGCGAAAGACGCATGATGCGGATACGAATTATCGTCGATTGTTGGAGATCTATCAGGAGATCAACCATGAAAATAACCTTTGTCAGTAATTACATCAATCACCATCAGATTCCGATGTCGGAGTATCTGTACGATGCGCTTGGGGAAGATTATCGTTTTGTGCAGACGGAGCCGATGGAGGAAGAGCGCCGTGCGATGGGCTGGGGCGGGGGAACGGACGGCCTTAAGTGGCTTGTGTGTTCCTACGAGCAGCCGGAATTGGTGCGGAAATTATTGGATGAGAGCGATGTAGTCCTGTTCGGCGGCTGTGAGCAGGAGGAATGGATTCATAAGAGATTACGGGACAAGAAGCCGGTGCTGCGCTACAGCGAGCGGATCTACAAGGAAGGGCAGTGGAAATTTGTTACGCCGCGCGGACTGATACGGAAATATCAGGATCATACCCGTTTTCGTAAAGCGCCGGTCTACCTGCTCTGCGCGGGGGCGTACGTTGCCTCGGATTATCGCCTGATCCGTGCTTATCCGGGAAAAATGCTGCGCTTTGGCTATTTTACGAGGCTTTCCCGCTATGAAAACGAGGACTGCCACGCAAAAAGAAACGGAAATGCCGTGCCGATGATCCTGTGGGCTGGCAGATTTCTTGACTGGAAGCATCCGGCGGACGCGCTGAAGCTGGCGGCGGACTTAAAGGCGGAGGGATGTTCGTTTTTACTTGTCATGGCCGGCGGCGGCGAGGAGGAAGCGCTGCTGAAACAGGCCGTGCAGGAAAAACAGCTTGCGGACGTCGTGCGTTTTACGGGGTTTATGAAGCCGGAACAGGTGCGGGAGCACATGGAGCAGGCGGATATTTTCCTTTTTACGAGCGATCACAGGGAGGGCTGGGGCGCCGTCTTAAACGAGGCGATGAACAGCGGCTGTGCGGTCGTTGCCAATGAAGCGGCGGGCGCTTCTCCTTATTTAGTGAAGGACGGGGAAAACGGCTTTCTCTATCCGAACCGGGATTATGCGTGTTTGAAAGCGTGTGTGAAGCGGCTGCTTGCCGACCGGACGCTCCGGCGGACGTTTGGCAGCAGGGCGTATGAGACGATACGCGATGTGTGGAATCCGCAGAGGGCAGCGGCGGAGCTGCTTTCTCTGTGTCGGCAGATCACTGAGCAGGCGAAAGCGGGCGGACGGGTGCTTTCGGCGAAAGAGCTTACGCTGCCAAAGGACGGACCGTGTTCCGCTGCACCGCTGATACGGCCGGGGCTTTGGAACCAAAGGCATCTCAAGAACAAACAAAAACCAAAACAACGCATTTATGTGTGCCATACGATGTACCATGTCTATGTATCGCTGCTCAAGGAAATGGCGCTTGCAAGAGAGTCAGCGGGATGCGGGCGCGCGGATCTTGCGCTCAGCCGTGTGTTTATGGATTTCGGAGACCTGGGCGAGCGGATTCAGGCAGAGGGCATCTTCGATCGTGTGCTTGCGCTTGACGAGCGGTACGATTCGGATTTTCCGGAGCTGATGAAATATAAGAAAAATCATCATAACATCGTGCGCCATATGATCAACCGCATGATCTACACGAAGAAGTACGGCAAAATACAGGAAGCCTATATTGACATTGATTTTACGCAGTATGAGGATATTTATGTGTACTGTGATTCCGATCCCATCGGTTATTATTTAAGCTATAAGCATATTTATTACCACGCCGTGGAGGACGGGCTGGACTGTCTTCAGAATTTTGATGCGGCGCATGTGGATAATGCGGGGCATTTCCGGTTAAAAGCATATCTTGCGGCAAAGAATCTGATCTTTATCCAGAACGGATACGGGAAATACTGTCTGGACTTTGAGATGAACGACTGTTCCGTTGTGCCGTACCGATTTGAAAAATATAAAGAAGTGCCGAGAAAGCCGTTGGAGCACGCACTTACCGACGAACAGAAGCAGATGATGCTCCGCATCTTCCTGCCCGATGCAGAGAAGATCACGGCGCAGCTTTCAGGCTGCGGGGACTGCGTGCTGTTCTTGACGGAAGCGTTTCCGCCTGAGGAGGACGTGCGCATCGCCGTGTGCGGGCAGATCTTAAAAGAGCATTGTGCGGGCAGGCGGGTAGTGATCAAGCCGCACCCGCGCGACGATATTGATTATGCGGCGTATTATCCGCAGTGCGTCGTGATCCGCGGAAAATTCCCGATCGAGGTCTTAAATTTCATTGAGGGCGTTCATTTTGCCAAAGCGGTGTCCATCATCACCTCGGCGCTCGATGCGATCACATTTGCCGACGAAAAATATAATATCGGACCGCAGATCTGGGATGCCTATGAGCCGAAAGAGCGCCACGCGTTCATGGTGGAGGGATTCATGAGAAGGCAGTGTGAAAGGAATGAAGATGTTCTAAGGCGTCAAAAAACGCCGCCAAAGAACATCTAAGTCATTCCTCAAAGAAATGCCGTTGGCATTTCTTTATGAATGGGTGGAAGTTCTACGGTTCGCAAGCGAACCTTTCACACACCGAAGAATCCGCAAGCGGATTCTTCATCGCATATGAACAGAATAAAAAAACAGAGGGAACAATATGTTACGGGATATTAAAAAATTACGTCTTTTAATGGATAAAAAACAAAAGCGCCAAATGGCGGGGCTTGTGGTCATGATGATCATAGCCGGCTTTTTGGAGACGGTGAGTATCTCGCTTGTCATTCCGGTCGTGTCGGCGGTCATGCAGCCCGACGTGTTAGAGAGGAACGCGATCATCCGGTCAGTTTGCGAAACGCTGCATATCGGCAGCAGGATTCAGTTTACGGTGCTGTCCATGACGGCGCTCATTGTGGTATTTATCGCCAAGGATGCGTTTCTGTTCTGGGAGTATAAACAGATTTATCATTTTGTCTATACCAATCAGTTTCAGACGGCGGAACGCCTGCTGCGCAGCTACGTCAACCGGAATTACGAATATTTCCTAAATGCGGAGACTTCGGTCATCCAGCGCAGTATTACGGCGGATATCAATAATATGTACGCGTTGATCTTAGCGCTTTTGCAGATGGCGTCTGAGTTCATCGTATTTGCTTTTTTAGGGGTAACGCTGCTGATCACGGATGCGGCCATGGCGGTGACGCTCTGCGTGCTGCTCGTTGTGACGCTTGTCGTCATCAAGCAGATCATTAAGCCGATCATGAACCGCACGGGCAAGGCGAATCAGGATTACGGCGCTGCCATGTACGAGTGGATCACACAGACCGTGACCGGCATCAAGGAGGTCAAGGTCAATGCAAAGGAGCAGTATTTTATCGGGGAATACTTAAAACAGGGAAAGGGCTACATCCGCGCGATGGAAACATACAGCATGTTTTCCAATACGCCCAAGCTTTTGATCGAGGCGGTGTGTATGACCGGAATCATCGGCTATATGCTCGTGCTCGTGTTAAGCGGAAGGGATGTCGGCGGGATGGTTCCCACAATCTCGGCGTTTGCGGTGGCAGCGATGCGTTTGATGCCGTCTGCGAGCCGGATCAATAATCAAATGACGCAGATTTCGTTCTGTGAGCCGTTCTTCTTAAATGTGAGCGACAACCTGCTCGACGATATCAGCGCGGAACGGATCGACTTATCCTACGCGGTGGATGCGAAGGAGAAGCTGCCTGTCACGAAGGAAATCTGCTTAAAAGGGATTACCTATAAATATCCGAACACGGAGAAATACATTTTTGATCATGCGGACTTAACGATTCCCGTTGGTGCGGCAGTCGGCATCGTCGGAGGCTCGGGCGCAGGAAAAACAACGATCGTTGATATTATCTTAGGGCTGTTACAGCTTGAGGAGGGGACTATTGAGGCGGATGGTGTGCCCGTGGCAGAACATCCCAGAGAGTGGTTGAAAAATATTGGTTATATCCCGCAGATGATCGCACTCTTAAATGCCGACATCCGCAAAAATGTGGCATACGGTATTCCCGAAGAACGGATCGATGAGGAAAAGCTTCGCCACGCGCTTTCTGAGGCGCAGCTTACCGAGTTTATCGAATCCCTGCCGGACGGGGATAGGACAGGGATCGGGGAGCGGGGAATCCGCATATCGGGCGGACAGCGGCAGCGCATCGGGATTGCCCGCGCGCTGTATGAGGACCCGGAGGTGCTCATTTTGGATGAGGCGACTTCGGCGCTTGACAATGACACCGAGGCGGCGATCATGGAATCGATCAACCGTCTGCACGGGAAAAAGACCTTGCTCATCATTGCACACAGGTTGCAGACGATAGAGAAATGTGATATGGTGTTCCGGGTTGAAGGCGGAAAAATCGTAAGACAGAGGTAGGAAAAATATGGGAAATGGACTGATAGAAAAGTGGAATCGGCTGGAGCGTCAGTATAAGCTTGCTTTTTTTACGGCGCTGTTATTCGGCTTATTTGCGCATATGTATATGATCGTCAATAAGCTGCCTAATCATGATTATGTCTATAATATTCACAGCGACCAGTTTACCTGGCCGCTTTCTCTGGGCAGGTGGTTTCTGCAAATTACAACAGGGGTCAGCTCCTACTTTATCCTGCCATGGGTAAACGGTCTGCTGGCGATTCTGTATGCGTCTGTTTCGGCCGCGCTTATTGTGGCGGTTTTGGAGATCAAAAATCCGGTTCCCGTCATTTTGTGCAGCGGGCTGCTTGTTACGTATCCGTCGTTTGCGGATACAATAGGCTATATGTTTTTGGTGGACGGATTTCTGTTTGCCATGCTTCTTGTCTCGCTTGGCGTATGGTTCTGGCATCGAAAAAACGACGCATTCGGAATCGTGGGTCTTGCGATCTGCATCGCGCCGGCAGTCGGATGTTATCAGGCGTATCTTTCGTTTGCCATGATGCTCATTTTGATCCGGCTGATCCTTGATATGATCGAAAACCGATATCAGAACAAAGAGCTTCTTAAGCGCGGGGCGAGGGCGCTCTCGGGCGGCGTGCTCGGCATGGCGCTTTATTATGTGAGTCTTACCATCATGATGCGGATGAATCATACGGGATTTTCCGATTATATGGGGATGGATCGTGTGTCCGTGCCGGGAATTTCGAAACTGTTGTCCACATTAAAAAAGGACACGATCGCTTTCGCGGAAGTGTTTATTGGTGGGAATTCCGATTTTACCGCATATGAGATCTTAAATATGGTGTTTGCGGTCGCGTTTTTGGCGTTACTTGTCGGTGTGTCGGTCAGACAAAAGCTGTATCGCAGAAAGCTTCAGGCGGCGCTGACGGTACTGGCCTGCCTGCTGTTTATACCGGCGGCGTATGTGTTTGATTTTTTATCTGAAGAAGTTGTATATCGATATCTGATGCTGTACAGCCTTGTGCTGATCTATATGCTGTTTGTCAAGCTGGCGGATACATATCTGCGCGGATGGCTGGCAGATGCGTGCGCGGTGCTGATCACTGTGATCGTATTTAATTTTGCTGTGATCTCTAATATCGCGTACCTGAATTTGGAGTATTGCTGGGAACAGACATACGCGACCGCCGTCCGGATGCAGGAGCGTATTACGATGCTGGACGGGTTTGACGAAGACTGCCATTTGATGGTGACAGGAACGATCCGGACGGAAGAACGGGGATGGCTTTTGGACCGTATTCCGTATATGCCCGGTGTTGATGACGTGAACCTGATGCGGAATCAGACGTTTATCCGCGTCATCTTAATGCAAGATTTGGGGATGCGCCTCGAGGGGGTAGATTCCGATGAAAAAGAGCGGGTGCTTGCCTCGTCGGAGTATGCGGAAATGACATGCTGGCCGTCGGCGGACTCGGTCAAAATGATTGAAGGCGTGATCGTGATCAAGCTGTCGGAATAGTGTGGAGATGTGTCGTGGAGCTGAGTATCATTGTGCCCGTATTCAATATGGCGGGGGACGGAAAACTGAATTACTGCATGGATTCGCTTCTTTCGCAGACAATCGCGGATTATGAAATCATCGCGGTGGATGACGCTTCGACGGATGAATCGTTTGAAATCCTGAAGCGGTACGAGCAGAGGAACCCTGACAGGGTGCGGGCAGTCCGCTCGCCCGAGAATAAGCGGCAGGGTGGTGCGCGCAATATCGGGATCGAACTCGCACGGGGAGAATGGATCGGGTTCATTGATTCCGATGACTGGATCGCGCCGGATATGTATGAAAAGCTGCTTGTGTGCGCGAGACAGACCGGCGCGGATGTGACCGGCTGCCAGTATCAGATCACGACCGAGCACAGCATGAAACCGGGGAAAGTGATCGTGAACCATACACCGGAGCATACGGGGGTGCTGGGAGATAAGCAGTACCGTAAGTGGATGCTGATGCCCGGCAGCATGGTGATCAAAATCTACAGAAAAAGTGTGATCGATCAATATCATCTTCGGTTTCCCGAACATGTTTTTTATGAAGATAACTGCGCAGGACCACTTTGGATGCTGCATTTTACCCATTTTGAATTGGTGGACGAGCCGCTGTATTATTATTACCAGCATGAGGCATCTACGGTGCACCGGGTCACAAGGCAGCGGTGCTATGAACGCATGAAAACGGCTCAGATGCTTGTGGAGGGATGCAGGCGGGAAGGATTTTATGAGCCGTACTATAAGGAATTGGAGGCACGGTTTACGCTGCTATATTATGTGAATACCCTGTTTTCTTATATGGCGGGGATCCGCATTCCGTCCCTACGGTTTCTAAAGGAGCTGCGGGACGGCATGAATGCTTATTTTCCGCATTTCAGGGACAATCCCTATTATGAGGAGATGTATGATGCGGAGCAGAAAAAAATGATCGATCTGCACATGAAACATCCGTTTTGGTATGTGCTCTATGATAAGGCGCTGCGCATGTACCGGCGGATACGGTATCCGGTCATTCTTCAGAAGGGGGCAGGAAGATGAGGACAGGGACAGGTATAAAAGAACGAAATATGGGCGTGGAGCTTTTAAGGATCGTTTCGATGCTGATGGTGGCGGCCGTGCATATTTTGGGACAGGGCGGCGTGCTTGCCGGCGTGTCCGCCGCACCGCAGACGGCGGGATATGCTGCGGCATATCTGTTAGAGTCCTGCTGCCTTCTGGCATGCAACAGCTATGCGCTTGTCTCCGGTTATGTCGGCGCGGAGGGACATTTTCGCTACGCGCGCCTGTTTGAGACACAAGTGCGCGTATTGTTTTATACGGTACTGATCACGGCGGGGTTCTGTATTGCCATGCCGGAGCTGTTTGGCTTTACGCTGATCAAAAACGCGCTGTTTCCGGCAATGACGGGACAATATTGGTATTACACGGCCTATTTCGGACTGATGCTGTTTATGCCGGCGTTACAATGTATGATCGCGCACCTGGACAGAGTGCAATTCCGAAATCTGATCGTGAGCATCATTGTTCTCTTTTCGGTCATGCCGGCATTGTTTGTGAGTGATATTTTTCAGACCGCGCAGGGATACAGCCTGTGGTGGCTGGTCGCGCTTTATCTGGTCGGAGCGTATATCAAAAAATATGGCTGTCCGTTCTTAAAGAAACCGCTTCCCGCGCTGGCGGTCTATGCGCTGAGTATCCTTGCGGCATGGGGAATCCAGTTAGCGGAGGCGTATGGTGTGGGAATCCCGCTGCCGAACATGCTTGTGTTCACGTCTCCGGCGATGCTGCTTGGAAGCGTTGCGCTGTTGGTCGCATTTTCGGGCTTCCGGCTTCCTGATCCGGTCAAAAAAGCCGTTTCCCTGTGTGCGCCGCTTTCGTTCAGTGTCTACCTGATTCATGTGCATCCGCTTGTTTGGAGATATTTGTTTGAGGGACGTTTTGCCGCGTTTGCGGACTATCCGGCTTACGGCATGGTGTGTGCCGCCATCGCAGCGGCAGCAGCGATTTATGTATGCTGTACGCTCATCGATGCGGTTCGCGCATGGCTGTTTCGGATATGCAGGGTGCGGACGGGCTGCGAATGGCTGGAGGAACGCCTGAAAAGTCTCTTTGAGGGTCGTGGTGGAGTGTAACGGTTTCACTTCCCTCTGGGGGAAAAGTAAGTGCGCAGGTTGCTTTTTCATGGCGGGTATGGTAAAATCTGACTGGTATACTTTGGAAAACACAGGAAATACTGATGAAAGAAAAACGCGCCGGACGGCGGAATGAGAGGAAACGATGGCAGGTAATATCATTGACGGAAAGACAATCTTGATCACGGGAGGAACGGGTTCCTTTGGTAAATGCTTTACCAAATATGTGCTGAAGAACTATGAACCGAAAAAGATCATCATCTATTCACGTGACGAGTTCAAACAGTGGCTGATGGATCAGGAATTTGCGCAGTATCGTGAGAAGATTCGTTATTTTATCGGTGATGTACGGGATTTGCAGCGTTTGGAGCGCGCGTTTAACGGTGTGGATTATGTGATCCATGCGGCGGCATTAAAGCAGGTGCCTGCGTGCGAGTACAATCCGAATGAGGCGATCAAAACGAATGTCAACGGCGCCATGAACGTGATCGAGGCGGCGTTAAACACGAATGTGAGCAGAGTTGTTGCGCTTTCCACGGATAAGGCGGTTAATCCGGTCAATCTTTACGGCGGAACAAAGCTCGTCTCGGACAAGCTCTTTGTTGCGGCGAATGCTTACGCGGGAGAGAGGGATATTACATTTTCCATTGTGCGTTACGGAAACGTAGCGGGCAGCCGGGGGTCCGTAATACCGAAGTTTTACGAGATGATCAAAAGGGGCGAGACAGAGCTGACGATCACCGATTACCGCATGACACGATTCTGGATCAGCTTAACGGAGGGCGTTGAGCTTGTCATTAAGGCACTTGCAGAGGCGAGGGGCGGCGAGACTTTCATCAGCAAGATTCCGTCGTTTAAGATCACCGATCTGGCGGAAGCGATGATGCCGGGCGCGAAGACGAAGGAAATCGGCATTTATCCGGGAGAAAAACTTCATGAGATCATGGTGACGGTCGAGGACTCCGCGACCACCTATGAATATGATAAGCATTTTATTGTCTATCCTCAGACGAAATTCAATACAAGACAAAGGGTGGAGCCGACGGGCAAAAAGGTGGAGGAGGGATTCTCCTACAGCTCCGGCAATAACAGCGAGTGGCTGTCCGTAGAGCAGATCAGAGAGCGTCTGCGCGATCTGGAATTGGAGAAATAGAACGATGGTTTTTAATTCCTTCATTTTTATCCTGCTCGTTCTGCCAAGCTGTCTGATAGGATATTTTTGTTAGAATTATTTTCCCAGATATATGATAGCAAAGGCATTCCTGTTCGGAATGTCTTTGTGATTTTATGGCTATTTCTGTTTCTTGACGGGTTCAAAAATGATGTACACACATATGACTAGGATGGCATGTGGGAAGATTATGAGCATATGAGGCCGGAGGATGAAAACGTTCCGGCAGCAGAAAGGAAAGGCAAAGGGATGCAGATGGAGAAACTGGCAATTGACGGCGGAGCGCCGGTCAGAGAGACAAAATTGTTTTACGGACATCAATATATTGACGAGGCGGACGTCGAGGCGGTCGCGCAGGTGCTTCGTTATCAGGATTTGACGTGCGGACCGAAGATCACGGAATTAGAGGATCGTCTCTGCGCGCTCACGGGGGCACAGTATGCCGTCGTATGCAGCAACGGAACAGCGGCGCTCCATATCGCGTGTCAGGCGGCTGGCGTAGGGCCGGGGGACGAGGTCATCACAACACCGATCACATTTGCGGCTTCCGCAAATTGTGCGCTCTACTGTGGCGCAAAACCGGTATTTGCCGACATTGATGCGGAGACCTATAATATTTCACCGGCGAGCGTTAGGGCGCATATGACGGAGGCGACGAGAGCCGTGGTAGCAGTTGACTATACGGGGCAGGCGGCGCAGCTGGATGAACTGCTTTCCGTATGCGGGGAAGCGGGTGTGAAGACGGGCAAAAAAGTATATCTCATCGAGGACGGTGCGCATTCGATCGGGACGCGCTACAAGGGGCGCGGCGTCGGCAGCATTGCCGACATGACAACGTTCAGCTTCCATCCGGTCAAGACTGTGACGGGCGGTGAGGGCGGCGCTGTCTTGACAAATTCTAAGGAGCTGTATGACCGTTTGGTGCTGTTACGTGCTCATGGCATTACAAGAAAGCCGGAGCAGCTTATGCATGAGCCGCACGGCGCTTGGTATTATGAGCAGATTGAACTGGGCATGAATTACCGCATGACGGATATTCAGGCGGCGCTCATTATCAGCCAGTTGGATAAGCTTCCCAAATTTCAGGAAAGAAGAAAGGAAATCGTCGCGCGCTATAACGAGGCGTTTTCGGCGATGCCGGAGCTTTTTGTACAGCGGGAGATCCCGGAGTCCGATACGACAAGGCATCTCTATATTCTTCGTATCCGTCCCGAACGTCTGACGGTGGGCAGAAGGGAGTTTTTTGACGCGATGGCAGCGGAGAATATTTGCTGCAATGTGCATTATATTCCCGTATACTATCACCCATATTATGAAAAACTAGGGTATCGAAAAGGTCTTTGTCCGAATGCAGAAAAGCTTTATGAGGAAATTTTAAGTCTGCCGCTTTATTACGCTATGACCGATCAGGATGTGGAGGATGTCATTCATGCGGTGAAGAAGATCGTGGAACACTACAAAAAATGATAGTATGGGAGGATTCAGATGGCATCTATAGCGATCATTACCGCGCGCGGCGGCAGTAAACGGATTCCGCGCAAAAATATCAAGCCGTTTCTCGGAAAGCCGATCTTGTCGTATTCCATCGAAGCCGCGCTTGTAAGCGGCTTATTCGATACGGTCATGGTGTCCACGGACGATGAGGAGATTGCGCAGATCGCGAAAGAGTGCGGCGCAGAAGTGCCGTTTTACCGCAGCGAACGGACTTCAAATGACTATGCGGCGACGGCGGACGTGGTATTGGAGGTATTGGAGGAGTATGCAAAGCGCGGCATCTATTATGAGACTGCATGCGTGATCTATCCGACAGCGCCGTTTTTGACGGCGGAAGCGTTAAAGAAAGCGATGGATGTCCTTCTTTCGGGGAATGCAGACAGCGTGCTGCCCGTGGTGAAATTCTCGTTTCCGCCGCAGAGAAGTGTCGTGCTTAGAGACGGAGAGCTTGTGCCGTCTGATAAAGAATCCATGGCGATGCGCTCACAGGATCTGGAGCCGCACTATCATGACTGCGGGCAGTTTTATTGTATCAGGGTGGCATCTTTTTTGAAACAGCAGTCAATGATCATGGCACATACGGCACCGTATTATATGGACGAGCTTACCGTACAGGATATTGATACGGAGAAGGACTGGAAGATCGCAGAAATGAAATACCGGATGCTTCAGGAAATTTGAAAGAATAGATGCAAATAGGTGTAAAGGCACGCACAAAGGAGGATCATATGACAGAAGAAAAGCGGACTTCGACGATAACCGTACAAAACCGCGTGATCGGTGAAAGTTATCCTGCATTCATCATTGCGGAGATGTCGGCGAACCATGCTGGAAGCATTGAGCGCGCCAAGGAAATTATTCATGCCGCGAAGGAGGCGGGGGCGGACTGCATTAAACTTCAAACTTATACGCCTGACACGTTGACGATTGACTGTGACCTGCCGTATTTTCATATTGACGGGGGTACCTGGGCGGGAGAAAACCTATACGGACTGTATGGAAAGGCGTATACACCGTGGGAATGGCAGCCTCTCTTAAAGGAAGAAGCGGATAAAGCAGGAATCCAGTTTCTCTCAACGCCGTTTGATACCACTTCCGTAGATTTTTTGGAGGAAATGGGAATCCTGTTTTATAAGATCGCATCCTTTGAGTTGGTAGACCTGCCGTTGATCTCTTATATCGCATCTAAGGGAAAACCGATAATTATGTCAACTGGAATGGCAAAAGAAGAAGAAATAGACGAAGCAATACAGACCATATATCAAACAGGAAACCATCAGCTTGCGCTCTTAAAGTGTTCCAGCGCCTATCCCGCAAAGCCGGAACAGATGAATTTGAGAACGATCAGGGATATGAAAGAACGTTTCGGAACGGTGGTCGGACTGTCCGATCATTCCATGGGGTCGTTGAGTGCAGCGACATCGGTGGCGCTCGGCGGGAGCATCATCGAAAAGCATTTCTGTCTCGGACGGGAGATTGAGAATCCGGACGCGTCCTTTTCCATGACACCGGAGGAATTTCGTCAGATGGTGCAGGATGTGCGGAAGACGGAGGCGGCGCTCGGCAGTGTGTTCTATGGCGCAGCCGAACAGGAAAAAGAGAACTTAAGATTCCGCAGGAGCATTTTTGTGACGGCGGATGTGCGCGCGGGAGAGGTATTCACTGAGGACAATATCCGCAGCATCCGTCCGTCGGACGGGCTTGCGCCGAAATACTATAAGAGCATATTGGGCAGACGTGCGGTGCACGACTTAAGCCGCGGAGAGCCGCTTGCATGGGAGCATATTGAAGGCGGCAGGGAGGCGGCGGAAGCTTGATGCTGGTAAAAGGCTATTTCAGAAAGGTCAAAGAAGCGGACAGGGAGCTGCTTTTTACATGGGCGAATGACGCGGAAACGCGCAGGCAGTCGTTTTCGTCAGCTCCGATCACATGGGACGAACATGCGGCGTGGTTTGCGCGCACGCAGGCGGATACGGACAGTCTGCATTGGATTCTCATGGTATGCGATGAGGAGAACGACGACGCGCAGCCTGCGGGGGTGCTTCGACTTACAAAGCATCAGGAGAGCGCTGCATATCGGATCAGCTACAGCATCGCGTCCGCATGGCGTGGCCGCGGTCTGGGCAGTCTGCTTCTGGAGATGGCGAAAATGTGGACTGCGGCGTTATGCTTAACCTGCACGGAGCTTTACGGGGAGGTCAAGGCGGAAAATATCGCGTCCGTGCGCTGCTTTGAAAAGGCGGGGTATGAAAAAGCGGCAGAGGACACGGGAACGGCAGCGGGTGGGAATCCGGCGGTTCTTCGCTTTCGTGCGGATTTGTCGCGGAAATCGCTGATCTATTTTCGTGCGGATGCGAACGAACAGGTCGGTAATGGACACCTCATGCGCTGTTTAACGATTGCCGGCGCCTGTGAAGGACGGGGGCTGAGTCCCGTGTTTGTGACGGCGGATGAGAAGTCCCAGGAGACGATTGCTGCCAGAGGATTTCCCTGCCTGATCCTGAACACCGATTACAAAAATATGGAGTCGGAGCTTGGGAAGCTGCCGGCACTGCTTGCGGGCGGTGCGCCAATCGTGCTGGACAGTTATCATTTAACAAAAACTTATGTGGAGACGTTAAAAGAGAACGGACATCGGGTTGTTTGGATGGATGATCTGAAGGCGCAGGAATATCCTGCAGATATGCTCATTAACTATAATGTTTATGCTAAACAGCTTGATTATCCGGTGAATCGGAAAACAGAGACGGATGGCAGATGTACGTATCTGCTCGGTCCGGCCTATGCGCCAATCCGACCGTCTTTTCGGCGGGAGCATGGCGCTGTGCGTGAGAACATCGACACGGTGCTCGTGACGACGGGCGGTTCCGATCCGTACGGTGCGGGCATATGGTTTGCGAATCTGCTTGCAGAGCGGCTGCCCGATGCAAAGATCATGGTTGTCTGTGGCCCGTATACAAAAGGAAAAGAGGAGCTTTACCGGATTGCAAAACAAATTGGGAACGTTGAGGTGATAGAGGGGTGCAGCGATTTATCGGCGGTCATGCACTGCTGCGATCTTGCGGTTGCGGCGGCAGGCAGTACACTTTACGAACTGTGCGCCGCCGGACTGCCGGGTATCCTGTACTATTTGGCGGATAATCAGCGGATGGGAGCGGAGGCGTTTGCGCGGGAAACGGGCGTCGTGAATCTCGGCGATATTCGCTCGGAACGCTTTCGGTCGGAAGCGGACGCACATCTTACTGCAGCGCTTGTGCATCTTACGGCGGTTTCAGAACGAAAAAAGCTGGCGGATGCCATGCATGCACTAGTGGACGGAAAAGGGGCAGAGCGCATTGCCGAAGCGCTCGCCAAGCTTGTATTTGCACATGAGACATGATACAATGATAAGGTTAAATATGAAACACAAGGAGCAGATTTGACATGCCTAACATTAGGATTCCTTTTAATAAGCCCCCTTATACGGGGAAAGAGATTGCATATATTACGGAAGCCGTGACAAAGAACCGCAAGATCTGCGGGGACGGGCCTTTTACCAAGAAATGCGACGCATGGATTGAGGAACGCACGGGAGCAGCAAAAAGCCTGCTGACGACGTCCTGTACGCACGCGACGGAGCTTGCGGCGCTGTTATGTGATATCGGACCGGGCGATGAGGTGATCATGCCGTCCTATACGTTTGTCTCAACGGCGAATGCGTTTGTACTGCGCGGCGCCAAGCCGGTATTTGTCGATATTCGTCCCGATACCATGAACATTGATGAGACGTTGATCGAGGCGGCTGTGAATGAAAAAACAAAGGCGATCGTTCCGGTGCATTACGCGGGTATCGCCTGTGAGATGGATACGATCATGGACATTGCGGCGCGGCATAAGCTTTATGTGATCGAGGATGCGGCGCAGGGTGTACTCTCAACCTATAAGGGACGCGCGTTGGGAACGATCGGTGATTTCGGCTGTTACAGCTTTCATGAGACCAAAAATTACAGTATGGGCGAGGGCGGTGCGCTGCTCATGAGGGATCCCAAATTTGCGGAGGAAGCGGAGATTCTGCGTGAGAAAGGGACGGATCGTGCAAAATTTTATCGCGGGCAGGTCGATAAATATACATGGGTAAATCTCGGTTCCTCCTATCTGCCGGGCGATATGAACGCAGCTTATTTGTGGGCGCAGCTTGAAATGGCGGATGAGATCAATGAAAAGCGGCGTTCCCTGTTTGACATGTATGACGAGCAGCTTGCCCCGCTCGCGGAGCGGGGACTGATCGAATGTCCGCAGATTCCGGACGGATGTGTGGGCAACGGGCATATGTATTATATTAAGGTAAAAGATATCGAGGAACGTACGGAGCTGATTCGGTTTTTGGACGAGCATGAGATCATGGCGGTATTTCATTATATACCGCTCCATACAGCGCCCGCGGGAAAACAGTTCGGCACGTTTTTCGGGGAAGACCGTTACACGACAAAGGAAAGTGAGCGCCTGCTGCGTCTGCCGATGTATTTTGAGCTGACGCCGGAGGAGGTTTTAGAGATTACCGGTAAAGTGAAGGAGTTCTACCGCGTATGAAAGAGGAGCAGAGATTAAGAACAATCCGCGATATGCTCTTTACGCTTGCGGCGACGCTGCTGTGCGCGATCGCCGTAGGCTATTTCTATGACTGCTATTATGACCTCAATGATGATGTCCTGATAAAAGATATTCTCGCGGGAACGTATACGGGCACGCCTGAGGGAAGAAATATCCAAATGCTGTATCCGGTGGGTTTTTTGATCAGCGTCCTGTATCGGCTTTCGCCTACGCTGCCATGGTACGGCATTTTTTTGTGCACCTGTCATGCGCTATGCTTCTGGCTGATCGGAAAGCGCGTGATCTCTTTTACGAACGGGTTCCTGAAAAAAAGCATCCTGCTTTTGTTTCAGACATTCCTGTTTGCGGGGCTGTTATTATGGGAGCTTGTTTATGTGCAGTATTCCGTTACCTGTGCCATGCTTGTGGCGACGGGGGTGTTTCTCTTTTGTACGACGGATGACGAGCAGCGGACCGGACGGTTCATCCGCAAAAATATTGTCAGCATGGTTCTTGTGATCCTTGGCTTTTATGTAAGGACGGAAATGATGCTGCTGCTCTGCCCACTCATCGGGGCAGCGGGTATCGCGAAATGGTCGCACGGGGCAAAACACACACATACCCCCATGCTCGGCGTGGAAAATCTGCTCAAATACCTGACAACGCCCATTGTGGTTGCGGTCGGAATGGGGATCGGTCTGCTTTTGAATGCTTTGGCGTACAGCGGCGATGAGTGGAATGAATTTGACCGGTTTTTTGCATATCGGACAGAACTGTATGATTTTCAGAGCGAACCGCCTGATTACGCGCAAAACAGGGCATACTATAGACAGCTTGGGCTGGACGAGGCGGAGATCAAGCTGCTGTTAAATTATAATTTTGCCATTGATGAGTCGCTGAACGCGGATGCGCTGGAAAGCATTGTGGAGTATAATCGCACGGAGCTTGGCAGATCGTATTTTAAGAACAGCCTTTACGAGGGGATTCGCGAGTATCTGTACCGGCTGCTGCATGCTGAAGACGGCGTGTGGGCGTACCTTGTCATTGCGCTGTATTTGCTTATTTTTTTGACGGGCATGCTGCAGTGGGATTATTCCGTGCCGTGGAAGCTGGCGCTTTTGGCATTCATGCGTACGGTCAGCTGGATGTATCTGATCATGAGGGGGCGGACACCGGAGCGGATCACGGTTTCCCTTTATCTGTGTGAAGTCCTGATCCTGTGCGCCGTGCTTTTGTGCCAGATGCATGCGTTTTATGCCGATTACAGGAGGAAGCTCTTTCAGACAAAGACGGACGGAGAGATTTCGCAGGAGGATGCGCCGCGGCAAAAGAAACGTGCGCCCTATCTGCCATTGTACCGCAAATATTGGCGGGTCACGGTGACGCTCATCATGACGGCGCTTGTGCTTGTTCCTGCGATGAGAGGCATTACGGAAGTGGAGCAGGAGCAGGAGCGCAGAGAGCGCATCAATGAGGAATGGGACGGGCTGCGCGCTTACTTTGCGGAGCATGAAGAGAATTTTTATCTGCTGGACGTTTATTCCACCGTGGCGTATTCCGAGCGGATGGTTCCGGCGGATAACAGCTACCGCAATTATGAGCTGTGCGGAGGCTGGGCATCAAAGAGTCCGATCTATGCCGAAAAGCTGAGCCGGTATGGTGTCGGAAATATCGAATCGGACTTACTGTACATGAATAATCTTTATTTTGTGACGCGGACTGACCGTGATACGGATTGGATGGTAGCATATTACCGCTGTAAGGGCTATGACGTCAGAGTGGCGCGCGAGGATCTGGTTGAAACGGGTGGGGATCGGAACTTTTACATCTGCAAGGTGTATTTTGATTATGAGACCGGGCGCAGCGATTCCTCATGCATGCAGCGGGTTCATTTGAGGGCGTATGAAAACTGAGGGGAGGCTGTCAGTGGACAAGCAATGGATACGCAGAGGGGAGAAGGTCTGTCTCAGGATGATGACAGAGGAAGATACGGACTTGATCGTCTCTTGGAGAAACAAAGATTTTGTGCGGGAGCGGTTTATCTACCAAGAACTGTTTACGCATGAGGGACATTTACAGTGGATTGAGACGCAGGTAAAGACCGGGCATGTCGTACAAATGATCATCTGTCGGATACAGGACGGCAGTGCGGTCGGAAGCGTCTATTTCCGGGATATTGACAGGGAACACCGCAAAGCGGAGTACGGGATTTTTATCGGGGAAGAGACGGCGCTCGGAAAGGGGATCGGTACGGAGACGGCGATTCTGGCGCTCGATTATGCGTTTCATGAGCTTTCCCTTCATCGCGTGATGCTGCGCGTATTATCGGACAATGCCAGAGCGCGGAAAAGCTATGCGCATGCGGGGTTTGTCGAGGAGGCGCATCTGCATGACGACGTGTTTCTGCGGGGCTGCTTTCGGGACGTCGTGCTGATGGCGGCGATCAATCCTAACGAAAGGTAAAAATACCATGAAGAATGAGAAAAAAACAATCGTGAGCTTTGTGATACCCTGTTATCGTTCGACGCTGACTCTGCCCGGCGTTGTTCGGGAGATCTGTGACACGATGGAAAAGCTTTCTGCGTATGCCTATGAGATCGTGCTTGTCAACGATGCTTCTCCTGACGATACGATGGACGTGATCCGGCAGATCGTGAGAGACGTACCGGGAGTGACGGGAATCGGGCTTGCCAAGAATTTCGGACAGCATGCGGCATTGATGGCAGGTTTTCATGAGGTGCGGGGGGACATCGTCGTCTGTCTTGACGATGATGGGCAGACGCCGGCAAACGAGGTCGGAAAACTGTTAGATCAAATAGAAGCCGGAAGTGACGTCGTGTATGCGCGCTATTCACAAAAAAAACATTCCTTGTTCCGCAATTTCGGCAGCAGAGTCAATGACCGCATGACGAGGATCATGCTTGGGAAGCCGAAGGAGCTTTATCTTTCCAGCTATTTTGCGGCAAGACGCTTTGTTGTGGAGGATATGCTGCACTATGAGAACTGTTATC
This sequence comes from uncultured Lachnospiraceae bacterium, assembly GCA_947176965.1. Lineage (GTDB taxonomy): Bacteria > Bacillota > Clostridia > Lachnospirales > Lachnospiraceae > DLAJ01. Next base: position 4,477 of record CAMWSU010000024.1, on the reverse strand, counting down.
CCTACGTCATCGGGCTGGTACTGCGCGCGACGAAGAATATCACTAATGTGGATGTAACACACAGGGAGCGCGAGGCGGGCAGCTCCGGCTATACGATGAAAAAGCTGTTCGCGCTTTGGTTTAACGGCTTCACCGCGTTTTCGATCATGCCGCTGCGCATCGCAACTGTGATCGGCACATTGACCGCCGCGGCAGGATTTCTTTACGGTATCTACACCGTGATCAAAAAATTTGTCAATCCCGCGGTCCCGGTCGGATTCAGCTCCATGATGTCGGCGCTTGTGTTTATCGGCGGCATGATCATGCTGATGCTTGGTCTGATCGGGGAATATATCGGGAGAATCTATATCAGTATGAACCGTTCGCCGCAGTTTGTTGTCAGGGAGAGAGTGACCGGTGGAGAGCATGGGGCTTCGGATGAAGGAAGTGTTATCGGGTAACAAAGGTTTACAATTTATAATCGTGACGGTTGCGGCTGTACTGTGTCTCATGGTATGGCCTTTTCGCGTGTTTTACCATGAAGCGGTTTCCGAAGGCAGGACGGATACGCCGTATTATACGGGAGCAGTTACGATGGACGAGATCGTGCTGCAGCAGTTCATGCCCGCGGGGGACTATCTTGCGTCCCTTGCGGTCGGGTGCAGCGTGGAGGACGTTCATGCGCTCGACCGGGTGTTTGTGACAATCTACGATCAGGATTTTGCGATCCTGTATCAGGAGGTGCCGTATTTTAATGAGATCGAGGGGTGGGGGGAAATCCGGATCAAGCCTGAGATGGACGTCATTCCCGGAGCGGTTTATTATGTGGGGATCAATGTGCATTATGAGAGTGTGGGAACATTAAGGGCGGCGTACGCGGAGGCGGAGAGCCTCCGCATCAGAGAGTGCGGTGCGCTTTCCTATGCGTCCGCGCCCTGTGAGGGGATGCAGCTCATGATGCGTTTTGTCTACACAAAGCCGTTTTCCACGGTGCGCATCCTTTGCTGTATCGTCGGAATCCTGACCGCCGCCGCCGTGTTGTATGCGGGCATTGCCGTTTCCGTCTCGGGGTTAAAAAAAAGAAAATGCTGGGAGACGGTTCGGCGGATCCTGATCGGTTTGCTTTTTGCGGCAGCGGCAGTGTGTGTGCTTGCGGCAGCATGGTTTTTGTGTATTGTGCGCCTGTTCGGAGGAGGGACGGCGGATATCGCGGTATATGCGCTTGCTGTTTTGAGCATCCTGTTAGTGGCGGGCTATGCCTGTTATCGGGCGGCATTTCATTCCAAAGACCAAGCATCGGAGGACAGGGAACTGCGCTGGCGGGATTATTTGCAGACGGTCGGCTTTGCCGTGCTGTTTTGGGCCGGGATCCGTTATACGGATGCCGTGATCCAGTGGGAGCAGGATCTGGCGGGATGCTGGGTGTATCTGTTGTTCGGCGTCTGTGTCCTTCTGTCTGTCAGAGTAAGAGCATTGGTTCATCCGTTGACGCTGGTCTGGGGGCTTTTGATGATTCCCGCCGCTATGCTGTACTGCCATATGAACGGCACGGATGAGCATCAGATGCAGATTGCGCGCCGTCTGATGGCGGCGGTGTTCGTGTGGGGCTCCGTGCTCATTTATGTGCTGCGCAGCTACAGGGAGCAGGGGAGGCAGAGGACATGCCTGCCGGCTGCGATTGGCTTTATCGCGCTCTGCGTGCTGATGATCGTGAACAGACACGGGAAATCGTGGCCTGTGGGAATGACGGCGACCTGTGTGATTTTTTATCTCGTCAGCCATACTGAGGCGGAAAAGCACAGGCTCATGCATAATTTCATGAACGGGATCATTGTCAATTTTCTGTGGATGTGGGTGATGTGCCTTTGCTTCAGGCCCTATCACTATTATCGTTTTAACCGCTATCCGATGTACTTTCATACAGTGGCGAGCACAGGGATGTATCTGGTGATGGTGGAGGCGGCCGTATTAGTCCGTCTGCTCATGAAAATGAAGAAAAGCGGTACCGTATGGCGTGCGGCATGGAAGGAATGGCTGCTGCAGGCGGTCGTGCTCGGCTATACGGCGCTCACGGTCGCGCGAACCGCGTTTGTGGCGGTTGCGGGTGTGGTGTTTTTGTTGTTTGTGGCGGTAACGATCGTGTACCGCCCGCGGTTGAGGATCTATCTGTCCGCGCTGGGGGCAGGGTTTGGCACCGTGATCTTCCTGCTTCCGGCAGTCTATACACTGACAAGATGTGTCCCGGCTGTTGTGAACCGTCCCGTTAAGCTCGGAGATCAGGAGAAATTCAGCGAGACGATTGTAGAAGGAGAGAAACCGGATTCACCACGTTATATGAATGTGGAGGCACTGCTTCGGCTGTGGGGCAATCGCCTCGGTACGCCGGAGATGTCCGAGGACAGGCTTTCCGGCGCGGAGATGAGCGATACTTGGACTGTTTGGAATGAGGCAAAAGAAAGAAATGGAAGTATCCACAGAGAGGCGGCGGAGGCGGGAGGCATGCGCCTTACGCAGCTTGGCACGGTCGCTTCGGCAGGAGGGACGTTTGCTCCCGATGCGGAGGAAGACAGCGGCGGGACGAACCCGCTGGACCATGTGTCAAACGGTCGCTTCGGCATTTATCTGGAATACCTCAGCCGGTTAAATTTCAGCGGACATGCGGAGATGGGCATTTCGGATAATGGGGTGGAGGCGATGCATGCGCACAATTCGTTCCTTCAGATCGCATATGATTTCGGGATTCCTGCGGGGCTTCTTTATCTCGGTGTCCTGTTTGGGATGTTTGGGCGCTCAGTTTTTCTCATATGGCGGGGAAAGGACCGCAGCGAAATGCAGTTTATGGCGCTTGTGATGCTGGCAGCGTTTATCCTTGTCAGCATGTTTGAATATACCGCAAACCAATGTCTGCCGCTCGGCTTTGCATCTTTTTTTGTCCTATTTACTATGCGGCGGGAAAAGAGTATACTTTCTTTAGAAGAAATGACTGTTGCAGGTATGGAAAGGGATCCGTATTCCTATGAATCAGGTGAAGCATAAAATATTGAATACGAAATTGCTGGTTCGGCGTATTTTTCTGATCGTATACGACGTCATCGCAGTCGTGTTGTCGAGCTATATTCCGCTTGTGATGCGTTATGAGTTCCGTATATCACAGATCCCGCAGCAATTTGTCGATAATGTGAAATGGTTTCTGCCGATCGGCATTATAACGACGCTTTTAGCGTTTTATCTGCTGAGACTTTATCATAGTCTCTGGGCATATGCGGGTGTGACCGAGATGCAGAACATAGCGGCGGCGTGCGCATTGAGCGCGCTCTTTCAATGTGTCGGGCTGCATTTTACGAAACATTATGTGCCCAGAAGTTATTATTTCATTTATCTGCTCGTGCTGTTTGCGTTTACGCTTCTAAGCCGCTTTTCGTATCGTTTTTTAAGGGAAGCGAAGCACCGGAAGGTCAACAGCAAAAACGGGACGGCGGTCATGATCATCGGCGCGGGCGATGCCGGTAACGTCATCATGAAGGAGATCATCAGCAGCTATTATTCCACGATGACAATCCGATGCGTCATTGACGATGATAAAAATAAATGGGGCCGTTATGTACAGGGGATCAAGGTGGTCGGCGGAAGAAACGAGATCATCCGCGCGGCAAAAGAATATCAGATTGATGAGATCATCATTGCCCTGCCGTCCGTACCGAAGCACATGATCCGCGATATCATTGATATCTGCAAGGAGACGGACTGCAAGCTGCGCACGCTTCCGGGCATGTATCAGCTTGTGAACGGTGAGGTGAATGTCAGCAAGATCCGCAATGTGGATGTGGAGGATCTGCTCGGCAGGGAGCCAATCAAGGTAGACTTAGATTCGATTCTGGAATATGTCAAGGGCAAGGTCGTGCTCGTGACGGGCGGCGGCGGTTCCATCGGGAGCGAGCTGTGCCGTCAGATTGCAACGCATCAGCCGAAGCAGCTCATCATCGTGGATATTTATGAGAACAGCGCCTATGACATTCAGCAGGAATTACTCGCAGCGCACCCGCGCATGAATCTGCTTGTGCTGATCGCATCCGTTCGGAACACTGCCCGCATGAGCAGCATTTTTGAGACGTACCATCCGGATATTGTCTATCATGCGGCGGCGCATAAGCATGTGCCGTTGATGGAGGACAGCCCGAATGAGGCGGTAAAAAACAATGTGTTCGGGACATGGAAAACCGCGCAGGCAGCGGCGATGAACGGGGTAAAGAAATTTGTCATGATTTCAACGGATAAGGCGGTGAATCCGACGAACGTCATGGGAGCGACCAAGCGGATCTGTGAGATGATCATCCAGACTTTTAACCGGCATTATGAAACGGAATTTGTGGCGGTGCGGTTCGGGAACGTACTCGGCAGCAACGGAAGCGTGATCCCGTTATTCCGAAGGCAGATCGGGGCGGGAGGACCGGTGACGGTGACGCATACGGACATTATCCGGTATTTTATGAAGGTACCG